>DATMSY010000206.1:0-24303 GCA_035565135.1 Devosia sp.
GCTCTCCAAAACTGGGGGCCGGCGACGCGATCGGCGGATACGAAACCGAATCTAGCAAGGATCGCGGGTTTGGCTATTAACAATTTCGGGAAGCGGCAATGCCGTGGCGGCGCATCGGCCTTTTTGTCACAGATTGGCGGATGGCCGCGTTCGCAGATTGATTCAAGGCGCTGGCATTTTGATTCATGCCAGCGCCGTAGAGGATTGAAAGATCAGGACAAAATCTTGAGGCCGACAATGCCGGCGATGATCAGGCCGATGCTGGCGAGACGCGCGGCAGTGGCGGGGTCGCCGAACAGATACATGCCCAGGATGGCGGTGCCGACGGTGCCGATACCGGTCCAGACAGCGTAGCCGGTGCCCACGGGCAGATCGCGCAGGGCGATGCCGAGCAGGATGACGCTGATGATCATGGCGCCGACGGTGAGGATGGTGGGCAGCGGGCGGGTGAACCCCTCGGTATATTTGAGGCCGATGGCCCAACCCATTTCAAAGATGCCGGCAATGGCGAGATAGACCCAAGCCATGGGATTTACTCCTAGCTGTGGCGGGTCGTCCCGGCCGGAAAGTTGGAAAGCGCAAGGTCGTCCTCGCGTCGGGCCATAGATAGGACATTGGGGGGCAAAGGTGAAGGGGTGGGGGTGCTGAAGTCCCTTGCATCGAGTATTTGGCTGGCGCGGCACCCCCACCCTAGCCCTCCCCTCAAGGGGGAGGGACGGCATCGTGGCTCCCTAGGCCTGAACGACAATCTTAAGCCGTGGTGCCGGTCAATTGCTCGCTTAGGGTCCAGAGCTGTTCCTGGACCGCTTCGTCATAGGCGGCGGGGATGGCTCGGGCGGGTTTGTAATGCTTGAAATAGACGCCGGAGGTTTGCGCCAGGGCCGGATCGGTGGCGAGGCGGACGAGTTTTTGGCCGGCTTTTTCGGGCGAGGCCATGAGCGGCGCCAGCACCGTGCGGGCGAGGAAGCGGGCGGCGCCGCGCGTGCGGCGGTAGACGTCGGTGCGGACGAGGCCCGGGGCGAGGCAATTGACGGTGATGCCGACGCCTTCGAGGCGCCGAGCCAGGGCGAAGGTGAATTGCACATTGGCGAGCTTGGTCTGGCCATAGACGCGGTAGCCGTCATAGGCGCGGTCGCGATTGTAGTCGGAGAAGTCGAAGGGGAATTGCAGGCTGGAGGCGGTGAGCACGATCCGGGCGCTGCCATGGGCCTTGAGAGCGTCGTGGAGGAGATGGGTGAGCAGGAACGGGGCGAGGTGATTGATGGCGAGCGTCATTTCCACGCCATCGGGGGAAAGTGTGCGCTCGCTGAAATGGGCGCCGGCATTGGCGATGAAGCCGGCGAGGCGCTTGTGGCGCCCGGTGATGCGGGCGGCGGCGGCGCGGATATCGGCTTGGGAGGACAGGTCGGCATGTTCGAGCTCGACGGCGCGATTGCCGGAGCGCTGCACGATTTCGGCGTGCGCGTCCCTGCCCTTTTGACCATCGCGGAGCAGCAGGACGAGCGGGTGACCCAACTGGGCCAGCTGGAGTGCGGCGGCCTTGCCCATGCCCGAGGAGGCGCCGGTGATGATAATGGGGGAAGTCGGCAAGGTGGGTTCCGAAGTGCGCTGGGTGGCGGTGTACTAGGGAGACAAAAGGGCTGGCCGATGGCGGGAACGGAGTTGTGAAGGGCCGTTGGATTGGGGCTCCCGTCACCCCACCCTCAGTCCCTCCCCATCGAGGGGAGGAAGGCGATGGAGCCGAGGGATTGGAGTACCCCCTCCTAGCCTCCCCCTGATAGGGGGAGGGATCTCTCCGGGGCTGTGGAGAGATCGGGGGCTTAGATTTGCGGCTTGCGCTTGGCTTTGTGGTCTTTGCCGGCTGGCTTGTCTTTTTTGGCGTAGGGGGCGCCATCGCCAGCGGGCTTGCCGGCCCATTTTGGCTTGCCCTTGTCCTTGGTGGGAGCCTTGGGGGCGCGGGGCTTGTCGAAGTCCTTGCGGGGCGGGCGCGGTGCCTCGGCGGGCGCGGGCTGGAAGTCTTCGGCGCCGAGGGTGGACGAGCCGTAGCGCTGCTTGCGGTCAGTGCGTTCGGGACGGGCAGCCATGGGGTCGTAGCGTTCGACGGGGCCTGGCGGGCGCTTGCCGGATGGGCGCGGCGTGGCCTGACGTTCGCCCGGGGCTTCAATGGCCGAGATGGTGACGCCGCGTTCGCCCGAGCCATTGCGCGCGATGGCGGCGGCGAAGGCGTCGGCCTTGCCGGCGGCGACTTCGAAATGGGATTCGGTATCGAAAATGCGGATCGAGCCGATGGCCGTTTTGGTGACATTGCCGGCCTTGCACAGCATAGGCAGGACCCAGCGGGGCTCGGCCTTGTGCTTGCGGCCGACGGTGACCTTGAACCAGGTGCCGCCCTCGAATTTTTCGCGGGTACGCGGGTCCTTGTCGCCCGGCCGGTCCGGCATGGCGTTTTCGGTGACATCTTCGGGGGCCGGGCGGGCGGCGAATTGCTGGCGCAGATAGGCGGCGGCGATGGCCTCGGGGCTGTAGCGGGCGAGCAGCTGGCCGACGAAATCGGCCTCTTCCTCCGCGACCGGCAGGCTGAGGGAGGCGTTGGAGAGGATGCCTTCGCGGTAGCGGGCGTCGATCTCGCTCGCGGTGGGCGGGCCCATCATGGTGACGTCGAGCTTGGCGCCCTTGAGGATGCGCTGGGCGACGTTACGGCGATGCATCGGGGCGATGATGACGCAGGTGCCCTTGCGGCCGGCGCGACCGGTGCGGCCCGAACGGTGCAGGAGCGTGTCGGGATTGGTCGGCAGGTCGGCGTGGATGACCAGGTCAAGATTTGGCAGATCGATGCCGCGGGCGGCAACGTCGGTGGCGACGCAAATATGGGCGCGGCCATCGCGCATGGCCTGCAGCGCATTGGTGCGCTCGGACTGGGAGAGTTCGCCGGAGAGGGTCACGACGTCGAAGCCGCGATTGTGCAGGCGGGCCGAGAGGTGTTTGACGCCTTCGCGGGTGGAGGCGAAGACGATGGTGTTGACCGATTCAAAGTAGAGCAGCGTGTTGATGATAGCGTTTTCGCGCTCGGCGGCGGGAACCAGCATCAGCTTGTAGTCGATATCGGCGTGCTGCTCGGTGGCGCTGGAGGCGGCAACGCGCAGGGCATCGCGCTGGAAGGTCTTGGCGAGCTGGGCGATCGGCTTGGGCACGGTCGCGGAGAAGAGCAGCGTGCGACGATCTTCGGGGGCAGCGTCGAGGATGAATTCGAGGTCTTCGCGGAAGCCGAGGTCGAGCATTTCATCGGCTTCATCGAGCACGACGGCGCGGAGCGCGGACATATCGAGGGCGCCACGGGTGATGTGGTCGCGCAGGCGACCGGGGGTGCCGACGACGATGTGAGCGCCACGTTCAAGGGCGCGGCGCTCGGTGCGGGCATCCATGCCGCCAACGCAGGAGGCAGTGCGGGCGCCGGCTTCGGCATAGAGCCAATCGAGTTCGCGCTGCACCTGGAGGGCCAGTTCGCGGGTGGGGGCAATCACCAGCGCCAGGGGGGCGCCGACTTCGGTGAAGCGCTCGACATCACCCAATAGGGTTGGGGCAATGGCCATGCCGAAGGCGACGGTCTTGCCGGAGCCGGTTTGAGCGGAAACGAGCAGATCGCGGCCGGCGGTTTCATCTTCGATGATGGCGGCTTGCACGGGCGTCAGCGTCTCGTAGCCCTTGGAGGCAAGGGCACGGGCGAGCGGGGCAAGAATGGTTTCAGGCAGGGACATTTTTGACTTTCTGGGCGCCGCCAATCATTGGCGCAATAACACGAAGTCATTCCCGCTACGGCGGGAACCTCCGTTCTGGTGAGGCTTCGGCAAAACAGAGGTTCCCGCTTTCGCGGGAATGACCCTGTGGTGGTTTGCGAGATTGTAGCACAAACAAGCAAAAAGGCCGCCCGGCGGGCGGCCTCGTATTTCTGGAGGCGTCGAGGGCTGTCAGGTCTTGGGCTGCTTGCGCAGCTCGGCGACCGACTTGCCCTTGTGACCCCAGTTTTCCAGCGGCACATCCTCAATGACGATGTGCGTGGTTTCCGGGTTCTTGCCAAGCACCTTGACCATCACGTCCGTAATGCCGGCGATGACCTCGGACTTCTGTTCCGGGGTGGCGCCTTCGAGAATGCGAACGCTGATGAAGGGCATGTCAGCCGACCAGTTCGTCGTCGTTGAAGAAGAACTTGATTTCCTGGGCAGCGGTTTCGGGAGCGTCCGAACCGTGCACGGAGTTTTCGCCGATCGAGAGGGCGAATTCCTTGCGGATGGTGCCCTCGGCAGCGTTTGCCGGGTTGGTTGCGCCCATGACGTCACGGTTCTTGAGGATGGCGCCTTCGCCTTCCAGAACCTGCACGACGACGGGGGAAGCAATCATCTGCTCGACCAGCTCGCCGAAGAAGGGGCGTTCCTTATGGACCGCGTAGAAGCCTTCGGCCTGGGCGCGGGTCATGTGGATCTTCTTGAGCGCGATCGGGCGGAGGCCGGCGTCTTCGAACTTGGTCAGGATCTTGCCGATGAGGTTACGACGGACGGCATCGGGCTTGATGATGGAGAAAGTGCGTTCGATCGCCATTGAACTGGTCCTTATTGCGATAAAGGGCTGAGAAAGGTGCTGCCTTCTATCGGGAGACTGCGACATAGACAAGACTAGTTGGAAACCTCGATGGTGCCGGTGTGCTGGGCCTGGCCATCGGGGCCCTGGACGGTGACGTCGAGCGCGGTGACATCGGAGCCGGCGGCGATGGTGACATCGACCGGGACGGGCACGATCTGCATGGTGCACATTTCGGAGGTATTGTGGGTGGGGATGGCGACCGGCAGGGTGCCGCCCGACACTTCACCCAGCACCGGCTCATCAACCGCCTGGCAGGCGCCGCCCTCGAAGGTCAGCTTGAGCTGGACCTGATCGGCGCTGAGGCGGGTGGCCGAATATTCGGAGAAGGCGGGGCCTTCATTGGGCGAGGGTTCGGGCATGGGCGCGAAGGGGGCGTCGGCAAAGGCGGCAGTGGTGCCGAGAGCGAGGATAGTGGCGAGGGCGAATTGGCGCATGCGGAGCCTCCTTTTTCGAGAAGGGTAGATGGCGAGTTTGGCGACTGCGTGTCAACTATGCCCCAATGGCGGTTGCCATAAGGGGTTCTTAACTTTATCCAGCAGCCAATACTTTTTCGCAGGGGCGTTGCCGCATTGACGCCGCATGTGCCGCACAGACCCCTGCCCTCTTCCGTAGATTGCCGTTGCCATGCTTGTTATCAATAACCTCACCTACCGTATTCAAGGCCGCGAATTGTTCGAGGATGCCTCGGTGGTGCTGCCCACCGGCTCCAAGACGGGGTTTGTCGGCAAGAACGGCACCGGCAAGACCACGCTGTTCCACCTGCTGCAGGGCCATATCTCGGCCGATGCCGGCACGGTGGAGCTCAACAAGAAGGCGCGGATCGGTGCGGTGGCGCAGGAAGCGCCGGCCGGCAATGAAAGCGTGCTCGACGTGGTGCTGGCGGCCGACAAGGAGCGCACGGCGCTGCTGGCGGAGTCCGAAACGGCGACCGACTCCGACCGGATCAGCGAGATCTATACGCGACTGGCCGATATCGACGCCTATTCGGCGGATGCGCGGGCCTCGGCAATTCTCAAGGGCCTGGGCTTCGAGCAGGACCGGCAGAATTCGCCGACGCATGAGCTGTCGGGCGGCTGGCGCATGCGCGTGGCGCTGGCGGGCGTGCTGTTCAGCCAG
Organism: Devosia sp.; assembly: GCA_035565135.1. Lineage (GTDB taxonomy): Bacteria > Pseudomonadota > Alphaproteobacteria > Rhizobiales > Devosiaceae > Devosia. The sequence goes on from DATMSY010000206.1 coordinate 5,752, forward strand.
CCCGACCTGCTGCTGCTGGACGAGCCGACCAACTATCTCGATCTCGAAGGCACTTTGTGGCTGGAAAAATACCTGGCCACCTATCCCTATACGGTCTTCATGATCAGCCACGATCGCGACCTGCTCAACAAGTCGGTCAATTCGATCATCCATCTCGAACACAAGAAGCTGACCTTCTACAAAGGCAATTACGACACGTTCGAAACGACGCGCCGCATGCAGATGGAGCTCAATAACAAGAGCCGCGAGAAGTCGCTGGACCAGATCGCGCATCTGCAGAAATTCGTCGACCGCTTCAAGGCCAAGGCGACCAAGGCCAAGCAGGCGCAGTCGCGCATGAAGATGATCGAAAAGCTGCGGCCACCCGCGGCGATGTTCGACGAATATGCGGCGCCGTTCCAGTTCCAGCAGCCCAAGGCCGAGCAGGCAACGCCGATGATTACGCTAGATGGCGTATCGACGGGCTATGGCGACAAGACCATTCTGCGCAATGTGAACATGCGTATCGACCCAGAGGATCGGATTGCCTTGATCGGGGTGAATGGTAACGGCAAGTCTACCTTTGCAAAGCTGCTCGCCGGCGACATCAAGCCGACGGGCGGTACGTTTGCCAAGGGCAAGAAGCTGGAAATCGCGCATTTCGCCCAGCATCAGATGGATAAGCTCAAGCCCGAATGGACGCCGTTCGAGCATGTGGTGGAGCTGATGCCCACCGAGAGCGAGGCCAAGCGCCGCTCGCGGCTGAGCCAGATGGGGCTGACCAAATCGCGCATGGACACGCTGGCCAAGAACCTTTCGGGTGGCGAGCGGGCGCGGCTGTTGATGGGCCTCATCACGTTCAGCGGGCCGGGGATGATGATCCTCGATGAGCCGACCAACCATCTGGACATCGATAGCCGCGATGCGCTGGTGCATGCGCTCAACGATTATGAGGGCGCCGTGCTGATCATCAGCCACGACCGGCACCTGATCGAAGCGACCTGCGATACGCTGTGGATCGCCGAGGGCGGCACTATTCGCGAGCTGGATGAGGATCTGGACAGCTATCAGCGCTCGATCACCTCCACCAAGGAAGGCAAGGGCGGCAAAGGCAATAGCGGTGGCGGCGGCAAGCTTTCCAAGCAGGAAGCGGCAGCCAAGCGGGCTGAAGTGGCCCCGATCAAGGCGAGCATTAAGGATGCGGAAACCAAGATTGCCCGTTTGAGGGTGGAAATCGATAAAATCGCGGCCCAACTTGAAGACCCCAAAATCTATAACGGGGCTCCCGAGCGCCTGATCGCCTTGGGCAAGGACAAGGCGCGGTTAACCGCCGATCTCGAGACCACCGAAGAAACCTGGCTGGCGCTGAGCGCCGAACTTGAGAGTGTCGAGCGCGCATGAGGACGCTAGCCGCCAAGGACGTGATTTTCACGCTCGGGATGCAACGCCATCCCGAAGGCGGCTGGTATGCGCGCACCTTCGAGGATGCGGCGAGCAGCGACGGGCGGGCAAAATCCACCGCGATCTATTACCTGCTCGAAGCGGGCGACCAATCGCATTGGCATCGCGTGGACGCGGTGGAAGTGTGGCATTTCTATGCCGGTGCACCGCTAAAGCTGCGCATATCGGATGGCCGTTCGGTGGATGAATATGCACTGGGCAATGATCTCGATGGCGGCGAGCGGCCGCAGGTCGTGGTGCCGCGCCAGGCCTGGCAAGCCGCGGCAAGCACGGGAGAATGGACGCTGGTGGGGTGCACGGTGGCGCCCGGTTTCCAGTTCTCCGGGTTCGAACTGGCGGACAAGAATTGGACGCCCGGAAACGGTTAAGACCATTCGGCTCTGTGAGTTGACTCCAAACCGCCCGTGCAATCTGCTGGCAACACGAAAACTCCGAGAGTCAGTCATGCGCGCAGTCTATCGTGGCATCGTCCTTTTGATCGCTTTATGCGCGATGGCATTGCAGGGGGCGGCAGCGGCGGACCTCAACAAGGCGCAGCGCGCGGAAATGCGGCGCTTTGCGGCCAATAATAGCCTCTTCGTGCTCTATCATGAGGTCGCCCATCTGCTGGTCGACCAGCTCAACCTGCCGGTGCTGGGGCGCGAGGAAGACGCCGCCGACAACATGGCCACCTGGACCCTGCTGAGCAGGCATTCGCGCGAGGCCGAGCAGGCGCTGGCCGACGCCGCCAAGGGCTGGATCCTGTCGGGTGTCGCCTATGACAGCGGCGGGACGGAAAGCGACTATGCCGCCGCCCATACGCTGGACAAGCAGCGCGCCTATCAGATCGTCTGCCTGATGGTGGGGAGCGACGACAAGGCGTTCCAGCCCATCGCCAATGATTATGCGCTGGACCGCGACCGGCAGGACACCTGCTATTTCGACTATGAGCTGGTCAAACGCAGCTTCGAGGGCCTGTTGGGCACCCGCGCCAACAAGCAGGGCGCCGGCACCAAGGTCAATGTGACCTATCACGATGCCGGCGGGCGGCTGAAGGATGCGGCGGCGGCGTTCAAATCGAGCGGGGTGTTCGACCAGGTCGCCGATGAATTGCGCAGCCGCTACAATGTGCGCGAGACGGTGCAGTTCAACGCCAAGCGGTGCGGGGAGGCCAATGCCTTCTATGACCCGGAAACGGTCGAGATCATCTTCTGCTACGAGCTGATGCAGGACTATATGGATCTCTACGAGGACGACATCACCAGCCAGGCGGCCACGTCGGAAACGAGCCGGCAGAAGGACAAGGACAAGCCGTCCGGGGCGAGTTGAGGGTTTGGATCTGTCGCGTGGGTGCGATGCTGAGGGGAAGGCCCCTCACCCGGCCCTACGGGCCGACCTCTCCCCCTAAGGGAGAGGTGAGCAGTGACAATCCGCCGACCTCGGCCGAAGAGCTAGGCCTTCTTGACCCAGCGGCCACTAGGCTCTTGCTGCCAATAGGTCACCGTATTGCCCTCGCGCAGGGCTTTCCAGGCGAGGCGGGCTTCGGCGACGGCGTCGGGATCGTGGCCGGAGAACATGTAGACGATGCGCTCATAGCCCTCGGCCGATTGCGGCACGGCGCGATCGACGAAGAAGCGGCAGGCGGCGGCGTTGGGATTGTCCGGGCCGGTGGTGATAAGGATGGGCTGGAGCGCGTCGGTTTCATCGCCAGCCAGGCCATGGGCGAGAAAACTGTCTTCGCGATAGGTCCAGAGATGGGCATCGAGGGCTTCGGCGCGCTCGGTGGAGCCGGCTTCGACCACGGCGCGCCAGCCGCGTTCGAGGGTCTTTTCCAATAGCAATGGGATGACGGCTTCGAGCGGGCGGGCTTCCAGGTGGTAGAAGAGGATGTCGGTCACTCGATGCTCCGTTTGGGGCGGATAGGCCAGAGAGCCCCGATCCAGTTCCCTCCCCTTGAGGGGAGGGTTAGGGCGGGGGGTGTCGTGGCCTCCACATACCCTATGCTTGCGGATAGCACGACACCCCCACCCTCGATCCCTCCCCTCAAGGGGGAGGGAGGCAGATTGTGGCTCTCCGGCTGCGCGCCTGCCAGTCTACCCCTGGTAATAGTCCCTGACCAGGCGATCGAGCAAGGCGACGCCGAAGCCGGCGGACCAGGTGGCGTTGGTTTCGGTGGCGGGGCCGCCGAAGGCGGTGCCGGCGATGTCGAGGTGGGCCCAGGGCACGTTGTTGACGAAGCGCTGCAGGAATTGGGCCGCGGTGATCGAACCGGCGGGACGGCCGACAGAATTGCGGATATCGGCGAATTTGGATTCGATCAGCTTGTCGTAGGCGGGGCTGAGCGGCATGCGCCAGAGCTTTTCATTGGCGGTGAGGCCGGCATTGAGCAGGCGAGTAGCCAGTTCGTCATTGTTGGAGAAAAGGCCGGCATGCTCGTGGCCCAGCGCGACGATGATGGCGCCGGTCAGGGTCGCCAGGTTGATCATGAAGCGGGGCTTGAAGCGATCCTGGGTGTACCAGAGCGCGTCGGCCAGCACCAGGCGCCCTTCGGCGTCGGTATTGATGACCTCGATGGTGGTGCCGCTCATGGCCTTGACGATATCGCCGGGGCGGACGGCATTGCCCGAGGGCATGTTTTCGACCAGGCCAATGACGCCGACGGCATTGACCGGGGCCTTGCGGCCGGCAAGGGCGCGCATGAGGCCGGTGACGGCGGCGGCGCCACCCATATCGCCCTTCATTTCTTCCATATTGGCGGCGGGCTTGATGGAAATGCCGCCGGTATCGAAGACGACGCCCTTGCCGACAAAGGCGACTGGCGCAGCGCCGACATCGCCGCCGCGCCATTGCATGACGACGAGGCGAGCGGGACGGTCGGAGCCCTGGGCGACGCAGAGCAGCGAGCCCATGCCGAGCATTTCGAGCTGGGCGGGTTCGAGAATTTCGACCTCAACACCGAGATCGGACAATTCGGCGGCCTTGGCGGCGAATTCGACCGGGCCGAGCACATTGGCCGGTTCGTTGATCAGATTGCGGGCCAGCAGCGTGCCCTCGACCACCGCATCGCGATCGGCAATTGCCGCATCGGTGGCGGCGGGATCGGCGACATGCAGGGTGATGGCGATATCGGCAGCGGGCTCGTCGGGCCGCGCGGTCTTGTATTTGTCGAACTTGTAGTGGCGCAGGCGCAGCCCGGCGGCGAGTTCGGCAATGGCGGTGGGGGTGGCGCCCGCTTCGTCGATGATGACGGCGACCGACTCGGCGCGGGCGGCTGCAATCTTGGCAAAGAGCGAGCCGCCGCGATCGGTCCAGGCATTAAGGGGCACGTCGCCTTCGGATTTACCCTTGCCCAGGACGATCAGCCGGCCGGCGCCCTGCCCTATGATATCGAGCGCCTGGCCCTGCTTGCCCTTGAAAGCCGCCAACGTGCTGGCCGCGCTCCAATCGAGACCCGTTGCCGACCAGATGGCGGCACCGGCACCGGCGGGGGCTTCGCCCTCGGCGGCATAGATGACGGTCAGGGGAGCGGAGGCAGCCGCGAAAGCTGCCGTTCGGATGGAGAGTTTCTGGGGCATTGGTCGGCCTTGAATGGCATGGCGGGCGCCATGCGAATAAGATTGGCCCGAGCATTGAGGGGATTGCCGGCCGCGTCAATCCCGCAACACTGAGCGGGCAAATCGGCCCTCGGATAGTCCCCAGCTTGTGTGCAAATCGCACATGTCCCACTGTCGGCGCCGTTCCGAACAGGACATAAAGGCGGCGCTTGTGGACGCCATAGGTAATGAATGAAGCGACTGACTGCCTATCTCGCACGCCTGTTCGTCATCGACGCGCTGATCCTGTTCGGCGTGGTGTGTGTGTTGCTGTGGCTGGTCAATTGCCTGCGCTCGTTCGACGTGGTGTCGGTGAAGGGGCAAGGGCTGGTGACGCTGGCGCAGCAGGCGCTGCTGACCATGCCGCCGCTGGCGCTGACGTTCTTTTACGTGTGCGTGGGGATCGGGCTGGCGCGGGCGCTGCAGGCGCTGCAGAACAGCCGTGAGCTACATATCATCCATACCAGCTATGGCCTGCCCTCGCTGTGGCGGGCGACGGGCGTGGTGGCGGTAGCCGGGGTGGTTGGCGTGCTGCTGCTCTCCAATGTGCTGGCGCCCATGGCCAACAAAAACCTCAATATTCTCTCGGCCAATGTGGCGGCCGACCTCATCAGCACCACGCTCAAGCCGAAGCGCTTTACACAGGTGACGCCGGGCGTGTTGCTGCTGATCGGCGGGCGCGCGGGCAATGGCGAGATCACCGAATTTTTCGCCGACGACCGGCGGGACCCGGCGATGCGGCACACCTATATGGCTAATACGGCCCGTGTCTCATCGGACGGCACGGGCTATGTCATCGAGCTTTATGATGGCTCGCTGCAATATACGTCGAAAACCGGGCAGTTTTCGGAGATTTCCTTCAGCCGCTACGACCTCAATGTCGAGCGGTTGTCCCAGGCCACGGGCGCGGTCAACTGGCTCGCCGAGACGGACAGCTTTTCGCTGGTGGCCGCTGCGCTGGCCAGCGGCGAGTGGCCGCCGGAAGTCGTTACCGAACTCTCCAAGCGCATGTTCGAAGGGCTCAAGGTGGTGGGCATCTGCATGCTGGTGCTGGCGATTTGCGGCTTTCCCAGCGGCACGCGCACCCGGATTGCCCTGCCCATGGAAGTGGTCGTCATGCTGCTGGCTTTTGCCGAATTGGGGGTCAGCGCCTATAGCCCGATCGGGCCATCGACCGGCGCGCTGCTGATGATGGTGGTGGGCGGGACAGTCTTGCTGATCCGGGCGCGGCCGCGCGCTCCGGGCGCCGTGGTGCCGATATGACCCGGATCGACTGGCTGGTCTTGTCGCGGCTGGGTAGCCGTATCGGTGCGACCGTGTTCGTGTTCTACGGGATCATCACCCTGGTGGAAGCGCTCGATACCGGGCGCTTCAATTTCGTCGCGGACAATCGGGGCGTCGGCATGGCGCTGCTCATGGTGGCGATGAGCGGGGTGCGCTGGACGATCAAGACCCTGCCGGTGACGGTATTGATGGGCGCCATTATCGGCTTCATCGATCTCAAGGCGCGGCACGAATTGACCGTGATCAAGAGCAGCGGCCTGTCGATCTGGCGCATTGTGCGGGCGCCGACGATCGCGCTGATGCTGATCAGCTTCGTGATTGCGCTGGGTGCGGAAACCATCAGCACGCAGATCAATCGCGAGCTCAATCCCACCCCGCCGGGCGAGGCATCGCTGTTGACGCCGCCGGGAGAGGTCTGGCTCGAACAGCGCTCGGGCGATACCCGCTATGTCATGCTGGCGACCGATATGCGGCCGGGTGGGTCGGTATTGGGCAATGTCATCATCTTCAATCTGGCCAATGCGGCCGATCATCGAATCGAGGCGCCCGAGGCCTTCCTGCAGGACGGCTTCTGGGTGCTCCCCAGCGCCATCGTGCGCAATCCCGATACGCAGCCGCATGAGGTTTTCAACTACCGGCTGCCCACGACATCCACGCCGGCCGAGATCAACCTGCGGCTTGCCTCCACTGAGGACATGACTTTTTTCGAGTTAGCGCATTTGTTGCAATCGGGTGTTACCGATAGCGCGATCCGCAGCGCGGCGACCATGCGGCTGATCAAACTATTGGCTCTGCCGCTGCTGCTAACGGGTTCGCTGTTCATTGCTTTTGCGTTTACCGCAGGTTATCGAAGGTCGTCTAATTTTGGTCCCGCGGTTCTCTATGGGATCGTGCTTGGGTTAGTTGTGTTTGTGATTACCGAGATGGCCGACCGGGCCGGGTCGACCGGCGTTCTCGACCCCGCGTTTGCCGCAGTCGGACCGGCGTTCGTTGCTATCGTCATCGGTGTAACGGTGCTGCTGCATAAGGAAGACGGGCGTACGTGAGTAAGGGCTGGGGCGCACAGATTCGATCGTCATTGCGCCTCGCCGTTGCCGGCGCAGCGATCGGTATTGCCTTGGCAGGCGGCGCGACGGCGCAGGGGCTGGTTCCCACAGATTTTTTCACCGCCCGAGTCGCCCCCGGCGCGCCCACCGGCGTCGAGGCCGATAACCTGTCGTTTGACGGCAATACCAATATCATCACGGCCACCGGCAATGTCGTGGTCACGCGGGGCGGCTACACTGTGACCGGCCAGCATCTGGTCTATAACCGGCTGACCAGCGATGCGCATTTCGTCGGCGCGGTGACGATCCGCGATCCATCCAACAATGTGACGGAAACCGAGGACCTGCAGCTCACCGGCGGGATGAAGCAGGCATTGCTCGATGCGCTGACCATTACCAGCTATGACGGCGCTCGGATCACGGCCGATAGCGCCGACTATGATGAAGCGCTGCGGACAATTTTGAATAACGCGACCTATTCGCCCTGCGGGGAATGCGTTGACAGCAAGGGCCGGCGCATCGGCTGGTCGATGCACGCCAACCGGGTCACGCAGAACCGGGAAGACGGCTCCCTCGCGCTCGAACAACCGAGCCTTGCCGTATTGGGCGTTCCGGTGGCCTGGCTGCCTTATCTGTGGATGCCCGACACGAGCCAGGGCGCGGTGGCCGGCCTGCGCACGCCGTCGTTCGATTACAGCGAAGAGATCGGGCTCAAGGTCGAAGTGCCGGTGGCGGTCTATTCGAGCCGTTGGACCGACGTCATCCTGACCCCCACCCTGCTGACCGGCCAGGGCTTCCTGATGGGCGCGGAATGGATCCAGCGCTTCGACAATGGTTCGTTCAGCATCAAGGGCTCGGGGCTTTATCAGTTCAATCCGGGCGCCTTCAGCTTTTCGGAGGCGCAGAAGGAATGGCGCGGGGCGCTGCAGACCTCGGGCGAATTCCGGCCGATCGCGGATTGGAAGGTGGGCTGGTCCTATACCAAGTTTACCGACGCGGGCTATCTTCGAGACTATCGAATGACCGAGGCCAAATCGTCGGTGAACGAGGTCTATGCCACCAATCTGACTCGAGACACCTATATCGACATCCGGATGCAGCAGTTTAACCTGCTGGGCAATGTCTACGAGGCTAGCCAGAACCGCCAGGGCAAGGCCCTGCCCAATGCACGGTTCGAGCATTTCATGGAATTGGCGCCGGGCATGGGACGGCTGGAGATCAGCGGACGGTTGCTAGGCGTGCGGCGGGACGACGATGCACTGACCAGCCGCCGCCGGGCCGATGGCACGCCTGTCCCATATAGCCTAGGCTATTCCGGCGAGAAGACCCATGCGGTGTTCCAGGCCGGGTGGCAGAACCAGTGGATTGGTGCGGGCGGGTTCGTGGCGACGCCCTATCTGGGTGGCCGGGCCGATGTGGCTTATTATGATGGCACCAGCACCACACCTGCTGCGCCGGGTGAAACGACGCTGTGGAGCGCTACGCCGATTGCGGCGATGGATGTGCGCTTCCCGATGGCGGCCAGCGATGGCTCGACGGTGCATCTGATCGAGCCGATCGGCCAATTGGTCTATCGCGGCTCCGATACCACGGCGGTGGGCATCACCAATGATGATGCGCAGAGCTTCGTCTTCGATGACACAAATTTGTTCAGCTATAACCGCTTCACCGGCAGTGATCGGCAGGAGACTGGGTTGCGCGCCAATATCGGCGGTCGCTACCAGGCCAATTTCGTCGATGGCTCCTATCTCGAACTGCTCGGCGGACAATCGTTCCACCTGGCAGGGACCAATGCCTTTGCTTCGCCGGACCAGGCGCAAACGGGCGTCGGCGGCGGGCTGGAAGATGAGACGTCTTATGCCGTTCTGGGCGCTTATGGCATGTTCGCACCTGGCTTCAAGGTCGGCGGCAAAGTGCAGATAAACACTGACGATTGGCTGCTGACGCGCACCGGCCTGGGCGTGACCTATGCCAATTCGGGGTATTCGGCGACGCTGGATTACAATTACATCGCGGCCAATGCGGATGCTGGCGTTCTCGATCCGCAGCAGGAAGTGGGCGTGGAGCTGGGCGTGCCGCTGATGGATTACTGGCGGATGACCGGCAATACCTATTGGGACATCACCAATAGCAGCTGGCTGCAGGTGGGCGCGGGCCTGACCTATGATGACGGCTATGTAGTGATCGGCGCGACCGCCCTGCGTACCGGCCCGACCCATACCAGCCCCGACGATACCAGGTTTACCGCCAACTTCCGGCTCAAGACCCCGGCGGGTCTCGACTTCGGACTTATGGGCAGGACCACCCGGTAAGAGAGTGCCTTGCCGATTTTGGCCGCAATCATCGGGCAATTGACAGCGCAGTTTTCCCGCCGCATTGAGAGCGGGCACACATTCTTGGACAGGCGAACGACGATGATGGCATTCGGACACTGGGGACGCGCGGCAAGCGCAGCGATGGTTGGCCTGGTCATGACCGTGGCTATGGCCGCGCCGAGCCTGGCGGCGACCGTGGTGACCGTCAATGGCACGCCGATTACCGACGTGCAGGTCGATCAGCGGCTGCGCCTGTTCTCGATGGAAGGCAACAAGACCGGCCGCAAGGGCGCGACCGATCAGCTCATCGACGAAGCCCTGCAGATGGAAGAGGCCAAGCGCCTCGGCATCACGGTCTCCAATGCGCAGATCGACGAAGGCTTGCAGCAGGTATCGCGGAACATCAAGATCAGCCAGGACAAGCTGATCCAGCTGCTGCAGCAGAACGGCGTGGGCGTGGAAACGCTACGCGATCGACTGCGGGCGGCCATCGCCTGGAATGCGGTGACCGAACAGGCCATCATGCCGCAGGTGCGGATTTCCGATCTGGAACTCGACCAGAAGGCAGCCGGCCAGGTCGCGGCCTGGCAGAATTATGACTACATCCTCAAGGAAGTCATCTTTGTGGCGCCTGGCGGCCAGGGCGCCGGCGGCCGCACGGCCCAGGCCAATCGCTACCGGTCGAGCTTTGCCGGCTGTGATAATGCGGTGCAATTGTCGCTGAGCTATACCGACGCGGCAGTGATTGATGTGGGCCGTCGCCATGCCACGCAGCTGCCCGAGGCCATTGCCAAGGAATTGGCGGGGCTCAATGTGGGCGGCATCACCAAGCCGCGCGTGGTCGATACCGGCGTTTCCATGCTGGCGATCTGCCAGAAGACCCAGGCCGAAGACCTGACCTTCATCAAGAGCAACCTGGAAGCCCAGGCCGGCATGAGCGCCCTGCAGCAGCAGGCAACCGACTACCTGGCCGACCTGCGCAAGCGCGCCAAGATCATCTACTAGGCTCGCCGCCCGACAGCGGGCAGCCGACGGGGGCAACATGATTAAGCCGCTGGCCATCAGCATGGGTGAGCCAGCGGGCATCGGCCCCGATCTCATTCTCTCGCTCCATGCCCGCCGCGCCGAGCTAAACCTGCCGAGCTTTTGCGTTTTCGGGCATGTGGACTTCCTCCAGGCGCGGGCGCAGCGGCTGGGGCTCAGCCTTGATATCGTCGCGACCACGCCGGCGGAGGCTGCGGAGGTGTTTGCCTCGGCCCTGCCCGTAGTGCCTGTCGAAGGGCTCGTTGCCGACAATCCCGGCCAGGCCAGCCCACTGGCCGCCCATGCCGTCATCGGATCGATAGCGGAGGCCGTAGCGGCCGTGCTGGCGGGCCATTGCCGGGGGCTGGTGACGGCTCCGATCAACAAGGCCAGCCTCTATCATGCCGGGTTCAAGCATCCTGGCCATACCGAATTTCTGGCCGAGCTTTGCGCGGGTGGTGGCGTGGCGAGGCTGCCGGTGATGATGCTGGCGCATGGTGGGCTGCGGGCGGTGCCGGTGACCATTCATGTGCCGATCAAGGATGTGCCGGGGCTGCTCACCAAGGAATTGATCGTCGAGACCGGCCGGATCGTGGCGCATGATCTGCGGCAGCGGTTTGGCATTGCCTATCCGCGGATTGCCATTGCGGGTCTCAATCCGCATGCGGGCGAAGGCGGGGCGATCGGGCGCGAGGACCTGGAGATCGTCGGGCCGGCCGTTGCGCAGTTGCAGGCGGAAGCCATTGACGCTATCGGCCCCCTGCCCGCCGATACCCTGTTTTACCCGGCCCATTGGGCGCAATATGATGCGGTTCTCGCCATGTATCACGATCAGGCGCTGATCCCGATCAAGACGGTCGCTTTCGAGGATGCGGTGAATGTGACGCTTGGCCTGCCCATTGTGCGGACCTCGCCCGACCATGGGACGGCGTTTGATCTGGCGGGGACGGGGCGGGGTTCGGACAAGAGCTTTCTGGCCGCCATCCGCATGGCTGACGGAATGACGGCATGAGCCAGATCGACAATCTGCCGCCGCTGCGCGAAGTCATTGCCGAGCATGGGCTGCGGGCGAAGAAGGAATTGGGGCAGAATTTCCTGCTCGATCTCAACCTCACCGCGCGGATTGCCCGGGTTGGCGGATCGCTGGAAGGCGTGCGCGTCATCGAGGTGGGGCCCGGCCCCGGTGGGCTGACGCGCGCCTTGCTGGCCGAGGGCGCCAGGGAAGTCATTGCCATCGAGCGCGATGCGCGCGCCCTGCCCGCTCTGGCGCAGATTGCCGAGACCTATCCGGGCCGGCTGACGGTGATCAGTGGCGATGCCATGGAAATGGATTATCGCGTGCTGGCCGATGGGCCGACGCGGATCATTGCCAATCTGCCGTATAATATCGCCACGCCCCTGCTGACCGGCTGGCTGACCAGCGATCCGTGGCCGCCCTATTTCGAAAGCCTGACGCTGATGTTCCAGCGCGAAGTGGCCGAACGGATTTGTGCCAAGGCCGGGGACGATGCCTATGGACGGCTGGGCGTGCTGGCGGGTTGGCGGACCGAGGCGCGGATTGCGTTCAATGTGGGCCGGCAGGCCTTTGTGCCGCCGCCCAATGTTACGTCGGCCGTGGTGCATCTGGTGCCCAAGCCGATTGCTGGTGATGTGACGGTCAAGGACCTGGAGCAGGTAACCCGCGCGGCCTTTGGGCAGCGGCGCAAGATGGTGCGGCAGAGTCTCAAGGCGACTGGTGTGCCGGTGGATGCCTTGCTGGCAGCCGGTGGGCTCAAGGGCGATGAGCGGGCAGAGGAATTGCCGGTGGATGTCTTCCTGGCCATGGCCAAGGCACTGCCGGGGCTTAAGCGCTAGGACCGACCGGCATTCAGCTTTTTGGATAGGTGGAGAGCCCCAATCCAATCCCCTCCCCCTTGAGGGGAGGGCTAGGGTGGGGGTGTCGTGCCCTCCACAAACTCCATGCCGGTGGATAGCTCGACACCCCCACCCTCAATCCCTCCCCTCAAGGGGGAGGGAGGCAGATCGGGGCTCCCGAAATTGACATCACAACCGAGTGTCGATTTCAGCCTAGACGCCAGCAGGCGGCTCGGCGGGTTTTTCGGCTATGGGCAGCGGTGGGAGCGCCATGAGGCGGATGGCGACCAGCATGGCGGCGACGATGGCGCCGCCGCTGACCAGCATGACGCCGGTCCAGCCCCAGGCGACCCAGGCATAGCCACCCAAAGTGCCGAGTACGGACGAGCCCAGATAATAGGCGAAGAGATAGATGGCCGAGGCTTGCGCCCGGCCGACTACAGCGCGGCGGGCGACCCAGGCGCTGGCAATGCCATGGGCGGCGAAATAGCCCATGGTGGCGATGGCGAGCCCGGCAATGATGACGGGCGTCGACGGCACGATGGTGAGGAAGACGCCTACGGCCATGGTGAGGACCATGGCCCAGAACACCTTGCGACGACCGAGGCGCTGGGCCAGCCCGCCCGCCCAGGCGGAGCTGAAGCTGCCGAGTAGATAGACCACGAAAATGGCCGAGATGGCGGTGTGGCTGAGCGCGAATGGCGGCAAAGCGAGACGGAATCCGGCATAATTGTAGAGCGTGACGAAGGAGCCCATCAGCAGGAAGGCCGAGAGGAAGAGCCAGGGCAGGCCCTTGTCGCGGAACTGGAGGGCTATGAGCCGGGTGAGGTCGCGCGCCGACAGGCGGCTGCGGACCGAATTGTGCGGCTTGGGGAGCAGCAGCACGACGATGAGGGCGGCTATGGCAATTGTGGCGCCTAGAATGGCGAGGGCGGGCCGCCAGCCCAGGGAATCGGCGAGAATGCCCGAGACCAGTCGCCCGGCCATGCCGCCAATGGCGGTGCCGCCGATATAGAGGCCCATGGAAAAGCCCAGGGCGTCGGGGTCCATTTCCTCGGCGAGATAGACCATGGCGACGGCGGGCAGGCCGGAGAGGGTCAGGCCGATCAGGGTGCGGATGGCGATGAGGGCGGCCCAATTGGGCGCCAGCGGCAGGAGCAGGCCGAGGCAGGCGGTGAGCAAGATGGCCCAGACCATGAGCGTTCGGCGGCCGAGGCGGTCGGAGACCCAGCTGGCGAGCAGCAGGGCAATAGCCAGGGTCGCCGTGGTTGCCGAGAGCGCGAGGGAGCTGGCGCCGGCATCGAGGCCGAATTGCTCGGCGAAAATCGGCAGCAGGGGCTGGACCGAATAGAGCGAGGCAAAGGTGGCGAAGGCCGCGAGGAAGAAGGCGATATTGGCGCGGATGAAGGCCGGGGTGCCGCGCTTGATGGTGGAGGGTAACCCGTTGCTCATGCCCTCAACCATCCACTCTTGCGGTGTCATTCCCGCGAAAGCGGGAACCTCTGTTCACTTCCCTGCGCTACCAAACGGAGGTTCCCGCTTTCGCGGGAATGACACTGTGGGTAGCGAATCTTCACGTGCTCGCGCGAAAGCTCACCCTCTCAAAGAGAATCGATCTGGCTCTGCAAGTCCTTGACGAAGCTGGACAAGTTCAGCTGGCGCTCGCGCTCGAGGCGGGCCGAGACGAGGATGGAGCGGACGCGCTGGGTGGAGGCTTCCAGGTCCTCGTTGACGATGACGTAGTCGTATTCGTGGAAGTGGTCCATCTCGTCGCGGGCGTTCTGGAGGCGCTTTTCGATGGTGCCGACGCTGTCCTGGGCGCGGCGTTCTAGCCGGGCGCGCAGCTCCTTGATGGAGGGGGGCAGGATGAAGACCGTCACCATGTCCTTGCGGCTATTGCGATAGAGCTGGAGCGTGCCCTGGTAGTCGATATCGAAAAGGATATCGTTGCCAGCCGCCAGTTGCTCTTCGACATGGGCGCGCGGAGTGCCGTAGAAATTGCCGTGAACCTCGGCCGATTCCAGCAGCTCGCCATCGGCCTGCATGCGCTTGTAGGTCGGGATGTCGATGAAATGGTAGTGCTTGCCATCGACCTCGTCGGTGCGGCGGGCGCGCGTGGTGACCGAGACGGACAGCTTGATATTGGGATCGGCGCCGAAGAGAGCGCGCGAAATGGACGACTTACCGGCGCCCGAGGGAGAAGCGATGACCAGCATGACGCCGCGGCGCTGAAATTCCATCGCCAAATTCCTATTCGATGTTCTGCACTTGCTCGCGTAGTTGATCGATCGCCGCCTTGAGGTCAAGACCGATCGCGGTGAGCTCCACGGCATTGGCCTTGGCACAGAGGGTATTGGCCTCGCGGTTGAATTCCTGGGCCAGAAAATCCAGGCGCCGGCCGGCCGGACCACCCGCATTGATCAATTGGCGGGCGCTGGCGATATGGGCGGTGAGGCGGTCGAGTTCTTCGCGGATATCGGCCTTGGTGGCGAGGAGCAAAGCTTCCTGGGCGAGGCGGTCGTCGGGGACGGCGATATCGGTGGTGAGGTCGGCCAGTTGCTGGCGCAGGCGGGCCAGGATGGCGTCGCGGCTGCGGGCCGGATGGGTTTCGGCGCGGGCGACCAGCCTTTCGATTTCCCCCAGGCGTTCGAGCAGCACGGCGGCGATGTGGGCGCCTTCCTGGCGGCGGGCCAGGACGAGGTCGACCAGCACCTGCGCCACGCCTTCGAGGATGGCGGTGGCCATGGCTTCTTCGGCAGCCGGGTCCATCGGGCGGTCGCGTTGTTCGAGCACGCCCTTGAGGCCGAGAATGCCGTCGAGGCGGGGGCGATCGGCATCGATGCGGCCGGAGAGGTCGGTGAGTGCGGCGAGGACCGTGGCGAGCGCTTGCGGGTTGACCAGCAGGTCGCCCCCTGCCCCGTCGCGCTCGACATTGAGGGTGAAGGTGATCGAGCCGCGCGACAGCGTCTTGCCGATGAGCTGGCGGATATCGCCTTCAAGGGCGTCGAAGCCGGGCGCCAGCCGCATGCGGATGTCGAGGCCGCGGCCATTGACCGATTTGATCTCGCAGGTGAAGGACGCGCCGGGCACCGCGCCAGCGGCGCGGGCGTAGCCCGTCATGCTGGCGAGCGAGCGACTCACGGATTGGCCGGTGCCGCGTCGCCAGCATCCTGGGCCTCTTCGGCCTCCAGCGCCTGCCTAGCGGCCTCGGCATCGGCCTCTGCCTGCTCGGCAGCGGCGCGGGCGATTTCGCGATAGCGCGCCACGTTCTGCTGATGCTCGGCATAGGTCTCGGCAAAGACGTGCCCCTCGGACGGGGTCGCGCCCTTGGCGACGAAGTAGAGGTAGTCATGGCTATCGGGATGGGCGACGGCCTTGAGCGCCTCGACGCCCGGATTGGCGATCGGCGTGGGTGGCAGACCGTTGATCTGGTAGGTGTTGTATGGCGTCTGCGCCTCGATTTCCGACCGCCGCAGGCCGCGGCCAAGGTTGGACTGGCCCTTGGTGATGCCATAGATGATGGTGGGGTCGGACTGCAGGCGCATGCCCTCGCGCAGGCGATTGACGAAGACCGCGGCGACCTGCGGCCGCTCGCTGGCGACGCCGGTTTCCTTTTCCACGATCGAGGCCAGAACCAGCAATTGCTCGGGTGTTTCGAGCGGCAGATCGTCCTGGCGGGCGGCCCAGATGGCGGCCAATTCAGTGGTCATGGCCGTCTGCATCTTGTCGAGCACGGACTGGCGCGTTTCGCCGGGCACGTAATCGTAGCTGCCGGGCAGGATCGAGCCTTCAGCCGGCAGGGAGGTAACCTCGCCGACGAGATTGCTGTCGGCGTTGAGGCGCTGGATGGCGTCCCAGGAGGTCCAGCCTTCGGGGATGGTCACCGCATAGCGGATCGGATTGCCCTCGGTGATTTCCCTGAGAATGTCGGCCATGCTGGCGCCGGCGGGAATGCGGAAATCGCCGGCCTTGATATTGGCCTGGCGCTCCAGCGCGCGGCCGCCGGCCTGGAAGATGAAGCGATTGCCGATGAGCCCCTGCTCTTCGAGGCGCTGGGCGGTCGAGGCGAGGCCACTGCCCGATTCGACGCGGAACGTGGTGTCTTCGCGCAGCGGACCGTCGCCGTAGAACTGGGAAGCGCCGTAAAGCAGCACGCCGCCGGCGACCAGAAGCCCGAGCACAAGCAGGGTCAGGAAGCCGTTGAGAATATCGATGAAACCGTTGCTGGAGCGGCGTCTTGGCCGTCTGGCCTTGCGTTCATTCATCGTGATGCGTCACCCTCGGGGCCCGTTCGCGCGACGGCGGCGGGTCTTGTCAACGATTTGGCGCCAAGGCGCCTGACTGGCATGGCCGGGCGCATTGTTCGCATGCCCCCGTGCAAAGGCAAGAGGCCACACCGCGGATGAGCCGCGATGTGAACGTCTTTGTGCCATTGATGCGGTCAGTGGACCTTGCGCATCACCAGGGTCGCATTGGTGCCGCCGAACCCGAAGGAGTTGGACAGCGCCACATTGATCTCTTTCTTGAAGGCCTTTTTGGGCACAAGATTGATGACCGTATCGACCGAGGGATTGTCGAGATTGAGCGTGGGCGGCGCGATATTGTCGCGCATGGCCAGGAGCGAGAAGATGGCTTCCACCGAACCGGCGGCACCCAGCAGGTGGCCGACGGCCGACTTGGTGGAGCTCATGGCAACGGTCGACGCGGCATCGCCCAGCACGCGGGTGACCGAGCCAAGCTCGATCTCGTCGCCAAGCGGCGTCGAGGTGCCGTGGGCGTTGATATAATCGATCTCGGACGGGGAAATGCCGGCGCGCTTGATGGCGGCGGACATGCAGCGGAAGCCGCCGTCGCCGTCTTCGGAGGGAGCGGTGATGTGATAGGCATCGCCCGAGAGGCCATAGCCGATGATTTCGCCGTAGATCTTGGCGCCACGGGCCTTGGCCCGCTCGTAATCCTCGAGCACGACAATGCCGGCGCCTTCGCCCATGACGAAGCCGTCGCGGTCCTTGTCATAGGGGCGCGAGGCGGCAGTGGGATTGTCGTTGAAACCGGTGGAGAGGGCACGGCAGGCGGCAAAGCCGGCCATGGCCAGGCGATTGACGCAGCTTTCGGTGCCGCCGGCAACCATGACGTCGGCATCGCCCAGGGCGATCAGCCGGGCCGCATCGCCGATGGCGTGAGCCCCGGTCGAACAGGCCGTCACCACCGAATGGTTGGGCCCCTTGAGACCGAAGCGGATGGAAACCTGGCCGGAGGCCAGATTGATGAGACGGCCCGGAATAAAGAACGGGCTGATGCGGCGCGGACCCTTTTCGTGCAGGGTGATGGAGGCTTCGTAGATGCCCCCTACCCCGCCAATGCCAGAGCCGATCAGGACGCCAGTGCGCTCCTGATCTTCCTTGGTCTTGGGTTCGACACCAGCATCCTGGATGGCCTGGGTCGCGGCAGCCATGGCGTAGACGATGAAGGCGTCTACCTTGCGCTGTTCCTTGACCTCCATCCAGTCGTCGGGATTGTACTTGCCGTCGGCATAGTCGCCGAGCGGCAAGCGGTGGGCAATCTGGCAAGCAATATCGTCGACCTGGAAGTCGTCGATGCGCTTGGCGCCGCTTTTGCCGGCCAATATATTGGCCCAGGTGGCTTCAACTCCGCAGCCGAGGGGCGTAACGAGGCCCATCCCGGTGACGACGACGCGGCGCAATTCCATACTCTACCTGCCTATCCCAGCTGGCCCGAAGGGCTTAGCCGACGGCCTTGGTGAGGAAGGAAACAGCATCACCGAAAGTCTGGATCGACTCGGCGGCATCATCAGGAATCTCGACCGAGAATTCTTCTTCGAAAGCCATCACCAGTTCGACCTGATCGAGCGAATCTGCGCCCAGATCGTCGATGAAGCTGGCCTTTTCGACCACTTTCTCGGCATCCACATTGAGGTGTTCCACAACGATCTTGCGGACCCGATCAGCGACATCGCTCATATTTGACTTCCCTTTTAGAAATCGACGTTTCGTTTCG
>DATMSY010000207.1:0-8911 GCA_035565135.1 Devosia sp.
AAAACAGAGGTTCCCGCTTTCGCGGGAATGACACTGTGATGTTGAAGTGAGTTGTGAAAACTCACAACAATTCCAAATAATTACTCGGCCACCACCGGCTGGCGGACGGCCAGAACCGTCAGCATATGCTTGCGGTTATCCCGGCTGCGCCAGCTGATCGACTGGCCGACGCGCAAGCCGATCAGCGCCGTGCCGACCGGGGTCATGATCGAGATGCGGCCGGCCGCGATATCGGCATCCACCGGATAAACCAGCGTCACCGAATGCTCCTGGCCATTGTCGGTGCGGTAACGCACCGCCGAGCCCATGCGCACGATATCGGCCGGAACCTCCGCATCGTCGAGAATGCGTGCCCGCTCCAGTTCGTAAAGCAGGTCGTCGGACTGGTCCGGAGTGTGGGTAAGCCCGGCCATGGCCAGGATATTGAGTTGCTTGTGGTCTGCCTCGCCCAGAATGATTTCGGGCGTGAGGTCGTTATAGTCTTGAATGTTCATTTATGTACCCGTGCAGCCGCCGTCGCGCAGTCATTGCGCGCCGTTGCGGCGATGAAACTGTGGTTGAGATATGCGCCAGCTAAGGCGATCGATACGATCGGCCTGCCCCTAAGCAGGCTCCGGCGCGGCAGGCATGCTTAGGGCTGCGATCCCGCGAAGGGGTATTCCAGCCGGAATGTCGAAGTCATGCTCATGGCTTTAAAGTAGTGGCGCCCGGCGCCAAGTCAAGTCATGGCAAAATTCATGGGCCATTGCGCTATGCTGAGCGCGGTGCCAGTGTTTGCGCCAATGTCGTGCGTTTTGAGGAGCTTCGCACCCATGGCCACCTGGATCATTCTTGCCGTCATCGTCGTCGCGGCGGTCTATGCCGTCACCATCTATAATGGCCTGGTCAAGAACCGGCAGATGGTGGAGGAGGGCTGGTCAGGCATCGATGTCCAGCTCAAGCGCCGCACCGATCTTATCCCCAATCTTATGGAAACGGTGAAGGGCTATATGGGTCATGAGCGTGAAACGCTCGAAGCGGTGACCAATGCCCGCGCTGCGGCCACCAGCGCCGCGTCCGGCTCGCCCGAAGAGCGCGCCAGGGCCGAAAGCCAGTTGTCCTCTGCCCTGGGTCGCCTCATTGCCACCGCCGAGGCCTATCCCGACCTCAAGGCCAATACCACTTTCCTCGAGTTCCAGACGGCCCTGCAGGGCGTGGAAGACGAAATCCAGATGGCGCGGCGCTATTACAATGGCGCGGTGCGCAATCTCAATGTCATGGTCGAATCCGTGCCCTCGAACTTCATCGCCGGCCCCTTCGGGTTCAAGAAGGCTGAATATTTCGAGCTGGAGAACGAAGCCGACCGCGCCGTACCCAACGTCAAGTTCAACTGAGCCGGCAATGCCGCCGATGGCCCGCCTCGCCGCCTGGCTGCTGCTCGCGCTTGCTTTGTGCCTGCCGGCGTCAGCGCGCGAGGAAATCCGCAATTTCGCTGCCGACGTAACGCTTAGCGTCGATGGCTCCGTCCGGGTGGTGGAAACCGTCGAAGTCATGGCCGAAGGCATCGATATCCGTCGGGGTATCTATCGCGATATCCCCACGGTGATGCTCTCGCCTTCGGGCTCCAAGATCCGCTCCGGCCTCGATGTCGCGGCCGCCACTCGCGACGGCCGGCCCGAGCCGTTCCGCACCGAGCGCATGGGCAATTTCGTCCGCATCTGGATCGGCGACAGCGATAGCTTCATCGCCCGCGGCATGCATAGCTATACGATCACCTACACCATGACCCGGATGGCGCGCAGCTTTGCCGATCATGACGAGCTCTATTGGAACGCCACCGGCAATTACTGGATCTTTCCCATCATCCATTCCGAGGCGCGGGTGACCCTGCCGCCGGGCGCGGTGATCTCCGATCTTGTCGGCTATACCGGCACGGTGGGCTCGACCGAACAGGCGGTGACCATCACCCGCAATTCCGATTCAACGGCCACGTTCCGCACCAATCGTCCGCTTGGCGCGGGCGAGGGCATGAGCTTTGCCGTCAAGTTCCAGAAGGGCATATTGACACTGCCCACCGGGCTCGAGGCCTGGCTGATCTGGCTCTCCGACCTGCGCGAAATCGTGCTGCCCATTCTGGGTATCGTGCTGGTGCTGGCCTATAATCTGATCGCCTGGAACAAGGTGGGCCGCGATCCGCCCAAGGGCACGATCATTCCCCTGTTCCACCCGCCCAAGGATTTCTCCCCCGCGCTCACCCATTATGTCCATAAATGGGGTTTTGAAAAATCCGGCTGGACGGCGCTGACCGCTGCGATTTTCGATCTGGGCGTCAAGGGCCTGGTCAAGATCGACAATCCAAAGAAAACTCTCTCGGTGACGACGACCGGCAAGGAACCCGATGCGGCGCTTCCGACCGGCGAGCAATTGTTGTTCTCCTATTTTCAATCCAAGGGCGAGGTGACGGTCGACAAGAAAACCGGGCCTGAGCTGGAAAAGAAGCGCGGCGAATTCGTCGCCGCCATCGAGAGCGAGAACCGCTCCGTCTGGTTCCGCCACAATACCGGCTATGCGGTGCTGGGCTTCGTCATTGCCATTGCCGCGCTGGCCGCCCTGGTGTTTTTCGATGTGCTCGAGCCGCTTTGGCTGTTTATCGGCGTCGTCTCAGGGATTTTGCTTGGCGTGTTCGGCACAGTGGCCAGCACGCTTTGGAAAGGCGGCGGCTTCCGCAAGTTCTTCGTACTGCTCTGGGTGGTGATTGTCGGCTTCAATATTTTTGCCGGCGGGCTCGAAACCTTCACCCGCCTCTCGGTCAACACGGCGGCTTTGGCCGCGCTTTCTATCGTGCTGATCACCGTGGTCTTTGCCGTGCTGATGCGCGCGCCCACCATCCAGGGGCGCAAGGTCATGGATGAGATCGACGGCTTCAAAATGTATCTGGAAACCGCCGAAAAGAACCGGCTCAACATCAATGGCGAACCGCCGATGAGCGTGGATCGCTTCGAGCGCATCCTGCCCTATGCCATTGCTTTGGGTGTCGAAAAACCATGGTCCGAGCATTTCGAGGGCGAGCTGGCCCGCAACGCGGTGAGCGGCGCGGCGGTCAGCAGCGGCGTCTATAGTCCTGCCTGGTATTCGGGCGGTTCATCCTTCTCTTCGGGCAGGATTTCCAACGCCATCAGCGCCGCGGCAACAGGCATGTCGGCAGCGATGGTCGCCGCCCAACCGGTCCAGGCCAGCTCTTCCGGCTTCAGCTCCGGCGGCGGGGGAGGGGGCGGTGGTTTCTCCGGTGGCGGGGGCGGTGGCGGTGGCGGCGGCGGATGGTGACTTGAACGAAGTGGACATCCCCTTCTCCCCAAGCTAAGCAAACCGCGCCTCTAACTTCCGGTACGCGTGCCATGCCCGAATTGCTGCTCGAACTTTTCTCCGAGGAAATCCCCGCCCGCTTTCAGCGTCGTGCGGCCGAGGACCTGCGCAAGGGCGTGACCAATGCGCTGGTCGATGCGGGCCTGGTCTATGAAGGCGCCAAGGCCTTCGTGACGCCGCGCCGCCTGGCGCTGACTGTGACCGGCCTGCCCGCCCGCTCGCCCGACACCCGCGAAGAAAAAAAAGGCCCCAAGGTCGGCGCGCCGCAACCGGCGATCGATGGCTTCCTGCGCGCTGCGGGGCTGGCTTCGATTGACCAGGCCAAGGTCGAAAGCGATCCGAAAAAGGGCGATTTCTATGTGGCCCATATCAGCAAGCCCGGCGCCGATGCCGTCGAGCTGCTATCGGGCATTCTGCCGAAAATCCTGAACGATTTTCCCTGGGCCAAATCCATGCGCTGGGGCAATGGCAGCTTCAATTGGGTCCGCCCGCTGCGCGCCATTACCGCAACCTTTGGCGCCGAAAACGAAGAGCCGGTTGTCATCCCCTTTGCCTCCAACGAGCTGAATTCGGGCCAGACCACGTTCGGCCACCGGTTCCTGGCGCCCGACGCGATCAAGGTGCGGCGCTTCGAGGATTATTCCGCGGCGCTGGAGCGCGCCAAAGTGGTGCTCGATATCGACCGCCGCAAGGACATCATCAAGACCGATGCCGAGCAGCTCGCCTTCGCCCAGGGCCTGACGGTGATTGCCGATGAAGGCCTGCTGGAGGAAGTGGCGGGGCTGGTCGAATGGCCCGTCGTCATGATGGGCGCGTTCGATCCCGATTTCCTCAAGCTGCCTGAAGAGGTGATCATCGCCACCATTCGCGCCAATCAGAAATGCTTCTGCCTGCGCGATGCCGATGGCAAGCTCGCGCCCAATTTCATCATCACCGCCAATACCGTCGCGACCGACGGCGGCGCGGTGATCACGGCGGGTAACGAGCGGGTCATTCGCGCTCGCCTGTCCGATGCCGCTTTCTTCTATCAGGGCGATCTGGCCCTGCCGCTCGAGCATGGCCTGCCCAAGCTGGAAGACACAGTGTTCCACGCCAAGCTGGGCACCCAGTTCCAGCGCGTCGAGCGGCTGGTGAAACTGGCTGGGGAAATCGCCCCGCAAGTGGGCGCCAATCCCGAGCGCGCCAAGCGCGCCGCCATGCTCGCCAAGGCCGATCTCACCACCGGCATGGTTGGCGAATTCCCCGAATTGCAGGGCCTGATGGGGCGCTACTATGCCAGCGCTCAGGGCGAGCCGGCCGATATCGCGACCGCCCTCGAGATGCATTACAAGCCGCTCGGCCCTACCGACAAGGTGCCGACCGAGCCGACCTCGATCGCCGTGGCTCTGGCCGACAAGCTCGACCTGCTGACCGGCTTCTGGGCCATCGACGAAAAGCCCACCGGCTCGCGCGATCCCTTCGCGCTGCGCCGCGCGGCGCTGGGTGTGATCCGGATCATTTCGGAAAATGGGCTCAAATTCCCGCTCAAGGTCGAGCCGGACCTGCTGGCCTTCTTCCACGACCGGCTCAAGGTGTCGCTGCGCGATGCCGGTGCCAGGCATGATCTGGTTGATGCGGTGATTTCGGCCGACAGCAACGATATCTTGCAGATCACCCAGCGCGCCGAAGCCCTTTCGACCCTGCTGTCCTCCGAAGACGGCAAGAACCTGCTGGCCGGCTATAAACGCGCCGCCAATATTCTTGCTGCCGAGGAAAAGAAGGACGGCAAGGCCTATGCCGGCATTGTCGACCAGGACAAGCTGCAGCTGTCCGAGGAAACCGCGTTGGCTTTCGCCGTCGATGCCGTCCACGCCGCCGTTTCCGCGCATGTGGCCAAGGACGATTACAAGGGCGCCATGGCTGAGCTGGCGACGCTACGCGCCCCGGTCGATGCCTTCTTCACCGCCGCCCTGGTCAACGACGCCGATCCCGCCGTGCGTGCCAACCGCCTGAACCTGCTGGCCCGCCTGCGCGATACCATGCATCTGGTGGCTGATTTCTCGAAGGTGGCGGGGTAACTTCCTCAGTAGACCTCATCCTAAGCTTGTCGAAGGACGAGGTCGTGGCACCATCGCGGGCCCGACCTCGTGGTTCGACAAGCTCACCATGAGGTCTCATGGAGGCTAATTGGCCGGCGTGGCGCACAAAATGCTGCCCATGTTCGTCGTGAACATGAAAGAGGTCCGGCCGCCCTCGGTGGTGAAGCTGCCGGTCAGCCCGATATCGGCGAGGGGGCCGGTAACGGCATTGACGCTATTGCCCGAGGAGGCGATCTGGCCTGAGCCGCCAATGGCATTGGCCGATTTGAAATCATAATCGCCCGCCACGGCAAGGCTCAGCGTGCCGAAGGCCGCGCCCTTCATGTCGACGCAGAGATAGACGCCCGGCGGCGGGAACTGGGCCAGGGCCGGTATTGTCAGGGCCAGGCTGAAGGCTGCGACGGCGAAAAATCGTTTGCTCATGGGCCAATAATGCGCTGACTTGCTGGAAGTGCCAAATCAAGCTCGCGCCATTGCACAAGGAAAATCTCGATGAGTGTTGGTCTGCTCGCCCTGCTCGATGATGTCGCCGGCCTGGTCAAGGTCGCCGCCGCCTCATTGGACGATGTTGCCGGGCAGGCGGCCAAGGCGGGCGTCAAGGCCGCGGGCGCGGTGATCGACGATGCTGCGGTGACGCCGCGCTATGTCGATGGCTTTTCCGCCGATCGCGAATTGCCCATTGTCGGCAAGATCGCGCTGGGTTCGATCAAGAACAAGCTGATTTTCCTGCTACCGGCGGCGCTGCTGCTCAGCGCCTTCGTGCCCTGGCTGATCACTCCGCTGCTGATGATCGGCGGCGCCTATCTCTGCTATGAGGGTGCCGAAAAGGTGCTGCAGGCGCTGTTTCCCCATCTCGCGCATGGCCATGAGGCGCAGGTCGATGCCGCCCCGCCCAATGCTACGGCGCTCGAGGAATCCAAGGTTTCGGGCGCCATCCAGACCGATTTCATCCTCTCGGCCGAGATCATGACCATCGCGCTGGCCGCCATCGAGACCAACAATATCATCAATGAAGCGATCATCCTGGCCGTAGTCGCCATCGGCATAACCGTCGTTGTCTATGGCGGCGTCGCGCTGATCGTGAAGGCCGACGATGCGGGCCTGTGGCTGGCCAATAATGGCCGCACCGGCGGGGGCAGGGCGCTGGGCCGGGGGCTCGTCACCGGCATGCCGGTCTTCATGCAGATCCTGGGCGTGGTCGGCACGGCCGCCATGATCTGGGTTGGCGGCGGCATTGTCATCCACGGGCTGGTGAGCTTTGGGCTGACCGCGCCCGAACACATCGTCGAAGTGGCCGCCGAATGGGGCCAGCATGCCCTGCCGGCCATTAGCGGCTTTGCCGGCTGGTTCATGACCGCCCTGGTCGACGGCATTGCCGGCCTGGCGCTGGGCGCGGTGCTGATCCCGATTGCGGGCTATGTCATCATGCCGGCCTGGAAGGCCGTGGCGGGGCTGTTCGGCCGCAAGGATGCTACGGGGCACTAATCAGAGATTGGACCGCGACAGCCCGCCATCGCGCTTGGGCTTGAAGGGCGCCATGCCTTCATTGGCCAGCTGATCGGCGCGCTCATTGAGATCGTGCCCAGCATGGCCCTTGACCCAGTGCCAGGAAATCGTGTGGCGCTTGGTGGCCTCGTCCAGCGCTTGCCAGAGTTCGAGATTCTTGACCGGCTTCTTGTCGGCGGTCTTCCAGCCGTTTTTCTTCCAGCCATGTATCCAGCTCTGCACGCCGTTTTTGACATATTGGCTATCGGTGTGGAGCTCCACCTTGCAGGGGCGCGTCAGCGCGTTGAGCGCTTCGATCGCGGCGGTCAGCTCCATCTTGTTATTGGTGGTCAGCTGCTCGCCGCCGCTCAATTCCTTGGTCTTGTCGCCATATTGCAGAATGGCGCCCCAGCCGCCGGGGCCGGGATTTCCCGAACAGGCCCCGTCGGTATGGATGATCACGCTATCGCTCATGGGGCAGGCCGTTTCAAATCGTAGAATTGGTGGGGCATATCGGCGAATATTGCTTCGTAAGTCGGCTGCATACCGATCTTTTCCAGAACATGGCGCGAGGCTTTATTGTCGCGATGGGCGAAGGCAATGAAGTAGTCGTCGGGCCGGGTGGCAAAGAACCAGTCGCGCAGGCCGATCGAAATTTCGGTGGCATAGCCTTTGCCCCACGCCTGAGAAAACAGCCCATAACCCAGCTCCGGCTCGCCGGTCCGGGCATGCAGGCTAAATCCGGCGCGGCCAAGCAGTCGGCCATCGGCGCGGCTTTCAAGGCGGTGCTTGCCCAGGCCGTGCTGTTTAAAATCCGCTATCCAGCCATCAAGCCGCTCGCGGCACTTCTCCATCGACCACGGCGCGCCCGCAATGTCATAAAACCGCGCCACCAGAGGGTCGGAATGCAGGCTGAACAGCTCATCGACCTGATCGGCCTGCCAGGGCACGATGCGCAGCCGCTCGGTTTCGAGGATGACGTGGTCGCTCACCGCGCAACCGCGGCTTCAATTGTGCGCAGCTCGCGCGGGATGTTGAAGGCGATGTTTTCCTTGGCGGTGACGCGGGCTTCGACCTTGATGTCATAGCGCTGCGCAAAGGCTTCGATCACCTCATCGACGAGCTTTTCGGGGGCCGAGGCGCCGGCCGAAACACCCAGCGATTTGATGCCTTCGAACCGTGCCCAATCGATATCGGCGGCGCGATCGACCAGCATGGCGATTTTGCAGCCGGCGCGTTCGGCAACTTCCACCAGGCGCAGGGAATTGGAGGAATTGGGCGAGCCCACCACGATCATCGCATCCACTTCGGGCGCGACGGCCTTGATGGCCTCCTGCCGGTTGGTGGTGGCGTAGCAGATGTCTTCCTTGTGCGGGCCATTGATAGCTGGAAAACGCTTCTGCAAGGCGGTGACGATTTCGCGGGTGTCGTCGACCGACAGCGTGGTTTGGGTGACGAAAGCCAGCGTCTGCGGGTCGCGCGGCTCGAAGGCCATGGCGTCCTCGATGGTTTCGATGAGGGTGATCGCGCCCACCGGCAATTGCCCCATCGTGCCGACCACTTCGGGATGCCCCTTGTGGCCGATCAGCACGATTTCATGGCCCTCGGCAAAATGGCGCTGGGCTTCCACATGCACCTTGGACACCAGCGGGCAGGTGGCGTCGAGAAAGAACATATTGCGCGTGCGCGCATCGGCCGGCACGCTTTTGGGCACGCCATGGGCGGAAAACACCACGGGGGCGCCGGTCTCGGGGATCTCGTCGAGTTCTTCGACAAAGATCGCGCCTTTGTCGCGCAACCCATCCACCACATATTTGTTGTGCACGATGGCGTGGCGCACATAGACCGGAGCGCCATATTTCTCCAGCGCCAGCTCCACGATCTGGATGGCGCGATCGACGCCCGCGCAAAATCCGCGGGGGGCGCAGAGCAGAATGTCTAGTTGTGGCCGCTTTTCCATATGAGATCAGATGCTTTCGGCGCTGCGCCAAGTCAAGTCTTGTTGC
>DATMSY010000208.1:0-124859 GCA_035565135.1 Devosia sp.
GTTTCGTGGCGGGCGCGCTGGGCGCGCCGTGCCGCGGCAACGAAGGTGCTGGTGCTGCTGGGGGCAGGGGGCGCTTCGACGCTTGGCGCAGGCGGCTCCACCGGCTCACTGACAAAGGGGTCCGTGCTGGTGCTGGTGGCAAAGCTCGATTGCGGCTGCGGCGGCCGCTCGACCTTGGCCGGGTCGAAGAACGGACGCGGCGGCAGAGCCGGTTCTGGCGTTTCTGCCTTGGCAGGCGGCGCAATCTGGCTGCTGACCTTGGCCTCGAGCGCGGTCCGCACCGGTCCGGTTTCGGCAAAGCCGGGATCGATCAAGGGCGCTTCCGCCGCCGGATTGGCCGGCATGATGTCGCTGTCCTTGGCGGCCTTGACGCCTGCCAACGCCGCGCGCACCTCGCTGAGGCTGTCTCCGCCCACCGGCTTGAGATCGGTCCGGAATGCCGCCAGCTGCCGCCCGGTGTCCCGGCGATTGGCCAGCGCGGCTTCCAGCCGGGTCAGCCGCTCGGCCGTGTCCTTGCCCGCCGTATTGAGCAGCGCCGCCATGCGCTCTTCAAGCGCCGAAAGCCCATCGGCGCTGATCTCGCCGGCTGCCGTAACGGCCGGGCTCGCCTTGGCAACAGCCTCGGAGGCGCGCTCGGCAATCATATTGGCCAGCTTGTCATAGTCCGGCGCCTTGCTGGCGCTTTTGAGCAGGCCGGTAATCTGGTCTTCGACGCTTTTAAGGCTATCGGCGCCGAACATGGCGACCGGTGCCGGCGCCTTGCGGGTCATGGCGTCGCTGGTGCGCTCGGCAACCATGGTCGCCAGGGCCTCAAGCCCTGTCGTATCCTGCTGCTGGCCGTAAAGCCGGGTGAGGCCATCGAGCTGGGCGCCGGTTTCGTCCATGCGCTGCATCAAGAGCTTGAGCTGGCTTTCAACCTGCCCCTCCTCGCTCCGCTTGCTCAGCGCCTCGATCTGGGTTTCGATTTTCGCAAAGCGCGGCTCCATGCCGGCCAGCACGGCATCGCGCAGCGCGCCGATGTCCTTCTTGAGGCCCGCGACATCGCCATTGGCGCTCTTGAGCCCGCCGATCTGGGTGGCTAGCGCATCCACCTTGCCCACCAGCAATTCGGGCTGCCCGGCGCCATCCTGCATGGCCCGGGTAAACCCGGCCATTTCCGCGGTCAGCTTCTCGAAATCGCCCGACGACAGCGCAACGCTTTTCTCGATGGCGTCGATCCGGTCATAGACATTGCGCACGCTCTCTTCGATGGCATGCATGGCCGGGGCCAGCGTATCCGCGCCGCGCGCCTCCACGGTCGCCGCGCGATCCTCGCGAACAACCTCGCGCTCCATCTGCTGGGCCTGCAATTCGGCCAGCTTGGCCACGGTGGCCGATACATCGTCGAGCCGTCTATTGATGGCGCTGAGGTCGACCTTGGGGGCTTCCTCGATCATGGCGCCCAGCGCCGCGATCTGCACTTCGAGCCGCTTGACCTGGCCGGTCTCGCCGACGGCCCCCGCAAGCAATTCCACCACATGGGCCAATTGCTCGACTTGGCTCGCCACTTCGCGCACATCGCCATCGGCGGCACGCTGCGAGCGCAATTCGTCTTCGAGCCGTTCCAGCCGCCCCGAAAGCCCACCCACCAGGGCGCTCAACTCGCGGAATTCGGGCATATCGGCCGGGCGCCGGCCCAAGGCCGCCGCTGTCGCCGACATCTGCCGCCCACGAATTTCGGCAATGGCCGAACTCAGCGGATCATGCTCGCTGTCGCTTTCCATGCCGCGATCACTGAAGCGGTCCACCGCGCGTTTGACGGTGCGCAATGCCTCCTGCCGCCGCACCGTCGGCTCGGGACGCTCCACCTGGTCGCGCAGATTGCGCACCCGTTGGGTCAGACCGCTCAGGGCCGGATCGACCCTTTCGGTCTGTGCGTAGCGTCCTTCCACCTGGTCCAGCAGCGCCACCAATTCGCCGCGGAGCGCCTGCCATTCGCCGGCTTGCGGCTCGTGGTCAGGGTCGGGAATGTCCGAAATCGGGTAGGCGCGGGCCATGGTCAGTCCCTGTCATGATGTGACGGACCCCTCGCGATTCAACACGAAGGTATGACGGTCACTCTTGAGAAAACATGGTAAAGAACCCGTTAAGCATTGCTGCAATATGCAAGACCGAGCCGCGATTTGCCCAGATTTTCGGGGCTGCCACCTGCGCGAATCCGCAGTATTGCTGATTTAGACCCGCCACGAAGAGGGCCCGATATATGACCCGCCGCCGCATCATCATTGTCGATGACCATCCCCTGTTCCGTGCGGCGCTGCGACAAACCCTGGCTGGCGGCGACGCCACGGTCAGCGTGGAAGAGGCCGGCGACCTCAATGGCCTCAGCGCTTCGCTCGAAGCCGACAGGGATTGCGACCTGGTCCTGCTCGATCTCAATATGCCCGGCGTGCGCGGCTTTTCGGGCCTCCTGCTGCTGCGGGCGCAATATCCCGATATTCCGGTGATGATCATCTCGGCGGTCGAAGACGGCACTGTCGTGCGCCGTGCTTTCGAGCTGGGCGCCGCCGGCTACCTCCATAAATCGGTCGGGCCCACCGAGATCCGCCGCGCCATCGAAACCGTGCTCTCCGGCGAAGTCTTCGTGCCCGATGGCATGACGCTGGGCGGCGAAGACGACCAGACCGCCCTGATGCGGCGCCTCGCCACCCTCACGCCCCAGCAGGTCCGCGTGCTGATGATGCTGAGCGACGGGCTGATGAACAAGCAGATCGCCTACGAGCTGACCATTTCCGAGGCGACCGTCAAGGCACACGTCTCGGCCATCCTGCAAAAGCTCGATGTCGATAGCCGCACCCAGGCCGTCATTGCCGCCGCGCGGATCGAGGAGGGGCAGTTCGAGGCCTTGTTCTCGACAGGGGGCGAGAAGGCCTAACTGCTTTTAGGTTTGCGCCAGATCTCGCGAGCCGCGATCGGCCTCCCTCCCCTCAAGGGGGAGGGAATGAGGGTGGGGGTGTCGGACTATCCGCCTGCATCGAGTCTGTGGGGGCCACGACACCCCCACCCTAACCCTCCCCTCAAGGGGGAGGGGGCTGGATCGAGGCTCTCACCCCGCCCGCTTGGCCGCCCGCCCGCTCTGATTGGCCAATCCACTGATCGCCGCTCGCAGCGCCGCCGGTTTCACCGGCTTGGTGACCACGGCAATGCCGCGATCCTCGGCCAGCGCCCGCACGGCCGGGCTGCGATCGGCCGTCACCAGCGCCGCCGGCAAATGCCCACCCAGATTATGCCGCAGCCATTCGATGGCATCGAGCCCCGAAGTCTGGTCGAGGTGATAATCCATCAGCACCATATCGGGATACCAGCCCTCCAGCAGCCGCTCGCGGTCGATCTGCTTGAGCGACAGCGCCGTGCGCACATCGCATCCCCAATGGCTGAGCAGCCCTTCCATGGCCTCGAGGATCGCCCGCTCATTGTCGACGCAGAGCACTTTGAGGTCGAGCACGCCCACATTGGTCTCGCTCGGCTCCGGCCCGCTGTCGACGCTGTTCTGCTGTACACGGGTGGCCGGCAGGAACAGCGAAAACCGCGAACCCTTGCCCTCCTGGCTATCCAGCTCCAGCGTCAGCCCCAATGCCGCCACCAGGCGTTGCACGATGGAAAGGCCCAGCCCCAGCCCCTGCGCCATCCGCGCGCCCCGCTCCAGCCGCGAGAATTCGGCGAAGACCAGCTTGTGCTGGTCCTTGTTGAAGCCGATGCCGGTATCGATCACATCGATCCTGAAGCGGTTGCCGCGCCGCCTGACCCCCACCAGCACCTTGCCGCCGCTGGGCGTATATTTGACCGCGTTGGAAACCAGGTTCTGCACGATGCGGCCCACCAGCATACGGTCTGCCAGCACCATGGCCTGGGTATTGACGATGCGCAGCGTGATGGCGCGTTCGCGCGCCATGGGCCCGAATTCCACCTCGATGCGCTTGAGCAGGTCGCGCGCGCTGACCGGCGTTGGCGCCGGTCGCACCGCGCCGCTATCGATGCGCGAAATGTCGAGCAGCGCCGACATGATGTCTTCCACTGCCGTCAGCGAGGCCTCGATGGAATTGGCCAATTCAGCAAAGGCGGTCGATTTGGCCTGCTCGATCAGCGTCGAGGTATAAAGCCGCGCCGCATTGAGCGGCTGCAGCAGATCGTGGCTGGCTGCCGCGAGGAACCGCGTCTTGTCGTGATTGGCCGCATCGGCCTTGGCGCGGGCATTCTCCAGCTCGGTATTGACCCGGGTCAGCGCCGCGGTGCGCTCCTCGACCCGCCCTTCCAGCGATTGGTTGACGCGCTCCAGCTCGCGCTCCGCCCGTATCCGGGCGGTGACATCGGAAAAGCTGACGACCAGACCCCCGTCAGGCAGCCGCGCGGAATGAAATTCCAGCGCCTGCCCGCCATTGCCCTGCCTTTGGGTCACGGTCGAGGGCAGGGCGGTCAAAAGATTGATGCGCTCGATGGCGAGCCGCGCCGCATCCCCCGGGCCGAGGTCGCCACGATCGGCCAGATAGAGCGCAATATCGAATAGCGGCGTGCCCGGCCGGACCAGGGCTTCGGGCAAGGCCAGCAGCGAATTATAGCGTCTATTGGATGTCACCAGCCGCAGCCCGCTATCGAATACGGCCACGCCCTGGGGAATGTGATCCATCGCCTGGGCCAGATTGGCTGACGTGATATTGCGCTGGTTCGGCATGGAAAAGGTCTGGCTGCTCCGGTTTCGTCGCGACTATCCGCCCCCCGGTAAAGCTGCGCAAGATCGACTCTCGACCCATTGCCTTGTCGCGGCGAGTAGTGAATTGTTAACCCGCCGCTCATGCGGTCGCCGTCATTGGGGCAACGGCGGGTCAAAAAACAACGGAGTGAGGGCTCTCATGCTGAAAGAATTTCGTGACTTCGCCATCAAGGGCAACATGATCGACCTGGCCATCGGCGTGATCATCGGCGCCGCCTTTGGCGCCATTGTCTCATCGCTTGTCGATGACGTTTTCATGCCGATCATCGGCCTGATCATCGGCGGCATCGATTTCTCCAATCTGTTCATCGTGCTGCACAATCCCGGCGATGTTGCGGTGCCGTCGCTTGCCGCCGCCAAGGCCGCCGGCGTTGCCACGCTCAATATCGGCCTCTTCATCAATGCCGTGGTCAAATTCACCATCATCGCCTTTGTGCTGTTCATGGTGGTCAAGGCCATCAATTCGCTCAAGCGCGACGCGGCCAAGGAACCCGTGGAAGAGGCCCCGGCCCCGACCAAGGAAGAAGTGCTGCTCACCGAAATCCGAGACGCCTTGCGCGCCAATCCGCGCTGAAAATAGAAAAAGGCCGGAATCATTCCGGCCTTTTTCCTGCCATATTCATAGGACGAAAGTCAGTTGACGGCGCAATAAAAGGTAAATATACCTAGAAAACTAGGTAGTGACTCCTACGTGGAGTCCCGATGGGACGGCAGGAACACTTAGCGCAAACTACAGGGGCGATTTTCACCGACAGATTCCGTCTGAGACGAAACGGGGCGGGTGGCAGCGCGATATCTGAATCAAGCTGCGGGTGAATTTTTGAAAGTAAGCGAAACTTGCCAACTGGGCAGAGAGGGCAAAATGAGCGACGAAGTCTATTATCATTCTTTTCTCAATCGCGACCGGCTGATCCACATTGTCGATGCCGATCCATCCACCTGCGAAGCGCTGAGCATTCTGTTCAGGCTCGAAGGATTTCAGACAAGCTTTTCGCTCGATGCCGGCCATTTTCTGGCCAGTGTCGATCGGCGCCGCCCCGATGTCGTGGTGGTCAATCTGCGGCTTGGCGAGGAAAGCGGCCTGGCGCTGCTGCGCCGCATCAAGGCCATGCGCACCGGCACGCCGGTCTTCATGCTCTCTGACACGCCCCAGCTCGAGGCGGCGGTGACCGCCATGAAACTGGGTGCATCCGACGTCATAGCCAAGCCCATCGATACCGAGCATTTCCTCGGCGTCGTGCGCGATGCCTTGCGTCGCGATGTGCATCTGGGCGCCATGCAGGGCGGGCGCCGGCCCGTCGAGGTGCGGGGCTTTTCCCAACTCACCCCGCGCGAACGCGAAGTGCTCCAGCTCATCACCAATGGCCAGTCCAACAAGGAAGCCGGCCGCGAACTGGGCATTTCCCCCCGCACCATCGAAGTGCACCGGGCCCGGGTCATGGAAAAGCTCGGCGCGCGCAATACGGCCGATCTCATGCGGATCGTGCTGACGAGCTGAGGGGGAGCGGGCACTAACTGTCCCGCCCATACTGATATGTAGCGCCCCTGGGGGCTTGCTTCAAGCCCCCATTCATCCGCTAAAACGCATGCCTTGTTGCGAAGCGGAGGCGTATTCATGCGCGATTATGCGGTAATTATTGCTGGCGGCGGGCCGACAGGGCTGATGCTCGGAGCCGAGTTGCGGCTGGCGGGCGTCGATGTGCTCATCATCGAAAAACGCGCGGACCCCGTGCGTATCCAGCCCGGCGCATTGGGGCTGCATGCACGCACCATCGAAATATTCGACCAGCGCGGCATTGCCGAACGGTTTCTGGCCAAGGGCAAGCCGGCGCAGGTGCTCGGCTTTGCCGGCGTCCGCTTCGACATCAGCGATTTTCCGACGCGGCATCCCTATGGTCTCTCGCTGATCCAGAAGCATAGCGAACAAATCCTGCTCGATTGGACGCAGGAGCTGGGCGTGCCCATGCTGCGCGGTGTCGAGATCGTGGGCTTCGCCCAAGACCTGTCGGGGATCGCGGTCCAACTGAGCGACGGGCGATCGCTGCGGGCGCAATATCTCGTCGGTTGCGATGGCGGGCGCAGTTTTGTCCGGAAAGCCGCCGATATCGGCTTTCCGGGCTCCGACCCAACCATCAGTCATCTGCTTGCCGAGGCGGAATTGACCGGCGAGCCCGAATTCGGCCTGCACAGTGACGCCATCGGCACCCATGCGCTGAGCCCCACTGAAACTGGCAAGGTCGGCATCATGGTGACCGAGCGCGGCATCGGTTCCGGTGAACCGACACTGGCCGTGCTGCGCCAGGCCATGATCGCCCATTACGGCAGTGATTACGGCGTCCACAACCCCACCTATATCACCCGCTTCACCGATATGACCCGGCAGGCCGAGACCTATCGCCAGCGCCGGGTGCTCCTGGCGGGGGATGCCGCCCATATCCACTATCCGGCCGGTGGCTTCGGCATGGGCCTGGGCATCCAGGATGCCGTCAATCTGGGCTGGAAACTTGCGCTGGTGGTGAAAGGCGCGGCGCCCGCCTCGCTGCTCGATACCTATCACGCCGAGCGCCATCCCGCCGCCGAAAGCCTCTTGCGCTACACCATGGCCAGCGTGGCCCTCGGCCGCAGCGACGACCGCAGCAAGGCACTCGCCGCCCTGGTCAGCGAATTGGTCGGCATGGCCGAGGCACGAAAGCTCACGGCGGGTCGGATGTCGGGTCTCGATATCCGCTACGATTTCGGGGAGGGGCATCCCTTGCTCGGTCGCCGCATGCCAGATGTGGAGCTGGTGACCGATACCGGACCCGTGCGCGTCTACGAGCTGATGCACCAGGCCCAGCCCCTGCTGCTCAATCTCGGCCGCCCCGGCCATGTCCATGCCGGCGCTTGGACCGACCGCATCAAAACCCTCGACGCCCGCTATGACGGCATCTGGGACTTGCCAATAATCGGCCCCGTATCCGCCCCCACGGCCCTGCAGATCCGGCCAGACGGCTACGTCGCCTGGGTCG
Organism: Devosia sp.; assembly: GCA_035565135.1. Lineage (GTDB taxonomy): Bacteria > Pseudomonadota > Alphaproteobacteria > Rhizobiales > Devosiaceae > Devosia. Next base: position 7,756 of record DATMSY010000208.1, read on the forward strand.
GCGAGGATAGCAATGCTGGCCTCGCCGAAGCGCTGGCCCGATGGTACGGGCCGGCTTAAAGGGGCTGCTGGCTTCGGGGAGCCCCGATCTGCCTCCCTCCCCTTGTGGGGAGGATTGAGGGTGGGGTTCTGAAGCCTCCACCAGCATCGAGCCTTTGGAAGGGCACAGCCCCCCACCCTAACCCTCCCCACAAGGGGGAGGGAATCGGATCGTGGCCCTCCAACGATCAGAAAAGCAGAACGCCTAGCCGCCCGTGGTCGGCAGCGTCAGATCGCCCGAGGTCAGTTTCCGCGCCGTAATCGCCGCATCGGCCCGCTCGCGCGGCAGCTCAAGGCTGGTCCACACACTCACCAGCGCATGGCGCAATTCGAAAATCATCTCGTCGGTATGCAGCGGGGTCGGGGTAATGCGCAGCCGCTCGGTGCCCTTGGGCACGGTGGGGTAATTGATCGGCTGGATATAGATATTGTGCTTGTCGAGCAGCATATCGCTGGCCGCCTTGCACTGGCGCGCATCGCCCACGATCAGCGGCACGATATGGGTCTCGGTTTCCATCACCGGCAGGCCGGCATCGGCCAGGATAGCCTTGGTCAGCCGCGCCTGGCGCTGGTGCAGCAGGCGCTCCTGCCCATTGCCCTTGAGATGCTCGATCGAAGCCCGCGCCGCGGCGCACAGGGCTGGCGGCAGGGCGGTGGTGAAGATGAATTCGGGCGCATAGGAGCGCACTGCATCGACAATGGCGCGATTGGCCGCGATATAGCCGCCCATCGTGCCAAAGCCCTTGGCCAGGGTGCCCTCGATGATGTCGATGCGTTCCATCAGCCCTTCGCGCTCGGCAATGCCGCCGCCGCGCGGGCCATACATGCCCACGGCATGGACTTCATCGATATAGGTCAGGGCGCCGAATTCCTCGGCCAGATCGCAGATTTCCTTGATCGGGGCGATATCGCCATCCATCGAATAGACCGATTCAAAGCAGATCAGTTTGGGCCGCTTGCGATCCACCTGGGCCAGCAATTCGCGCAAATGCGCCACGTCATTGTGCCGGAAGATGACCTTCTGCATGCCCGATTGGCGCACGCCCTGGATCATCGAGGCATGGTTGAGCTGGTCGGAAAAGATCACGCAATCGGGCAGGAGCCGCGCAATGGTCGAGATCGCCGCTTCGTTGGACACAAAGCCCGAGGTGAAGACCAGCGCCGCTTCCTTGCGGTGGAGATCGGCCAGCGAGCGCTCCAGCTCCACCAGCGGCCGGTTGGTGCCCGAAATATTGCGCGTGCCGCCTGCGCCCACGCCGAGCTTGCCGGCGGTGTCCTGCATGGCGGCAATGACCTTTTCATGCTGGCCCATGCCCAGATAGTCATTGGAGCACCAGATGGTGATCTCGCGGGCATTGTCGGCGTCATCGCGGTAGATAGCCTTGGGAAACTGGCCCGCCACCCGCTCGAGATCGGCGAAAACGCGATAGCGTTTTTCTGCCCGCAGCGTATCCACTGCGTCTTCGAAGATACCGCGATAGTCCATTCGAACGTCCCTTTGTGCCCTGCCGCGGCCGATCCTTTGCCGGTCTGGCAGAATAGAGGAGTACCTAGTCCCCGCGGCTAGGCATTGACATAGGTCAATTCGCCGCGCGGCTTTGCGGGGGTCCGTCCGGGCGGGCGGGCACGAGCAATTTCAGACTCATTCTAAGGTGCAAAGCCCGTGCTGCCAATGCTTTGCTTGTCATTTTTGGTGTCGTGCTTGCCCGCCCCCTTGCGCCGCGCTACCACTCCGGCGGAGGAGCGACAATGACCCGATTTGCCCACTATCCCAGCCTGACCGGCATGCCGGTCGTCATTTCCGGCGGTGCCTCCGGCATTGGCGAAAGTCTCGTGCGCAATTTCGCCGCCCAGGGCGCCAGGGTCGGCTTTGTCGATATTGCCGCGGAGGCCGGGGAGCGCCTCGCCGCCGAACTGACGGGGCAGGGGCAGAGCGTGGCCTTCACCGCCTGCGACGTGACCGATACCGAGGCCTATCGAGCCGCGATCGCCGGCTTCGCCGCCGCCCATGGCGATGCCCTGGCCCTGGTCAACAATGCCGCCCATGACCAGCGCCACGATTGGGCCGAGGTCACCCCCGCCTATTGGGATGATCGCATGGCGGTCAATCTCAAGCATGCCTTCTTTGCCCTCCAGGCCGTGGCGCCGGGCATGATCCGCGCCGGCCGCGGTTCGATCATCAATACCGGCTCGATCAGCTGGATGATCATGTCCTCCCGCATTCCCGTCTATGAAACCGCCAAGGCCGCCATGCATGGCCTCACCCGCGGCATGGCGCGCGAACTGGGCGGCTCCGGCATCCGGGTCAATTCCCTGGTGCCCGGCTGGGTCATGACCGAGCGGCAATTGACCCATTGGCTCGATGCCGAGGGCCAACGCGTCATCGACCAGAACCAGGTCCTGGCCGGACGGGTCTATCCCGACGACGTGGCGCGCATGGCCCTGTTCCTCGCCGCCGATGACAGCGCGATGATTTCGGCCCAGCAATTCGTCGTCGATGGCGGCTGGGCCAATGCCTGAACGTCATTGTCGTTCATTGATTGTTCAGCACAAGTGATTCATCACCTTCCTGCCGTATTCACTCCGCAGAACGGGCCACTTAATCCTTCAGGGGGACAATCGATGAAATCCAAGATTCTCGTGGCGCTGGCCGCGACGCTGGCGCTGACCGCCTGCACCACCAATCCCTATACCGGTGAATCCCAGCTCTCCAATACGGCCGGCGGCGCGCTGATCGGCACGGGCGGCGGCGCTATTGCCGGCGCTCTGGTCGGGGCCGCCGTGGGTGGCGATCCGCGCGTCGGCGCGCTGATCGGCGCCGGCGTCGGTGGTCTCACCGGCGCGGCCATCGGCAGCTATATGGACCAGCAGGAAGCCGAACTGCGCGCCCAATTGCAGGGCACCGGCGTTTCGGTGACCCGCGTCGGCCAGCAGATCATCCTCAACATGCCATCCAACATCACCTTCGCCACCGATCAGTCGACCGTGCAGCCCCAGTTCAACCAGACCCTGGTCTCGGTGGCCCTGGTACTCAAGAAGTTCGACAAGACCATTGTCGATGTCTATGGCCACACCGATAGCCAGGGCGACGACAATTACAACCTGTCCCTGTCCCAGCGCCGCGCCGTCGCGGTGGCCACCATCCTGGCCAATCAGGGCATCGACCAGCGCCGCTTCTTCATCGAAGGCAAGGGGGAATCGAGCCCCATCGCCTCCAACGCCACCGAGCAGGGGCGCGCCCAGAACCGCCGCGTCGAAATCCAGATTTCCCCGATCAACGGCTGATCGGGCAAGCATCGATCCTGAAAGGCGCGGCTTCATGCCGCGCTTTTTTATTGGGCCGGTGCCGCCGGTTCCACGACCGGCGCCGAAGTCGGCGAAGCCGGCTGCACATCGGTGCCCGGCGCCCCGTTGAACAATTGCAGGATCAGCAGCACCGCAATCACAATGCCCAGCCCCACCAGGCCATAGAGCCACCAATTGGTCGGGCCCGTGCCGCCAATGGTCTCGTCATGCTCGCCGGCAACCTTGATCGGGGTATCCTCGGGCACATCGATCCGCGCCCCGTTTTCGTCGACCAGGTTGTCGACATTGGCAACGGTCGGCGTGGGTGTCTTTGGTGTTGCGGCCATTCTGCTTTCTCCCCTCATTGTTGTGTCGGAACGCGTTGCGGTTCCGTCTGCCTTTTTCAATGCCCCATGGACGCAGCGGTTCCCCGGCTGCGCCGGAGCGGGTCTCGATCACGCTTTTTCAATCACGGAACCGCATGGGAAACGCAGCGTTCCCCCTTCACCCCAAACGAAGAGGAGTACGAAATGGCCTATGACGACATTCGCAACCGCGACGCCGACGTCAAGGAAACCCACGACCTGATCGCATCCGACAAGGTCGAGGGCACCAAGGTCTATGACCCCAATGGCGAGCATATCGGCTCCATCGAGCGCATCCTGGTGGAAAAGCGCAGCGGCAAGGTTTCCTATGCCGTGCTCAGCTTCGGCGGCTTTCTCGGCATCGGCGACGAGCATTACCCGCTGCCCTGGAGCAAGCTGAACTATGACGAAAGCCTGGGCGGCTATCGCGTCGATGTCACCAAGGACCAGCTCGAAGGCGCCCCCAAATATAGCGACGAGGGCGACGACTACTGGACTGCCGAAAACGGCCGCCGCGTCTACGACTACTACGGCGTCGCGCCTTACTGGATCTGACCCAGACGACCCTAAAACACCGCCGGCGCCCGCGAGGCGCCGGTTTTATTATTGCCCTGGCCTAGACCCAATCGATTCAGATTGGCCCGCCGATACCTAAAACCCCTCCCGCAAAATCAGCGAAACGCTTTCATCCACCGCCTCCTGCCAAGGCCGCATCCGGATGCCGAAAGTCTCCCCCAATTTGTCCGTATTGAGCCGCGAATTCCGCGGACGCAGAGCCGGTGTGGGGAATTCGGCGGTGGCAATCCGGTGAACCGCCGCGCTCGGGCCTCCAAGCAGGCGCGAACGGGAAAACACCCGCTCGGCCAGGTCAGCCCAGCTCGCCTCCCCGGCATTGACCGCATGAAACGTGCCCCGCCATTGCGCGGCGGGTGGTCCCACAACAGACTTGGCAATCTCCAGCAGCGCCTCCGCCAGGTCCAGCGCCGAAGTCGGGTTGCCAAACTGATCGGCAACCACGCTCACCACGTCCCGCTCTGCCGCCAGCCGCAGCATAGTCTTGACGAAATTGCGCCCGAACGGACTATGCAGCCAGGCGGTGCGGATAATGACATGATCCCCATGCGCCGCCGCAACCGCCATCTCACCAGCCAGTTTTGACCGCCCATAGACATTGGCGGGGCGGGGCGCGTCCCCCTCCAGATAGGGGCCATCTCTATCCCCCGAGAACACATAATCCGTCGAAATATGTACCAGCGGCACACCGATCTCAGCCGCCGCCAAGGCCACATTACCCGCCCCATCCCGATTGACCGCCAAAGCCACCGCCTCCTCGCTTTCCGCCTGGTCGACGGCGGTATAGGCGGCTGTATTGATGATCACATCGGGCAGGAACGATGAGATGGCGCGGGCAATTTCCGTGCGGTTCGCAATATCCAGCTGCGCCCGGCCCAAAGTGTGAACCACGAGTGGCGACCGGCATTTGGCGCGTAGCGCCTGCGCCAGCTGCCCCCCATGGCCGATCACCAATATCCGCATCGCGATCCCATGTCTGGCTAGGCCTGCCGGCCCGCGCCGATGGGGCGCCACCACCATTCGTTTTCCAGATACCAGTCAATGGTGCGGGCAATCCCGGTGTCAAAATCATCCCGCGCGCACCAGCCGATTTCCCGTTCGATCTTGCTGGGATCGATCGCATAGCGCCGGTCATGGCCAGGCCGATCGGCCACGAATTCGATGAGATCGCGATATCGGGCCCCGTTTCGGCGTGGACGGCGCATGTCGAGCAGGTCGCAGATCGTCGTCGCCACCGCAAGATTGGTCCGTTCCGATCGCCCGCCGACATTATAGGTTTCGCCAACCTTGCCCCGGGTCAAGATCAATTCGAGGGCCCGCGCATGGTCTTCGACATGGAGCCAGTCCCTGACATTGGCGCCGTCGCCATAGATCGGAAGCTGCCGCTCGTGCAGGGCATTGAGAATGAGCAGGGGGATGAGTTTTTCCGGGTACTGATAGGGCCCGTAATTGTTCGAGCAATTGGACAGGACAACAGGAAGTCCATAAGTCGTGTGCCATGCTCGCACCAGATGGTCCGCCGCTGCCTTGGAGGCCGAATAGGGCGAAGACGGCGCATAGGGCGTGTTCTCGGAAAAGCGGCTGCCATCGAAGGGCAAGTCCCCGAAAACCTCGTCGGTCGATATGTGATGGAAGCGGAAGCGCTGCCTGGCATTCGCCCCCAATTGGCGCCAATAGGTGAGCGTCGCGTTGAGCAGGCGAAACGTTCCGACGATATTGGTCTCGATGAAGGCTCCCGGCCCATCGATGGACCGGTCTACATGGCTCTCCGCCGCCAGGTGCATCACCGCTTCGATCCCGGCGCTTCGCAAGATATCGAGAACCGCATTCTCGTCCGCGATATCGAGCTGGTGAAAGCTGTAGTTTGCGGCGCCATCGAGCTCTCGCAGCGAGTCGAGATTGCCCGCATAGGTGAGCTTGTCGAGATTATGGACGTGGTGCTGTGGGTTGGATGCCAATTGCCGGCATAGCGCAGACCCAATAAAGCCGGCCCCGCCCGTAACCAATATTCTCATGAAAAGCTCGGCTCAAACAGCTGGGCCTCGGCCAGGCCGGGCGCGTTCCGGTCCTTGTCCGATAGCTGGTGGACAACCCCGGTCGATGGCCATTTGATGCCAATCTGCGGATCATCGAACCGAATGGTACGCTCGGCGGTGGCATTATAATGCGCACTGACCTTGTAGACGACCTCCGTATCCGGCACGAGCGTCACGAAGCCATGGGCAAATCCTGCGGGGATAAAGAGCTGGTTCCAGTCTGCCGCCGATAGCTCGATGCCGGTCCATTTCCCAAGGCTTGGCGAGCCATGGCGAATGTCCACGGCAACATCGAATATTCGCCCGCTCACCACGCGGACGAGCTTGTCCTGTGCGTGTGGCGGCAGCTGATAATGCAGGCCGCGCAAGGTGCCGGCCATCGCCGAGAAGCTGTGATTGTCCTGCACAAAGGTGCTGGTAATGCCTGCATTCTCCCAAGCGCGGGCATTATAGACCTCGGAGAAAAAGCCGCGCGCATCAAGCCGTTTGGCGACGCGAATTTCGAGGATCTCGGCAATCTCCAGCGGTCTGATCTCGATCATCGGTCGGCAAGCTCACTCGCCCGTTTGGTGAGATACCGCCCATATTCGGTCGTGCCCATGCGCCGTGCCCTGGTCAACACCGCCTCGCTGCTGAGCCAACCCTGCTCCAGCCCGATCTCCTCGGGGGCCGCGATCTTGACCCCGGTCCGGTGTTCGATTGTGCGAATGAACGAAGAGGCCTCATGCAGGCTCTCCGGCGTCCCCGTATCGAGCCAGGCATAACCCCGCCCCAGCTGGCGGACATGCAGGTCGCCGCGCTGCAGATAGGCATTGTTCACGGCGGTAATCTCGAGCTCTCCCCGTGCCGATGGCTTGATATGCGCGGCTATGTCCACAACGTCGTTGTCGTAGAAATAGAGGCCCGTCACCGCCCAGTTCGACTTGGGCCTTTGTGGCTTTTCCTCGATGTTTTTGGCCATGTTGCTGGCCTTGTCGAATTCCACCACGCCATAGCGATGCGGGTCATCGACCTGATAGGCAAAGATCGAAGCGCCGGACTTGCGCGCCACCGCTTCCCGGCAAAGGGCCGGCAAGCCAACCCCGTAATAAATATTGTCGCCAAGAATCATCGCGACATTGTCGGCGCCAATGAATGACCTGCCGATGATAAAGGCTTCCGCCAGGCCATTGGGATGAGCCTGTTCGGCATAATTCAGCGATAACCCGAAATCCCCTCCGTCGCCCAGCAAGGCCTGGAATGCCGGCAGGTCACGCGGGGTGGAAATGATGAGTATGTCCCGGATTCCGGCCAGCATAAGCACTGACAGCGGATAGTAGATCATCGGCTTGTCGTGGACCGGCAGCAATTGCTTGGACACTGCCAGCGTCAAGGGATAAAGGCGCGTGCCGGTCCCCCCGGCCAGAATTATACCCTTCATCCCGCCCCCCCCAAAGGCCTGCGCATACGCACAAATAATGCCTAAGGGTCCCCGGCTTGGCTCGCAAGTTCAATTTGAACGGATCGCGGCGGAGCAGCGCACGCCAAGGCACGCACATGAAGATTTTTTTATCGAAAGAAAAAATTGTCTGGTGCTGCCGGACAGGATTGAACTGTCGGCCTCTCCCTTACCAAATCTGGCGATGTGTCCTGCAAGCTCCAGATTTGCTGAGGTCAATAAAGTCCGTGCTAGCAGCGTGCTAGCGCGCTCACCACACTGGAAACTATGCGCCCACCTGCTCAACCATCGATACTGCGTCAGCCATCGTTTTGGGAAGCCACTGCCTTTCAGTCCGCCAATTGCCTGCGAGGCGCTTTTCAACTGCAAGCTGTCCTCGCACTTCCACTATTCGAAAGACCTTATTGCGGATCGCGAGTTGGGGTACGCCGTTTTCAATGCGCCAATCGAAGATTTGCCTCCGAGCATTGTTGAGGGTGGCAATGAGGTCGGCGACTGTATCGAACCTGCGCTCTCGAGCTACGGCAGCAGCTCGACGTATAATTGATCTCAGACGCGGTGAAACCCAAGCAGGAACACTGTCCCAAGCCAAGATTTTTCCACGTCTGATTTTGTCTTCAATGATGCCATTGGCGAACGCCTGTTGGTCGTAACCAGTCAATACGTCGTAGCTTCGCTGTTGCGAGGGCTTGAGCCAGTCGCGCTCGTTCTTGTGCAGCACGCCCCCACAAAGCTCGTAGAGTAATACGCCGATCTGGTAGATATCGCCTTGTCTGTAAAATCGGTTCTCGTCAAAATCCTCTGGCGGCCGGTAGATCAACGAGTGCTTCGTTCGTCCTGTATCGGTACGATAGAACCGAAGTCGCCTATTACGAAACGGCGAGCGTCGTTGCAGAAAATGTTCGATGGCTTTAGGTCGCGATGAAGGAAGCCTTCCCCATGGATATAGCTTGCACCCGCAGCAACCTGCAGTGCCACGTCTATGGCTTGAAGAGGTCCGAAATTGGTTGCAGCTAGAGCGTCTTCCAAGTCGCCATTAGAACAATAGGATGTAACAAAGTAGGCGTCATCGTCATTGATCGGTGCTGCATCGTGAACCGGAAGAATGTGCTCCGATGCCAGCTGCGCCAATCGTTGAGGCTCAACGTGGGCGCCATCACCCCAGAAGTAGAATTTGTAAACGACTTTGCGTTGCAATAGTCGATTGAGACCTATCGCGACGTGACCATTCGCCCCCTTTGAAATTAGCGTTTCAAAGTCGATCGCTTGTTCGAGGTCCGCAATCTTGAGCCGAATTGGCTCGGGCAGAGCACTAACATCTACAGCCAACTAAATAAGCCCGCCTTTATGCATGTGGTAAGCGGCGCACCGATATGCGTCCTCCTGGTACTTCAGAAGGCCTGCGGGAAGTCCGGCGACATTCTTGTCGGCAAATTTGGACAGCGCCACCGCATTCACCAAGATGCAGTCACAGTCCTCTACCAGCTGTATTAGCGTCTCGATTTTGAAGGACACGGCTCCACCGGCCATCTGTCCGCCGTGCGCACGGGCCTTGATCGCAAACGTGTCGATCCCATTTTCGTGAGCAAAGGTTTTGATTGAATGCAAGAAGGAGCGAATATCTGCTGCATTCTTATCGTCGGCCAACTCAATCTTCTTGGTCCCGCAATTAACTAGAATTGGCCCATCTTCAGTGTCCTCGACTATCGCTAACTGAGCAACATTCGATTTTATAGTTACGCCACAGACTTTCATGCCCACCCCTTTTTCCAAGGTGTGGAGGTGTTTACGTAAACTGGCAAGCTGTTTGATGCGGCTCGCATCAAATAGTTTGATTTTGCAATGGGCCGGTTGCAGCGCCGCGCTAGCGGTCAATGTTCTCTGTAGCTGCGTGACATTTCCAGGAGTTTTCGCACGGCCTCAGACTTCTCCCGTTGCTCCTCGGCCATGGTTTTCCTGACCGCATCGGGTGGCCGCGCGATAACCCCTTCGGTTTGCATTCTCACTATAGGATCGATCGCGTCGGCCTGGCTCAGAGCCCAGGCGACCCATTCGTCAACGTCGATGGTGTCGTTCAACACGTTCTTCGCTGCGTCCACTGATCGCGCATAGGCGCGAATGTCTTCGGCCTGTCTGTGGGCAGCGGCATCAAGCAATAGGCCGTCGTACCTGGCTTTGCGATCAGCCTCATTTCGCTCGCGTTCACGTCGTTGCTCTTCCTCAATGCGCTTGCGTTCGTTCTCGATCAGCTGCTCTTTGCGGGAGATCAGCCAATTGTGCCGCCGCAGCTCATCGTCGCGAAATTCGACTTCCGCGGTAACGATCATGGACACGAGGATGTCCTGAAGATGACCCTCAACTTTATCGGCACCCTCATCGAACCACTGGCGCTGTGGCTGCTTGTCTTTGTCGCCTTGTCCAATGGAAATCACGATCGGTTCCGACGCTGAACGCGTGGCGAGTTCTTCACTCATCCAGCTCGAACGGCGGCTCTCGGGATGATCCACGGTGACATAAAGGTTTTGGTGCCCGACCTTATAGGAAAAGCCTGAAGGGTTTTTATCACGCATTGTCGCTTTGCCGCCGAACCGATGGAGGTTGAGCATCAGGGCATTCATCATGCGTAGTCGCCGCTTCTCGTATGGCGCGTCGAAGTAAGGGGCGTCCCAAAAGGAGTGATACGAAGCCGACAGGTATTTGATCCTGCGTTCCTCGTCGTGTTCCAAGAGCCTCCGAATGAGATGATGCGCCTTGGAAAAATCGCGAGGGACAGCGACCTTGCCAACCTGCTGACGCACTGTTTCCATGACCTTGTCGATGTTGGGTTGAAAGCTCGGTGCTGGACCGATTTCCATCGTTATAAGGCCTGCAGGTTCGGGATAGGAATAATAGTAGCTATTGCTGCCACCGACCCTGATTGTGTCTCGCTTCCCTATTCCTCTCGGTGGCAGGCTGGGCTTTTTCACCCGTTTTCCTTCAGCCCTCAACCAGTGCCCACGAGGCGGTGCAGGGATGTCGTTGTCCTTGCAGTAGGTGGAGATTGCGGCAGTTGATACACCAATGTCTTCTGCAACTTCGCGCGTTGGCTTGCTCCAGATGATGTCCAGAAGCTCTTGGCGGGAATAGGTTTTGGTCAATGTCAGGCTCGTAGTCTCGTGATCGACCAAGCCGTCCTATCAGACTTTTTGGTCGCTCTTTTGGCCGTTGGCGCTAGGCCATGTGGAAAGCAAACCACATGGAGAAACCACCGGATGAGCATCCTGAAAACCCTGAAGCTGACTACGGCCCAGCCGGTTCGCACCAGCAATGACCCGGTGGAGCGCGCCCGCAATAAGGTCATCGCAGCTCTGGCTGAGCAGAAGGCCATGGCCGAAGCTAACCTGGCTGGGCAGCACTATGCGCCCACGCATATGGTGTGGCGCAAGAACGAGGAAGGTCAGCGGGTCCAGGTTTCACAGTTGAAAAGGCTGCGCGCGGGCTGGTTCGTGGACGCCAGCGGCCAGATCTTTTTCGGCCTCCGTTACGCCGGAAAGCCCATTGAGTTTGCCAAGGACAAGAACGCCATCGCCGTTGGCGAACTTACTGCGCTGCCCGCAATTCTCGACACCTTGACCGAGGCTGTTCGTGCCGGTGAACTTGACGCCCAACTTGCGGCTGCAGCCGCCGAACGCGGGCATATGCTGCGCAAGGCCGGTTGATCCCGGCCATCACGAAATACCTCCGAGTGCCGGGAATGGCCATTGTGCTGTTCCCGGCATTTCTGTCATTGGCCGCTCCTGCACATGCCGATGACCCAAAAGGACAACGCGATTGCGCCAACCTCCGAGCGGCGGTCCTACAATTGGTCGGTGACTGGTCCAAGACCATGTTGTTCGCCAGTCGCGACATGGACCGCAACGGCTGGCTCGACGCCAACGTGGCGCATTCCGCATTCAAGGACGTGCAGATCGCGGTGATGCATTTTGACTATGCCTATGAGGCCGTGCCGAAGACCCACGATGCCTGCCGTGAACTGGCATTCCGGTTCGGCACGGAGGTCGGCACCTATATCGAAGAGGTTTTGGCTACCGGCAGACGGTCAGACAGGGGCATGGCAGGCTGGTAGCCGGATGGTGCAGCAATGCTCACCCAAGAGCGGTTAACCCCGCCAGCGGGAGCCGTAGGGCATCAGCGGGGCGCACTGCCGAGTGCGACTGTTCCGCCGGGCGCAAGTCACACAGGCATGGCGCGTGTGGCGCACCAGACATGCCCAGCCATCGGCTGGGCATGTCTGTCCTTGCTCAAAGTGCCCGAGTGGCTATGATACTTTTCTAACCCCTTGGTTTTGCTAAGCCTTTTTCCTGAAAAACGGGCTCTTTTGGTCTTTCCTTGGCTTCTCTTCCTTCTGGCTTTATCGCGGCATCGACACGGAAACGGAGACGGTGAGTGCGGCCACGGATCACAGCGGGACATAAGTTGCTGGCGCTCAACGTCCGGCGCTGGCGGGAATTGCGCGGGATCGACACCGACATGCTGGCGCGAGCCGTGGGGTGGCCGCTGGCGATGATCGAGGACATCGAGAGCGCCGAACAGTTTGACATCACCCTCAACGATGTGGACCAGTTGGCCGAGGCATTGGCGGTTTCGCCCTTCGAGCTATTTGCGCCACCGGAGCATCGTTGATGCGGCCCAGGTTGAAACATCCCGAAGCGCCACGGCTGCTTGCCCGAAATGTCTGGCGATACCGAGAGCAGCGTCGAATGACCGCCAGAGCATTGGCAGAACACCTCGATTGGCCATTGGTGGAAATCGACAAGATCGAGAACGGCGACAAAACCGATCTGACCCTAGATGAATTGGAGCGTCTTGCGCTGGCGCTCTATCGGGAACCTGCCGATCTTCTACGAAGAAGCGCTGCCCATTAGGCGACCGACGCCGGCGCATTCGCGGTCGTAGTATCAGGATTAGCGTTGTAGGTATCTGCGCGGCAACTGGATTGTCGTGGTTGCCTTCGCCCCGGAAGTTTCCGCAGAAACTTTTTGCCCTCAAGCAGTTCCACGAAGCGATATTCGGCTATTCAATTTAGTTCAAATTGGATCAGTTGACAGATTTCAAATCCATGAGACCTTCAAATCATGCGGTGAGACAAAGACGTCTTGCACATGACTTCTAGGTAGTGGGTTGCGGAACTCGTTTATCAATGAAGACAACATCAAGTCTTGATCGCTCGATCAAGCAGTAACCTGTGTCGTCTCGCATAGCGGCATCTTTTTAACATCCCCAACACTGTTGGGCGGGTGATTGACCATGCACGCGCATGGAGCGCCCACGGCTGAATATTGGAGGTATCCATGGCCAAAAAAACCAAGACTGCACTGCCCCCGCACTTCACGAAGTTCGTGAAGCTCTTCGATGACGCCAAGATCGCGGACCTTGCCGCGCAACAGGCTGAGAACGAACTCAAGACCAGGCTGCACGAAGGACCGCTCGAAAGCCAGCAGTCCATTTGCATGCTCTACGAGCTGACCCTGCAACTGCGGCTTGAAGAAGCGAAGAACGTCAAGGCGTTCTTCGAGGAGCGGACCTATCTTGCCTATGACCCTACCGGTAAGAGGCCCAATGGCATCCCGAAGGACATTCCCTTTGGCAAGCCCGCCGTCGAAAACTACGCCATTCCGGCGTCGAAGCTGGCCATGCCGAACCGCGACAAGGGCTGGCTGACCAAGGCGGCTGCATTAGTCGCCTACGGCGTCTCCAAGAACATGTCGGAAGGGCAGTTCCGCGACTGGTTGGGCGGTGAACACAAGGACAAGGAGGGTAAAGTGCTGGGCCGGGGTATCAACCCGGCATACGAGGCGCACTGCAAGAAGACGGCCAAGGCCACCTCCGGCAGGCCCACTGGGAACAGCGTCGCCTCGGCTCCGGCGGCTGTCGACCAGACGGTGTTGCGGGAGGCCCAGCAGAAGGCGTTCCGTTTCGGCAAGGTGCAATCGAGCCTGAAGTTTAACGTGCCTGCCAGCATCAGGGGAAAGGGCGTGTTCATGCTGCTGGTGCGGGAGGACGAGCATGGCGTGACCAGTGTGGTGCCGATGGCGCTCGATGAACAGAAGGCGCTCGAAGCTTTCAATGCCGTAGACCGGCATTTCGAGCAGAACCCTGGCGACAAGAGCTGGGACGTGTCGGTGTCCGCCAAGTCTGCGGGCAATCGCATCGCCAAGGCCGCGAACACCCCGACTTCGCGCAAGAAGGTGGCGTGATGACGGACACCACGCCCACTACGCTGCGCGAAATGATCGCGCTCCCGGCCTCCACGATGGCCATCATCCAGTCGGCGATTAATTCGCCGGCTGGAGGAAGCCTGCTATTCCACGGACCGGGTGGCACGGGCAAATCCATCTTCTGCCGGGTTATTGCAATGGAGGCAATGCGGTCGAGTAGCTTGATCGTACCGGACTACAGGACGGCCTTGGGCTTTTCAAACCTGATGGTCCTCGACCATGTATCGGGATACGAAAAACCTCCGCTGAACAAGGTGAGGGAAATGGCCCTCATGCACACGCTGAGCGATACGGACCGCCGTTGGCTTATCGTGGATGAGTTCGACGCCATCAGTCCGAAGATCAGCAATTTTGTCAAACCGTGGCTCGATGAGTTGCAGATTGAACTGAGCGTTCAGGTGTTCGCCTCGACCAACCATCTGACGGAGATCGACGGCAATGTCCGGTCGCGGTTCACCGAGATTTATCTTGGGCCGCACCCCGATCCGGCAATGCGGGATTGGGCCAGGGCCGAGTTAAAACGATTGGGGCTGACAAAGGTCAGCGCTGCCGATCTTGCCCAATTGGTCGCCAACGCAGCCGGTAGCGTCAGGGCGCTCAAGAGGGCGTGCTTTCTCTACGCCGAACACGGCCGGGTGATTTAGGTTCTGGTCATGAAAGCAAAACGGAGCCAATTGCGCCTATGGCATGGCGTTGAAGTGGACGCCAATGGGCAGACCATCACCGTATGCGCCGTCCATTATCGCCGCAAACTCAAAGGGCTGTGGATCAACCAGTATGGCGATGTCTATACGTTTCAAGACCTCAACGGTGACGCCCTTCACACCAACGGGACTTGGACAAAATTCATTTTTCGGCAGCCGATGCCACGGTCTCGGAACTGGAACCAAGTCGCCACGCGCGCGATAGACATTCGCCGATCAACGTTGACCCTGGTTGGAAAGGGCGTAATCTGACTAGCCGCGCCGTTCGGTCCGAAACAGAAATGGCCACCGATATTGCATCGGTGGCCATTCTTTTTGTGGAGATGGGATTTACCCGGGGTCTGAGTGTCTTGGTCTTTGTCCGTGGTCTTGATGTCTGAGTGTCTTGGTCTGCTAGTGTTTCCCATCGTCTGCCAAAGGTTTACCACTGCGGCTCTCCAGACTTGGAAGCAGCAGCGTTCTCCTTAGCAGTGACCTTTTCCGCCCGATGGATCGCGTCGCGTTAACCACCGCTATTTGGACTTAGTTATGGTCGGCGGGGCTGTTGGCAAACTGGCCAACCAGCATGATCTGGTCGGCAGCGTCGTAGTTAAAGCGGGTTATTTCCTTGGTGGCGTAGTCGGCGGCATGCCCGCCGCCAGACTGGATTTCGAGCTTGGCATTGCCCGATGGGCAGAGCGTGCACCAGACTTTCTCACACGCCCCGGCGAGCTTTCCCGGTGTCTTGCCTTTCGGAAATTTCAGCACGCAATGGGCGTGGATATTGGAAGCCGCATGCTCCACAAAAATGACGCCGTCTGTGCGTTGGGATATGGGCATGGTGTGGAAGTCGCGGCCGAGAAGCGCCCTGTCCAAGCGCCCGAAGAATTTGCTGAGCAGCGAGCGCAATGCCTCCCGGCTCATGCTGCGGTTGACCACGAGGGTCAGAAAATAGTCGCGATAATTCGCGCCGGCGAGCTTGATATAGGCTTCTCGCAGATCGTCGTCTTTGGTCCGTATGCCGAATAGGTCCGCCATCCCGTCCTCCTGTCGAATGCATAAATATTCACGGCTATTTATGTTTTCGCGCAGCCTGTAGCAGCCTTGGTGGCCATGCTGCTGGCGCCGAAATTCCGGGACCGGGAGGATTTATTATGGTGAGCGGAATTGAATTACTGACTAGGACCTATGAGCAGCTTTCGGTCATCGGCGCGGTCGCCACCAAGGCTGAGTTTTCGTGCCGGTTTCTCGGCAAATCCCCCAGCTACATGACTTCCATGCAGGCGCGGGGTCGTGCCGTTTCGGACGAAGTGCTGGAAACGCTCGAAAACAACATGCTTGCGGAAATCCGCCGCACGGCGAAATCCGGTGATGCCGCAATGCAAGCGCTCAATGTTAGGCTGCGCCGAATTCATGCGAAGATCGAAATGTATCGTGCCGATAGATGGCTGCGCGAAGCCGCACATTCCCGCATGGAGATCCTGACCAGCACCGCCGCCGAGGCCACGAGTGGGGAATGGGACTTGGACCATTCGGGGCTGCTACCGCAGATGCCAGCTGCCATCTACTGGCTGCTTGGCAGAGCCAGAGCCTGACCAACAGGATTGATGCCAGGTGCATCTGGATGCTCGTTCGGCACAATTGCTCAGCAGGAAAAAGTTTCCGCAGAAACTTTTTGGTCGAGGGCAACTCGTCGCGACCAACCGCGATGAACCTATAGCAATTCGACCGCTGCTCGCATCATGTCGTCACGTACGTCGATATAGCGCTGGGTGGTGGTTAGGCTGCGGTGTCCGGCCAAGGTCATGATCACTTTGGGGGAAACGCCAGAATGCGCAAGCTGGGTGATGAACCATCGACGGCCCGAATGGCTGGAAGCACCGTCGAGGCCGGCCGCACGATAAAGCTGCGCCATCAACTGGCAGAGAGTGTTCGGAGAAAACGCCGTGCGCTTCTGCGTCATTAGCAAGGGGGCATCTGGCTCCCGTTCCCCCATGCCGGGAATGGCGTCCCGGTAACGCTCGATCTCTTTGCGCAGGCGTTCGCTCATGAACACGACGCGCTCATGTCCGCCCTTCGCGATGCTGGCACGAACCCGAAGCTGCTCGCGCACATCACCGTTGGTCTCGAACACATCGCGCAGGATCAGCCCGGCGATTTCCCCGACCCGCAAACCTGCGAGGTGCGACAGCATCAGGGCAATGCGGTCACGCGCAGAATGTTTGCGCTGCGCCACTACGGCCAGCAGGCGTTTGAATTCGGGATCGGTGAGCACTCGGGCTTGGCGCATGGGAACCTCATGATTTGCGGTGATCTGCTAGAAATCATGATGTTGCCGTTGGTCCCTGCCTACGACCAAAGACTTCAAGTTGCCGAAAACGCCAAGGATCGCGAGCGTTTCCGGTAGTTTTGGAAACCTAAGAAAACATACATTATATGATGTTTGATATGCCTGGTGGTCCGACCGAACTCATCGGCTCCGCAGATTGGCGATGTCCCTCTGCCCCCTTCACGTCCGCTAGATTGTCGCGTGAAACGTATCGCGGTACGAGGAGTGCAAGACGATATCGTTGGCACATCGTGGGCGTAGAATGGGGCACTTCTACTTTGATGAGAGCATCCATGAGCGCGGAGCTTTTATCGTCGGCGCGTTCGTGTACTCGCCATTTGATCTTGGACCATCCGTTGATGCAGTTGTGTCGAGCGCTGGCCTGACTCCGAGGGTGGACGAGTTTAAGAGCAACGCAAACATGTTGCACAACCCTGTGGCGCGAATGCTCCGCAGTGGGATTGGCGGCTTATTGAGCAGCGCTCGAGTCGCCATAGTTATCCTGCCACGCGTTGATCGGAGCGAGCTTGGGACAGAGGCCCTTAAGGCTTTGACGCGTCTGGTAAGTGCGAACGATCTCTCGTCTGAGGGCCATTCGGTTTATATCGACCAAGGAATAAGGGTTTCACATCAGGATCTAGAGTTTATAGCCCAGCAAGACCTCACGCTCGACATCCATCCAAATCAGGACTCGAAGCTTATTCCGGGAATTCAGGTTGCGGATCTCGCTGCTCACCGAGCTAGCGGAATGCTCTTAGAACAAATGGGACTTGTGACCAAAATGGTCAAAGCCGGGCCTAATTCTGGGTATGATCCGCACTTGGATATCGAGCTGGGCTTCGAACTTTGGGCAGGCCTTCGCTACCCGTTTTTCAAACAGCCAAAACTCTTCACTGGCGATGAAGAGGACATGATTAAAGCGGCGACCTACAAGGTCGAGGGCTTCGGTCTCTTCATCGCTGACAGCTGCGACGAAGTGCTTCGCAACGCATCGCTGAAAAGATTTGGTTCTGTCTATTTAGGATGCATTCATTAGGGCGAAAGGGGTTCGATACTTCCGGCCAGCTCTCGAGAAACGCATGACATTGTGCAACGGGCTTATGGCCAGTGGAAATCCCATGGTGAGCGGGGGCTGCCTCTCCATTCGAAAGTCGTAACTTGTGCAACATGGTTCCGTGGGTTTGAGTGTACCCCCTACCAGTTCAGTGAACGGCCTTCCCTCTCGTCCACGGCACATAGATGCCGCCATAACCAGCAGTTCTTCGCCGAATAGAACTGTGCTCTCTGGTGGGCACTTGCCTTCCTAGATGCACCAGATGGAACTAGCTCCGAATGAGCCAGCCTTCAGCGGGTGGCGAATATGCATGCCCGCCTGCCACCATTAGGCTTTTGTGGAGATTAAAATGGTTTACACCTTGGCGGTGTTTTAAAAAAATCGATTGGTGGGGCATGTCGCGTCTGACAGATCTTATTTCCCGAGCAAAGGCCAAGGACGGCGCGCTGGGGGAAGAGCTCGAACGAGAGTTCAAGGCGCTGGCGTCGCGGCGGGCCTTCGGTCTGAACTTCGAGCGGCACCGCCCAGAAAGCGTGGAACTGCCTGGCCGCCCCGTGCGGCGGGGCGACAAGGTGCGTATCCTGCCGCCGCGGGGTTCTGTCCAGAACGCGGACCAGCGGCTGTGGCGCGTCAAGCGGATTGACGGCGAAGGCGAGGCGCGGATGGCGCTGGTCGAGCTGATCGACGCCGAGGCGCCAGAGACGGTTGATGTTGCGACCGCCGATCTGGTCGTGGTGGCCGAGTTCCGGGATTACATCTACCCCGGCCTGGTCAGCACCGGTCGGGTGGAGCGCGGCGGCGACAAGCCGTTCCACACGGTGATCAACGGCGAGAACTTCCATGTGCTGGAGGCCCTGACCTACACCCACCGCGGCAAGATCGACGCCATCTACATCGACCCGCCTTACAATTCGGGTGCGAGCGACTGGAAGTATAACAACGACTACGTTGAGAAAGATGACCTGTACCGACATTCAAAATGGCTTGCCATGATGGAGCGGCGGTTGAAGGTTGCAGGCGAGCTCCTGAACCCGCAAAACAGCGTCCTTATTGTCGCTATCGACGATAAGGAATTTTCGAGGCTCGCCTTGCTGCTTGAACAGGTATTTCCCGAGGCGCGGCAAGAAATGATCACTTCAGTGATCAATCCTCGCGGAAAGTATCGGCTGGGCGAATTCGCCAGATGCGAAGAATATCTTTTCTTCCTGTCGTTCGGCTCAGCAAAGGTTCTGGGTGAGCCAGACGACGATTTTGGAGCAGGTGCCACGGTCAGCTGGAGAACCTTGCGCCGTAGCGATCTTTCGTCGGCTAGAGGGACAAAAAAGGGCGGAACGGGGCAATTCTACCCAATCTACATCAATGGCTTGGGAAAAATTGAAAAAATCGGTGATCCATTGGAGCACGGGATCGACAGAGCAACTGCACCGTCTTTGCCTGACTGCATTACTGTTTTTCCGATTAGAGATGACGGCACCGAGATGAATTGGGGCCTTACTGCCCCGTCG
This sequence comes from Devosia sp., assembly GCA_035565135.1. Taxonomy (GTDB): domain Bacteria; phylum Pseudomonadota; class Alphaproteobacteria; order Rhizobiales; family Devosiaceae; genus Devosia. The sequence goes on from DATMSY010000208.1 coordinate 27,319, forward strand.
CTCGATGGCTTGCTGGCGAAGGGGTATGTGCGGGTTGGTAGGGCGACACCGGACAAGCCGCAGAAGTATGAGCTCTCCTATCTGACTTCAGGACGAATCGCCGATATCGAAACAGGAAGAGCCAAAGTCTTTGGTCGCGCGAAAGACGGCAGCGTTGTCGCGAGATACGAGACCAGCAAGATCAAGATGCCGGTGTCAACTTGGTCGAGGCCCTCCCACAATGCCGAGATATGCGGAACAGACCTACTGAAGGGCTTGATTGGAGAACGAGCATTCCCGTTTCCCAAGAGCCTGTTCGCGGTGGAAGATTGCCTGCGCCTTTTTATTGCGGACAAGCCGAACGCCATCATCCTCGATTTCTTCTCGGGCTCCGGGACCACCGCCCATGCCGTCATGCGGCTTAACCGTCAAGACGGCGGGCGGCGGCAGTGCATCTCGGTCACCAACAACGAGGTCGCAGCCGATGAACATGCGGCTCTGCGCAAGGAAGGGCTTCGTCCCGGCGATGCGGAGTGGGAGAAGCTGGGCATCTGCGATTACATCACCAAACCACGCATCGCCGCCGCCATCACCGGCAAGACGCCGGACGGCAAAGACATCGAGGGCGACTACAAGTTCACCGATGAATTCCCGATGGCTGAGGGGTTCGAGGAGAACGGTGAGTTCTTCACGCTGACCTATGAAGCCCCTGTCGCCGTCAGCCACAACCTCGCCTTCCAGCGCATTGCGCCGCTGCTATGGATGCGCGCCGGATCGGAGGGGCGCCGCATCGACGATCTTCCCGCCGCCGGATGGGACGTGGCCGACACTTACGGTGTGCTCGTGGATCTGGACCGCGCCGCCGCGTTTTACGACGCGGCCGCCGCCCAACCGACCCTGCGCATCGCCTACGTCGTGACAGATGACGACCGCCGGTTCCAGGCGGTGGCGCGCGCGCTGCCCGACAGCGTCGAACCGGTGCGGCTCTACGAGTCCTACCTCTCCAATTTCCGCTTTTCGATGGGCCGCTGAGCCATGAAGTTCACACTCAAGGATTATCAGGAAGAAGCCGTTCGGGAGGTTCTGGTGAACCTCAAGAAGGCCTCGCGTCGCTGGCGCGAGGACGGCGACAAGCATGCCTTCTCGCTGACGGCCACCACGGGCGCGGGCAAGACCGTCATGGCGGCGGCCGTGTTCGAGGCGCTGTTCCACGGCGACGACAACTACGATATCGAGCCTGACCCCGGTGCCGTAGTGATCTGGTTTAGCGACGATCCGTCCCTGAACGAGCAGTCGCGTTTCCGCCTGCTCGAGGCGTCGGACAGACTGTCGATCTCGGACCTTGTGGTGGTGCAAAGCACGTTCCAGCGCGAGGTGCTGGAACCGGGGAAGGTCTATTTCCTGAACACCCAGAAGCTGAGCAAGTCGAGCCTCCTGGTGCGCGGCCACGATTCCGATGACGAGGGGATTGAGAAGGACGGCCAGATCCGGCTGATGCCCGACAGTCGCTCCTATACCATCTGGGACACGATCCAGAACACCATCGATGACCCGGCGCTGACGCTTTACCTCGTGCTCGACGAGGCGCATCGCGGGATGCGCGCCGCGACAGGCGCGGGCGAGAAGACCACCATCGTCAAGCGGCTGATCAACGGCTCGGGACCGGTCCCCGGCATCCCGGTCGTCTGGGGCATCTCGGCCACGGTCGAGCGTTTCAACGCCGCCATGACCGACATGACGGGCCGCGCGACCCTGCCGAACGTGGTGGTGGATTCCGCCAAGGTCCAGGCGTCAGGTTTGCTGAAGGATACGATCATCCTGGACGTGCCGAAAGAGGCGGGGCAGTTCGATACCGTGCTGGTGCGCCGCGGCACCGACAAGATGAAGGAGATATCCTCCGCCTGGGAGGCTTATGGCCAGCAGCAGGACGATGCCGGAACAGTGCTGCCCCTTATGGTTCTCCAGGTTCCGAACGCGCCCGATCACAACGACATCGGCCGGGCTCTCGACACCATCATTACGCAGTGGCCGGACTTGCCCGACGATGCGGTTGCGCATGTGTTCGGGGAACACTCCGCCCAGACATTCGGCCGCCACACCGTGCCCTACATCTCGCCCGAACGTGTTCAGGAATCGACGTGGGTCCGGATCCTGATCGCGAAGGACGCCATCAGCACGGGTTGGGATTGTCCGCGCGCCGAAGTCATGGTGTCGTTCCGGCCCGCTCGGGACAAGACGCACATCACGCAGCTATTGGGGCGCATGGTGCGCACACCACTGGCGCGGCGGATCCCTGGCAATGAACGACTGAACTCTGTCGATTGCCTGCTACCGTTCTTCGACGAAGCCTCCGTCAAGGACGTCGCCAAGGCGCTGATGTCCGGTGGGGACGGTGGCGACGACCTGCCGGGTCGCCGCGTGCTCATCAACCCCGTCGAGTTGAAGCCTAATCCTTCGATCACGGAGCCGGTGTGGGACAAGCTGCTCTCGCTGCCTTCCCAATCTCTGCCGAAGCGGCATGCCCGTCCAGTCAAGAGACTGACGTCGCTGGCGCATGAGTTGGCCGTGGATGGCCTGCTCAAGGACGCTGGCAAGGCTGCCCATGCGGAAATGCACAAGGTGCTCGATGGCGCCAGAGCGCGCTACAAGGCGGAAATTGAGACTGCTCGCAAATCGGTCCTGACAGTCGAAGGAAAGAGCCTGAAGGCCGACTTGAAAGGCGGCGGCATGTCTTTCGACGACTTCCTCGAGGAAGCGGACTACGCCGTGATCGAAGACGCATATCGCAGGGCGGGCCGTTCGATCAGTCCGGATCTCGCCACGTCGTACAGCGACTACCTGGCGCGGAACGAAGGCGATACGGACGACATGGAAGCCGCTCTCATCGATGCGCACGCCACAATTGGCGCTCTGGGCTTAGTGCCCGGCATCCGAGAGACACTTGAGGTTGAGGCCGAGAAACTCTCGAACCAATGGCTTACTCGCTTCCGGGTCGACATCAAGAACCTCTCCGACGAGCGTCAGGACGTGTATCGCCAGATTCGAGAGATGAGCGCGAACCCGATGGATGTGGACCTGGCTCGACCGACGTCTTGGATGCAGCCGACGACGATCCGCGAGGCGAACGGCTCGGAGACCCCGCTGCCTTCGTTCGAGCGGCACATGCTGTGCGATGAGCATGGGATGTTCCCCGAGGACTTCAATTCCTGGGAAGGTGAAGTGGTGAAATCTGAGCTCGCTCGGTCAGGAGCCGTCGCCTGGTACCGGAACCCGTCGCGCGCCAGCCAGGATTCTCTTGGCATCATCTACAAGGATGGGGGCGAACCAAAGATCGTCCGGCCCGACTTCGTTTTTTTCGTTCAGCAGGACGATGGGAGCGTCGCCGCAGATATCGTCGATCCGCACGGCATTCAGTTCGATGACGCGATGCCCAAACTGAAGGGGTTAGCTCAATACGCCGAGCGCTTCGGTGATCATTTCCGCCGGATAGAAGCCGTAGCAAAAGTCGGAAGTAAGTTCCGTGTTTTGGACTTGAAAGAAATTACAACACGCGCGGAAGTCACGGCCGCTACATCTGTCAGGCAATTGTATGAAAGCGCTAGCGCAACGGATTATACGGCCTGACCGCCCTCTTAGCAAAGGAACCTTCAGCGAAACGACGAGCGCAATCGGTGCGCGGTTCGATGACTACAGGTAGACCGCGTGATTGCCCTGAATTCAATAGGAATTTGGAGTATTAATCCTATATCTGTACACAAGCGTTATGATTCTTCGGAGAGATCAAGCATCGCGATACGCCTTGGAGGTTGAGCCGTGGCATACAGCGCAATAAAGCTGGCGAACGAAATGATCGAGATAGCCAAGCAGGATGGGCGTCAGCTTACCCCGCTGCAACTGATCAAGCTCGTATATATCTCACATGGATGGGGCTTTGTTTTCCGGAATGGAGAGCCGTTGCTCAACGAGCCGGTGCAGGCCTGGCAGTACGGCCCGGTAGTGCCAAGCCTTTATCATGCTGTTCGGAATTACCGCTCCGCGCCTATCACAGGCCCGGTCCCCGGAGACAGTGACCCTCAAGCCCTTGACGATCATGCCAAAGAGCTTCTGAAGGTAGTGTACAATCGCTACCGGCATTTGTCTGGCACGCAGCTGTCCGCTCTGACGCACATGGAAGACACTCCATGGTCTAAGGCGTGGAATGAGCGTGGCAAGAATGCCGTGATTGATAATGCCGAGGTCGCCAAGCACTACAAAAAACGGTTCGCGGAGTTGTCCGCTAAGTGACGACGCCGATCGAAATCCCTGGGTCACCACCACCTGAACTACCGGAGGACACTAAGTCACTCGGTGAAGCGGTGGGCATGGACCAGGGTGTCGATCTGAGCAGCCGCGAGGCTGTAAATAAGCTCAACCGACTCCTGCGCATGGACGGCGTGCAAACCCACACGCACCGGGTGATAGTTTGTGGTCTATGGGTCGTTGCGATTGCTGCCGCCATAATGTTTGTGGTGATAGTCGGCCACAAGGTGGGAGCCTTTTGGTGGATGCCCCCTGAGAAGGTAGCGGACCTGCAATCGTTCCTTTTCTCTGGGGTCTTGGGAGCAACGATCACTGGCTTTGGCAAGCGCATGCTTCCGCAAGAGGCCGGGAAACCTTGATTTGCGGCGGCCAGGTGTGTAGCCGGTCGTTAATTTCAGCTCGCTAAGTTTCGGCGCCTCCCATCTTGCGATTTTAGTCAGGTTAGGCCCAAGAGTAAGCACCGTGGATGCACTTCAGTTTGATATCGCCCGCGTTCTTGCAGCGAAAGCCGCCAGGAGATCCAGGATCACATATCAACAAGTTGGCGAGGCCGTCGGTTGGGGCCATCCGACAGGCCGGGGACTTGGCGCAAACCTCGAAGTAATCCTACACTACCTGCACGAGAAGGGGTTGCCGCCGTTGACCACTATTCTGGTCGAGAAAGGGCAAAGACACCCCTCCGACGACGCAATGGCGTACATCCGTGGCGCTTTAGGCGAAATCGACATTGGTGTCGCGCAAGCCGAAGTGTTCGCCTTTGATTGGACCACGATACCGGAACTGGCGCCCGCACCTGATCGGCTACCCGATGGCCGCGATGTCTGGCTAACGTCGTTTTGGGGGTTCGACCCTGACGATTGGGGCTGCATCGGGTTTGCCGATCAGGGGAAACGGACCCGCTACCTCAGAAATTCACGCCCAGGCTCCTTAGTCGCTATTTACGTGACCAAGGGTAAAGGGCCTGAAGCCATGCGCGGCAAGGTCGTGGGCATCCTGGAGATATCACATCAAATCGGCCATGCTAAGGAATTCATCTCCGGCGACCGGTGGGCGGAAAAGGAAAGGGACCTGGAAACCAGAGGAAAGTGGCTGTTTGCGGTCAAGGCGACCCGAGCGTGGAAGATCGTCCCCGAAGACTGGAAGCGTGTCGAGGACCTGATGCCCTTGGCATATGGAAGTACCCACCCCGAGTTCATCGGATCAAGCGGCGTTGTTGTTTCACCCGAAGAGGCGGAGGCACTCCTTCAACTCGATGTCTTTGAAGTGCCGGTGTATGGCCAGTCAGGTGAGGTGGACGCAACGATTCAAACGCTCGCTAGTGCCCTGTCGCCGAGCCGAGCTGTGCACCCTGCGACCGCCCCCTACTCAGTTGGCGAGACCGACGGCCCCAAACACCTCTACATCCTTGAGCTTAGCGGAGACATTGCCGCGTACCTTGGTAGGCCAGAGAAAGAGGTGGAGGGAAAGTCAATCATCAAGGTCGGTTTCTCTAAAAGCCCGATGACGCGGCGAGACCAACTTCAAAGCGCATATCCAGCGGGACGGTTCAACTGGACAGTCCGTCTACCCAAAGCCATCCCCGACCTTGCGCCGTACGCCAATGCCAGAATTGCTATCGCGGGCGAAGACGCAATGAAAAAGCGTTTGGTCGAGTTCGGAGCTGAGGTTCTTGGAGGCGAGTTTTTCTTGGCGGAGGAGTGGCTGATCCACAAGACATGGAGTGCTGGACAATATGCAGCCGAGATAGCTGGCCGTAGTTTCAGCGGCAAGGAGCAGAATTAGCGAGATTGCTGGCCGCTATTTGCTGGATCCCCTAGAAACCGCCTTCCAGCTTCGTCGCCACATCGTCGGGCACCACATCCGAATAGTACATCTCGATCATTTTGACCGAGGTTCGCATGTTGATGGCCAGCGTGTAGATGTCCGTGCCCTTGCGAAGTTGGTTCGTCGCATAGGTGTGCCGGAAGCTGTAAGCCGTTCGCACGCGACCAAAGGCGTCAGCCTTCAAACCAGTGGCCTCTAGGAGGCTGTTGAGGCTCTTCTTGTAACTTTGAGCGCGCCCGCCATCGATGTTCACAAAAACGGCGTCAGTGGGGCCCGGATCGCGGCCAAACTGGGACTTGAATGCGTCCCAGAGCGCGATGAACCCTCCCAGCGCCTCAACGTTTGGAACGAGCCGTTGCGGTGCTTTGCCCTTCCCATAGGCTACGATGCGAATACGACCATCCTTGATCGCTGTCTTCCGGGCAATATCAAGGCCTTCGACATTGGCCCATGACAGATTGTGCAACTCTGTAGGTCGCATTCCCGTGTGGATAGCTATCTGCACGAACCCCCACAGCATGACGCGCTCGAAACGCGTCTTTGCATCCACCAGGCGCTGCGGCTCGTCGGGTTTCCCGACAAACGCGATACGGTTCATCGCTTCGGTCAACAGAATGGCGACTTCTGCCTCAGTGAACGATGGGCGCTTGTTCCTGGGGGCAGTGTTCAATTCCGGCGCAGGGATATCAGCTGCTTTAATGTAGCCAAGCGTGACCGCCTGTTTGAATACATTCCGTAGGGTTACGGCCTCGCGCCGGAGTGTGGATAGTGCCGGCTCGATATGCTGAACTGGCCGAGAAAACTGCTTCCCATCTCGCTCGTATTTGATCGCGTATTCGTCCTTACCTGGACCGGTGGTCCAGTACTGGCGGCGCCACTCCAGGTACTCCTGCACTTTGGCGTGAGTTATCGAAGTGATCGTCTTCTTCCCGAAATATGGGACCAGATAGCGGTCGATGATGCCCCTATCGTGAAAGTACTTGGTATCCTGTTTCGGGTCGTTGGCCCTGAGCCTGTCGAGCCGATCCAGGTATTGCTGGGCGAGTTTACTGAAGGAAGTTTTCCCCTGCAAAACTCCTGCCTCTGCTGACCAAACCGCCTTTTGGTACTCTCGCTCGGCTAGCACGCGCGCTAGCTCGAAGTCGGGCGTCTTCAACCCGATCCGCTTTTGGCCGTGGCCGGTGATTGAAAACCGCATCCACCAGTTTGGGCTGTCGCTTCGCTGGAACAGCTCATAGGGGCGTTTGTCGATGGCATTCATGCTGGCACCCTTCGACTTTATGCGGTGTGTCGATGTGCTAGGGCCGTGCTAACACGGGCAAAAACTACCTGCTAAGTCCTTGAAATTTATGAACGGGCAAATGACGTGCTACCCGTGTGCTAGCGGTAAAGCCGATGACGCGAAGTCGCAACCGCAGGGCTAACTAACTGAAATCTTTGGGAAAACTGGTGCTGCCGGACAGGATTGAACTGTCGGCCTCTCCCTTACCAAGGCACTGTGCCAATAAGCCTCAAACACTAGGATTTCTGGGCGTTTCGGCGTCTCGGTAACTTAGCACTTGCCTCGTTCATGTCAATTGGTCCGGTTTGTCGATCAAAGATCGAGGCCACATTTTTTCCCGCCTCATGGCTGTGGACGTAAGTCTCCATGAATAGGCGGGCCGACTTCCAACCACCCGCGTCCATTGCATCCTTGATGGGTGCATTGGCATTGATCGCATTGGTTGCGAAAGAGTGCCGGCCGGCGGAATGCGTGGTCAGCATTTCAATGCCCGCGTCCTTTGCCACGCGCTTCATGACCCGGTTCACGGCTTTTGGATCTGTGTACCCGAATATGCGCTCGTCGTCTTTTGCGTCGAGCCCCGCGATCCTCGCCACCAGCTCAGCGGTGAGATAACGCGTCACCCATTCATCGGTCTTGGTTTTCCCAAGCACCACGATGCGAGCGGGTAAATCCAAATCCTTCCCGACGATCCGGATAGCTTCGGATATCCGCGTTCCGGTCTGGTGCATGAACAGCACCAAGCAGGACAGGTGCGGTAATTTGCGGCGATCTGCTTCTGCCATAAACTTGTCCAGCCATTCGCGGGTGGCGGGCTTGTGCTTCTTGGATTTCGGAACCTTGAACTGCTCGACCGATATGGCACCGCACCAGCCCAAATGGTGAGCGTACATGATCACGGCGCGGGCCGGGACGATGGCCTGCCGGTTCTTGGTGGCGGGTGCACGTCCAGGATATAGGGTATTGGCCATTGAGCGCAGCTCAGCGCCAGTGATCGACCCAACCCGCCGCCCCTTGAAATGGGCGAGGATCGGCTTGATGAACTTGCCGTCACCGCCCGTCCCATCCTTGCCGCCATGCTGCAAATACTCCACGGCGGCTTCCTCGAATGTCCTTACGGCTTCTTCGCCAAACTGATGACGTTTCCAGAGGCGCGTTTCGTAGTCGGCTTTGAGCTGGAGCGCGGTCGTTTCGTCGCGAGTGCCAAGGCTCTTTCGTATGCGCTCTCCGGCAATGGTGCCAGAGACGTGCCAAACGCCGTCGATGCACTTGAGGTCGAGGCCCTTGCTTCGGTGTGGCTTTGCTCGCATAGGGCCTCTCGCAGTCTTGCAATGTGCTCGGGATAGAAAACTTTCTTGGTGCCCCGAGGCTCAAAATGGGGATGAGCGCGGATTGCATCGACAAGATAACGCCGCGACACACCAAGCAACCTTGCTGCGCTATCCATGTCAACAGGGACGAGGTTGTCGGCCCAGGCGGGAAGGGTCGCCACCATCACACCCTCCCCACCAAATGAGCCAGGCCTATAACCACAAGACTCAGTACCAATAGGATGGCCATCCGCTTCCAGTATTTGGAGTGCATGGGGCTAGACATCGTTCGCCTCGTGCAGGTCGCAGATTTTGTTGAGCGCTGCGGTGAACTTTGCGCGCATCATCCTTGCCATGACGACTAGGCCAAGCCCGAACCCCGCAATGAAGGCGGTGACTGCAATTCCCACTTCGGCGTTACTCATGGGGTGTCTCGCTTGCGTATGGCGGAGGCTACAGACTGGCCGATCTGCTCGACCCACTGATCTTTTGTGTTACGCTGGGCTGGGGCTTTGGTGGTCTCAACCGCATGGGCAGCACACGCTTCCCGCTCTTTCGCGGCGGCGGACATCATGGCGCGGGCGATGTACCACTCGACCAAGCTGCCGGTGTCTTCCTCCCATTCCTGAGCCACAGACACTGCGGTGTCCCAAACGTCCTGCGGGATATCCTCTGGCTTACTCATCTCCACCCTCCGCTGTGCGGGTGAGGGCGGAACGGCCGGTGTCGGTGATGCTGTACTTGAAATGGTAGTATGATCCGCTCTGGTTGCTGCGCTCCCGCGTCACTAATCCGTTTTTTGTTAGCGTTGTGCGGCAAACTCGCCCCAAATCCGGCCCAAGCTCCGAGGTGTAAAAACCATCACGTTCCGGGTTTTGTGACGCAAGCTTTTGCAGAGCGACCAATGCGTCGCGCTGCAAGTGTGTCAGCTTGCTTTTGGCCTTCGTCAGCTTCATTTCCCCTCCCTCCATTACTCGGAGAGAAAACAGTCGCTCCAACTTATCCGCTAGGTCGCAATCGCCTGGGCCATTAAGCATGCGCAGCGAGCCGGTGATTTTCTGGATTTCGCTTCGGGTCAGGCCCTTCTCATCAATGGTCATTTCTGATCACTCCGTAGGGCGGCGGTGAGGGCGGCACGGGCATCCTCTACGAACCAAAGGCGGCGCTGAGCCGAAAGATCGCTCCATGGCACCTCATGCTTCTGGTGCGTGGAAGAGGCTTCATGCAGCCCACGTGCCGCCCGCTCCACCATCTCATCGCTCACCTCTACTTGCTGGGGCTGGGGACGGGTGTAGAGCAAATCGCCAGCCGACAGCCGCTCGCAGCCTTCAAGCCAAACGATGCAATCTCCCTCCATATCCCAAGGGCCGATCATCTGGGCCACAGCCTCCCCCTCGCTATTGGAGGATAGGGCGCGGAGTGCGTATTCAACCTTGGCGGCAGGGCCGGCGATCACATCAGGCGGGGTGGGAAGCTGGTCGAGCTTATCGAGGGCTTTGGACAGGGCATCCCAGTCCTGCTGATCAACCTCCGGCGGGTTTTCATTTGCTGTGTTGTCGCAAAGCACCCACGCCACCCGGATCAAATCCCGGATATCGCTGATCAGTTCATCCGTCACTCGGCTTACTGGGTTGGTCATGAGACAGTTGCTTTCTGACGCTGGGCGATTTTCCGCGAGCCCTTTGCAGGCCATGCGTTTTCTCGCTGGGGAATGGTGGGGTTTGAATTGATGGCCTTGCGCTCTGCCGGCGGCTTGCGCTTCGGGATTGGGCGCTCACTGGACAGCCGTTCGGCATCAAGTGGGACAATGATCACGCCAGACACGATCCGGCGCACATAGCTGTCGCAGACCGCCTGCAATACGCATTCGAGCAGGGTATCGGTGCTGATCAGCGGATGAGTGCCGTGGCCGACATCGTAATATCGATGACAATCGCTGCACCCATCGAACCCAAGAACATCATGGGCCTTGACGCCTGCGCCCTTGCCGAAAGCCGCGCCGTTGAGATGACACCAGACGGTGGTTTCGGGATCGCCGTTGCAAATGCCAGGGAATCGGGCAGAGCAGGGGGCGCCACGAGCAGCAGCTATGACTTTGCGAGAGCGGATCATGCTGCCACCTCGCGGCGCTCAACCAAGCCTTGGCAATATTCCAGAACGTCGCTCTTGGACTGCTGGAACACCTTGGCGCCCAGGGCCTTGTGCGATTGGCTCTTGGCCGTCAGCACTGTCACCGTAGCCTCGTTGACCAGAACCAGGGCGAAGTCGTCGAGCGGCTTGACAAAACTGGCCACGCGCTGCGCCTCGGCTTTTGACGCGCAGACGATTGACCGCTCGTCGCGATACCCGCACCGGATCAAAGCCCATTTACGCATATGCTCAGCGGTCGGAATGCGGTCGCCGTAGGTTTCTGGCAGTGATAGCCAAATGTCGTTGAGTGAAGCAAAATAGTGATTGTGCGAGACAAGCGAGCGCTGTTCCTGCACTTCCATGCGGTACACTTCGCCCACGGTGAAGGCCTGATCGCATGCCTTGGCAAAGCGGGGCATGGGCTCCATGGCCTCGCCCGACCAACGGAAAAGAGTGGGTGCGGTGTTCATCAACCAGCCCCCACACCCATGAACCAACCCGCCTTACGCTGATACGCCTGCTCAAGCTTGCGCGCGTCATCTTCATCAAGGGACAGGTAGGCGAAAGAATTCATCCACGCCTCATGCCAATCCAGCAATTGCTCTTCCGTTTTGACCTCGGACATAGCGACGATCGCGTTTGCGGTATGCTTCTGGCTGTCCGTCATCGAATTAATCCGGGCCGCTTCTTCGGCTGCTAACCCTGGGGGCAGGGCTCACCCGGTCCTTGCTGGGAATTATTGATCGCCTGGGAATGGGGCGGAGATTTCCAGAAGCCGGTCCTTGCGAATGTCGAATGCCCTCTGCAAGGCATCCTCATCGTCGGTCAGCGTGGGCTCCACGTCATGTTCGTCCCACAGCTCCATCACCGCTTCTTCGGTTTTGGCCGTTTGCAGGCTGACGTAGAGGTTCGACAGGAACGCTTCGACATCGAACGGCTCTGATGCCTCGACATCGATAGCGTCCTCGGCTTCATCGGGCGGCGGTGGGGCGATTACCTGCTGCTGTTCCTCAACGGGGATTTCCTGCGCCTCGAACTCGTCGCGAATGCCGCCCAGCACGTCGCCGAACAACTCGCGTAGGCACCAGCCAGCAGCGCGCCACGCCAACATGCGCTGCGGGTAGCGGAACCAAGGGCTGTCATTGGGCTTCTCATAGGGTCCGTTCTGGCCGTTCTTCTTGATGATCGGCTGATCAGACCAAAGCCCCGCGCGAACGGCATCGTCCTGGGAAAACTCAACGCGTTTATCCTCGCCAGTGTCAGCGCGCTTTGCTTCGCACCATCCGACAAGCTTTCCGTCGCGGTTGTCGCAGCCAGTGCGCAGGTATTCGGCGCGGCCAGATTGCCGGATGACGTTGATCAAGCCATCGCCATAGAGGGCAGGGCGCCCGTTGATCACAGTGAAGCTGCGAAGGGCCACCATCGGTTTAAGTCCCAGCTCGGCGCCTGACATGATCGCCACGGCAACGGCAGCAACGGCAGCGTCACCGCTCTTTTTGTCGACCAAGGCAGAGGGAGCCAAACCCGCCATTACAACGCCCTTGGCCACGCGGAAGACATCCTCAATGGATTGTGGGATTATGGCGGTCACATTGCCGCGCATCGAGGTGGTGACAAGCTGGTTCATGCTGCTTTCTCCTGATCGGGCCAGCGGCCGGTGTCGTGCCAGTGGCGATAGGTTGCGTAGGGGATTGGGTGCTTGGCGGCGTACGGCCACACCCATTCGACTGGGACAGGCTTCCCGGCCCGCTCGGCCACAAGGGTGTCACCCTGATAGAAGATGGCGCACGGGATCAGCGGCCAGCGATTGCCTTTTGCAGGCGTCACGCCAGGGCTGCGATCTTGGACAGCGAAGTAGCCAACCCACGGCTCGCTTTCATAGATCGGCAGTTTCTTGCCGCTCAGGGCCGCCCGCCAGTTGTCGAACGGATCGGTCATGTCTGCTCCTTGGGGATAGGCTGGCTCTCGGACCAACCCTTGTCTGTCTTGGTCAGAACCATGGGAATGCGAACCCAATTGCCGGCCGCATCAATGGTCCACTTGGTTGTGGGGCCTAAGTTGAAAGCAGGGAGGCCGTTGCTGATGGGGGAAGTGGAGAGGGTCATGGCTCGTCCTGCTCGTCGGTGCTAAACCGCCAGTCGGCGTGGCTATGGACGTTGAAGTCCTGATCGCAACTGGGGCAGGTGACCTCGTGCGGTTCGTTGTCGTCGTAGAGGCTCCAAGCTTCGTTATCGCTGATGTCAAAGTCCGATCCGCAGTGTGGGCACTTGGGGGACTTGTTCATCGAGAATTCGAGGAAGCTTCCGGCATTGAGTGCTGCGAACTTGTCGGCCATTATTCCCCGTCTCCCTTGCTGGGGAGAGGTTGGGAGGCGATCTTATCCTTGTCGCGCTGCCAGTCGTATTCGCGGTAGTACTGGACGTGCTCTAGAATTTCGTCCTTGCCTTCGGCTTCCTCAATCTGGTCGAACAGATAGCCCAGGCTCCACAGCATCGAGCTGGCGCGGCTCTTGGCTTCCTCAGCAAGTTTCATCCTGCCGTTCTCAAGCTGATAGTCGCTGACTTCCAAAGTGCGGTTGTAAAGGGTAGCGACCCACTCGCCTTTGTCTTGCTCGTTAGCGATCAGCTGGGCGGCTTCGAGCGCCTCTTCCTCGGTGTGGAACAAGCGGTTTTGGTCGTAAATCGACCCGCTTCCCACGCCGGTTTCCAAGCACATGTATTCGATGCCGCTGCGCCCGCTGTAAGGCTTGGTATCGACCTTGATGCTGCCAACGGTCATCTTGCTGGCAACGGGGGCGTACGCAGTGTACTCTAGCGATAGCTCGCGCTCAGAACGGTAGCCAGACGCACAGCGCGGGCAGGAGAATTCGTACTCTGCGCCCGCCGGCGAAATGGCCTTCCACTTGCGCTCCCCCTTACAGTCCGGGCAGGGATGCTGCTTCCGGGTTTGGGTCGTAGTGGCGTAGTAAACGGTGTCGCCAACAGAGTATTTTGTCTCAAGCGTTGCCATGGTCTTACTCCGCAGCGATCTGGTGAACCGAACCCTCACGAACGCTGTCGAGCAGACGTTCCAGAGCAATGGCATGGGCTGGGGTTTCTTCGGTATAGGCCTCGCCCAAAAATGGACCGGCGGCATAAACGATTAGCTCCGGGACATGACCGGGCACACGGTAAGGACGCTCGCCAATCTCGCCCTCAACAGCTGCCATGGCGGCATGCATCCGGTTTTTGGTGGCGTCAGTGGCGCGGGTCAGCTTCACGGCCTCAGCCGGAAACCCAATGGCGTAGCGTTCACGCATGTCCAGAGCATCGTCCAGACCGTCGCAATTGCCGTAGATGATGTTCCCGCCCACTATCAACGGCGCGATTTGGTACTGCTCGTCACTCTCCTGCATGAGGTAACCGAACGTCACATCGTCATCACCAGCCCCGTATTCGGTGCTTTCGTGGACATAGACCCAAGGCGTTGGTGTATGCGTCATATCCAGTATACTCCTGTCCTCTTTGAGGGGCTTGATGCGCGGGGCTCCTGCTGAGAGGAACACGCGGAAGTCCTTGATCTCGAATAGGGGGCGGCCTGAGCCGATGGCGTGGGAGGTACGCATCAGGCACCGTCCTGCGCAGCAATGGCGCGGTCGAAGAGGGCCATGATGTCGGCGTGGGTTGTGGCTGCGGCGTCGTTAAACCCGATAACCGTGTCAAACCCATCGAGAGCGCCAACCAAGGCGCTTATGGTTTCTGCTTCACGTAGACCGTCCGTATCGTGCGAGGAAGCCTCAATGACAGCGCCGGCCAGGCAAAAGCATTCTGTCCCGCTTGGCATCCAAGCGTGGAAAGTTCCTTTGATCCACTTCTCCGGCATATCGATCAGCGCCTTTGCGGCGATCAGATTTTCCTTGACGGTCGCCATCACGCCACCTCCGCAACAAGAGCAGGGACAGCGGCGGCTCGAACTGCATCCATATTGCCAAGCGTCCGGCGCAGCAGTTCGGAGCGGTACAGGTACAGCTCCTCGCTATCGGCGTCCTGATCAGCCAGACGGGTCGCGATGTGATATCCGGAGGCCGACTGCTGATTTTCAATGCGACGAATGCAATCGCGCAGATCGTCGTCGGTCAGGTGCGCCATTGAGGCGATGACGGCTTTCACCTGCGCCTCGTTGATCAATCCTGCCTCGCTATTCTGGCGGGCGGCGTTGATGCAGAACTGGCGCTCGATACCCTCAAACTTGCCGGGGACGAACGACCGCAGCTCGCGTTTGGCGCGGTTGGCTTCGCGTTCAAGGAAAAGTTCCAAGGCGCGGGTTTCGATTTGTGCTTGGGTATGCATCGGGCTTCTCCCAACTGGCGGGCCGCGGCCTCGCTGTTGAGAGCAGTTTCCGATATGGAAATCACAAAGTCAACAACTATTTCCGATATGGAAATCGTTTTCTTGCATAGGGTCGAATCACCCTGCTATAACAGGGCGTCAGCGCAGTGATGCGGGGATGAAAAAGGGCGCCGGCCATAGACCGACGCCCGATGCATCAGAGTACGAGAAGGCCGATGAGCAGCAGCACGTAAATGCAGGCTGCGACATTGACGGTCACGTTGATGCGGACCGTTAGGTACTTGCGCATAGCGCGTCGTCTCCAACGGGCAGCCGGCCGCCCGGTTAAGGGGGCTGAGTACTTATATCGCGCCCTTGCTGGCGCTAGTTCTTCCCAAGCTAGCATTGGGTTGAACATTCGACGGGCGAGATGGGGCCTTTCGGCTTATCCATCGTCCCGCCAGTTAGCCCCCTTTGGCGAAGGGGACACAGGCGCCGCCAAGCGCCTATCGTGACGGAAGCGGGCAAGCCGGATTATTCATAGGCATCGCCCAGAGGAGTTCCGCGAGTTCCGCTCCCGTCACGAATTCTTTGATGACACCTCTTCCCACCCGATAGCCTCAAGCACCGCATCGGCCTCGGGCAAGAAGCTCTCCCACATTGGCCGGCCCTTGGTCGTGATATTTTCGGGCAGACCGGCGCATCGACATAGCGCGCGGGCCGCAAGCTCTCGTGCTGGCTTGGGCTTGCGGGGTGTCATGCCAGAAGTCCCTTGTCCCGGCGCAAACGATAGAACTCGTATGTTCCTTCGCAGGAAAAAAGCAGGCTTGGCACTGCATCTGGGCGCGCAGTAACATTCCAAAGGTGCCGGGCCATGACCCGGTCCACGTCCAAAGCTAATTTCTCGTGCGCCTTAGTACTGTCGGGGACTATCAGTTCGCCAAGTGACATCAACAGGCCATGCACTTCCCCATGCTCAATGAATTGAGCGTAGTCGAACTCAATTCGCGCCGAAGCTTCATTGTCCTTCGTAATCCGCGCGCCTGCCGCTGGGCGGATAATGACTTCTCCTACTTCCAAGCGATTGAAGAAAAGGCGCATACGCCGCCCATATGCAGGGCTTTCATGCCCGATTTCCGTTTCGGGTCGGTCTTCAAGCGTCCAGTGCGACCAACTTAGATAGAAATTCGCCACTTGAGCGAAGGACGTGAATTCCGAGAAAATGAGAAAATCGATCTCGTTCACGAATAAGGAGATGGCATCATCAAGACCGGCGGGCGGCTGGTGCGCGGGTGTATACCGAACGCCCGTCTGTATCTCATCTAGCGGGTTTTCGTAGTTGCCCCGCCGTCGAGGGCGCCAGCGGATCACTGCAACTACCCCTCAGTTCCGGTCTTGAGTCGAACATATGCGGCGAAGTCTATGACTTCCCTTTGCTGTTGCTCTGACAGGCCACGGAGAAGATCGGCAGGCGTAGGTGCCGCAGGGTCGCGGAACAGGTCCGTGACCTCTTGTAGGTTCAGGGCATCGGCAAACCGCTGCAACCACTCCGCATCGATCTTCTGCGGGTCTTGCAGCTTCTTTGTGATCGTGCCTCCGGCAACGCCCATGCGCTCTGCCAAACGCTTCCGGTCGAGCCCCGGAATCGTTGCCATCCATTCTTCGATATAGAGCCGGGCAGGGCGGCGGCCGCCGATACGGTCAATCATGTTGACATTGTATCTTTCCAACATGGAAAGTGCAAAATTTCCACTTAGGAAAACAAAGTGCTGGACTTGCGATTTCCGATATGGAAATAATGGGCCATGAGCACACCCCTAAAAGCGTGGCGCGTTGGCGCACAGAAGTCGGCAGAGGACGTTGCCCGAGCGGCTGGCGTCACCCTTGCTATGTGGAGCCGATGGGAAACTGGTGCGCGGCAAGTTCCCGCTGATCGTGTCCTTACGATCGAGGCCATTACCGGGATTTCCAGGCACGACCTGCGCCCGGATGTATTCGGCCCCGCCCCCTCCAAGGAGATGGCGGAATGAGCAAGGGCCAGTACCTCATCCGCTATGGCTGCGACATCTTGTTGTGGGCGCTTTGCATCATCGCCACAGGCTTCCTTGCTGGCGCGGGCGTGATTGACAACCCCGAATTGGCTCTGGCCGGCACTGCCTTGTTCTGGGCGATCCGTGCCAACAGCAAGCGGGGGGTGTGATCCATGATCACCGATCCCATCCGCTCCAAAGTCTCTCAGGCCGATAAGACCTTCCACATCACCACATCGACGGAAGCGAAGATGTTTCGCCTCCGCTGCGGCCAGCAATGGCTGCACTGGTCGGGAACGTTTCTCACGGACCTCCGGGCGCATGCTTGGGCCGGCACTGCTGAGCAGGCCCGCAATATCCGCCGCAGCAAGAAATACCCAGCCGCCCGTCAATGCCGACCCGTTCGGTTTGATGAAGTGAACACTGCTCACAAAATTTCGGAGGACTAGATGGCTGATACTGTCGCTTCCTTCATCGAAGAAATGGACCGGGTTGAAACGTGGCGCGAAATCGGTGGGTTTCCGCGCTATTTCGTCAGCTCTTGGGGCCGAGTAAAGGGCCCGCGCGCAATTCTCATCCCCGCGCTCAGCCAAGGCTACAAACACGTTACGCTTTGCCGTGACTCCGCTACCTTCACGCGCCGGGTCCATATCCTCGTTGCCGAAGCCTTTCTCGGACCAGCTCCATTCAACGGAGCGCTGTGCGCGCATAACGACGGAGTTCGTGAGAACTGCCGCCTGATCAACCTGCGCTGGGCCAGTTATGTCGAAAACCAAGCGGATCGCGGGCGACATTTCACCCGTGTCTACGGAAGCCGCGTGTTCGGCGCAAAGCTGGATGAAAGCGACATCCCACTGATCCGAGCCCGCATTGCTGCCGGCGAACGATATCCCGCCATCGCTGACGCGTTCGGCGTGTCGATCTCGACCATCTCTCTGATCAAACGCGGCAAAATTTGGAAGCAGACCGTAGGGGCTGCTTGGCCAGTCGCGCGCACTCAACAACAAGCTCAGGTGGCATAGATGCCGTACCCAGACAATGAGCCGACAGTCGCTCAGGACCAGCTCCGCGCTTTCATTACCCGCATAGAAAGAATGGAGGAAGAAAAATCCGCCATCGCCGCCGATATCAAGGAAATCTATGCCGAGGCCAAGGGCAATGGCTTCGATACGAAAATTCTTCGCCGGATCGTGAACATCCGCAAGCAGGACGCCAACGAGCGTATGGAGCAAGAGGCGCTGCTGGAAACGTACATGCGCGCCTTGGGAATGGTCGCATGATCCGCACCATTCCCCATACCCGCCGTCGCGGCTCCTTCGATGGTCGCCCCATCCTGTGGGCAACCGCTGGCGGCGCTGCTGCGTGGCTGGTTGTCTATATCGCCTACCGTGTCCTTGGCTTTGCGGCTGATGCTGCTGCCGGGGCGCTGATGATTGCCGGGGGCTTCTGATGGGTAAGACACTCACCATCCTCGGCGTCCTGTTCCTGATCGTATACGCCGCGCCCGACCTCGCTATCTGGTGGGGGATGGTATGAGCGCGTGGGCTAAGCCTGGGGTGAAGTGCGTCTGCATACGGGACGATTGGAAGGGCTTTGAAGTCTACGAGCGTATGGGGATTCATGTTCCCAGTCGGCTCCCCATGATCAATGAAGTTCTGACCATAAACGAGGTCATGGACGATCTTAGCCATGTACCTGGGCGCGTCACGTCCAACATCGGCCTTACCTTTGTAGAGCTGGGGCATGATTGGGGCTTCGCACTGGACTGCTTCCGCCCCCTCATCACCAAGTCCCAAGAGGATGATGTAGCGCTATTTCGCTCGCTCCTTGACGCCCTTCCTATCGGGGAGAGCGCGTGATGGCTTGGGTATCCCTCTCAGCCACTCAGGGCGAACGGCCGGCGGCTTCCGCCAAGGCCAGACGCTCATACCAACACCAGATGTTTGACCATGGCAGCGCGGGGGCAATCGCGCTTGGGGTTCGCCATGGTCAAGCACCTGCTGTTGTCTACGACAAGATGCAGGACCGTAGACTTGGCCGGGGTGACGCTCCCCGGTCCTTTTCCCATTACAGATCGGCTGCGGGCAACTCCTCCCCTCACAGCCGTAGGCCGGTGCTCGAAACCCTCCCGGGCATCGGCCTTCACTTCCCCGCTGAGCGCATCCGTGCTGCTCGCGGGGGCCTTTATTCCGTGCGCGTTCTGGGCTCCACCCCGTCCCGCGCTCAATCCCTGGCGGACCAGCATCTTCACAAGCTCGCTGTCGCCAAAATCAACCATCTCTCGAACCTTTCCCTTTGGCTCACTGACCTCGCCGCCAGTTGTGCAACCAAAGGATTAGGAAATGTCCGAAAAGCCTTCGGAGAAATCAGAAATGTCTGAAATCGCTTGGGCACAAGAACAGCTTCAAGAGCGGGTAGCCCCCGCCGCGCTGTCTAGCCACATCGGTGAGCGCATCCGCGCTGCCGCACGCACGCTCAAATGGAAGCCTTCTCGCACCAAGGACATTTGGTACGGCGATCTCCGCGTGAGCATCAAACCGCGCGAGCTGCGCCAACTCGAGGAAATCACAGGTGTCCGCTATGGCCGCGAAGAACTCTCCGAAATCGACGCCCTCATTGCCAGAGCAGACACGCTCTTGGCCAGCCAGGGCGAGGATATGGGTAGCCCGGTCCTTGCTGCGCTCCGCGCGCTGGTTGGCGCTGTGGATCGCACCGGAGCTGGCCGCTGAACCGACTGAAGAACCAAAAGGGGATGCCGAATGAACAGTGTTTCTTGGCTTTTGTATGCGGCGAACGTCTCGTCTGGGCTGCAAGGTGCTGCCGTTGGCTTTGCTTTCTTGACGGGCGCGGCGGCAGCGAGCTGTGCGTTGTTTTCGGCGGTCGTTGTTTCTGCCTACCCCGACGAGAACGACAAGAAAAACAGCGCTTGGCTTCTGAGGAAGGTGCGCCCCTTGGCTCTGACCTGCATAGCGCTTACCGCTCTCGCGGTCCTTGTGCCTTCTCGAAGCACCATCATGCTCATTGCGGCCTCCGAAGTTGGGGAGGCTGTTATCACTTCAACAGAGGTCCAACAGCTTGGCGGCGAGGCCGGTGCCTTGGCCACTGACAGCCTCCGTGTCCTGCGCGAATTCATCAATGAGCAGCTGGCAGAACCGGCAGTGGCAGGTGAATAGCCATGCCCCTCAACACCGAAATCCTCGCCAAGATCGCAAAGCCACATCCTCACCGTAAGAGCGCAACCGAAGAACATATCTTCGCAGATAACCAAAAGGCTCGCACCACAGCCGCTCTCATTGCTGCGGTGAAGGCGAAGGAAGGGGCTCGCCATGGCGATTAAAGGCAAGACCGCCACGCTGAAGGATGTGCGCTACGCGCTGGAGTTCGGCGGCGAGCGCCTTCTGCGCACCTATAGTCAGGATGACCGTCTTAGGGGGGGGCGTCCTTTTCACCCTGAGCAAAACTGGAACCACCGTTGCGGCGCCCGTCGCGTCATCGATCCTGTCGGACCCTCACGTGATCCCCGTCGAGGACGGGCTTTTCCCGGGCCACTCCCAGCAATTCGAGTGGAGGGCTGACGCATGAGTGTAGCTCTTGCCGTCATCAATGATCGCCGCATTGTCGAGCTTGAGCGTGGCATGGTCTATGACTTTGCCGCCAAGTCCTTTTCGTCGGCGCAGGAAATCCTCGACAGTGGTGTTTCGGTTCGCGCCAGGCTGATGAATGCGCCTGCGCCAAAGCCCGTAGCGTTGAGGCCAAGGGCGCCAGCTATCGCTCGGCCGCTGCCTTCGGCAGTCGATTATGCGCCCCTAAACATGCTCACGCCCTGCTCCTGGAGATTCCTTGTTGCGTTATCGGCCCAGAGACACGGCCAGCATGTAAGTGATATTCTCAGTGAAACTCGGGTAAGAACGGTTCTGCCGGCCCGGCACGAGGCCGTCTATCTCATAGCAAAGCACACGACCCATAGCCTCTCCCACATTGGGAAACTGATGGGTCGGGATCACACCACAATCATAAACAGCCTGAAGCACTTTCCGCTATTCAAGCGGGAACATGTGACGCCGTTTGCTGCAAGCCCAGCGATAGTAGTTGAGACAGTAGCCAAGCCCAAGCCAAAGCGGCGCCGCAAGAGGCTGGCCCACGCCGACTTTCATCCTAAGTCGAAATACCATTGGGGGGGGGCCGCCAATGGGTGACATCCTTTTTATCGATGTGGCGCAGCGCAAGAAGAACGATAGGCTGCAAGCGCTCTGGCAGGCATACCTTGAGGCGCGGGCCAAGGCCGACGCGACTGGGAACATTGCCGATGGTATTGCCGCCGGCAAAGCTTGGGCAGCATGGGTTGAGCCATTTACGGGGCGCGCGTCATGAACGCGGCGGCCTCGCAAATCGTTCTATCTGAAGCCGATGTCGAGCTGACCTTGCTCGGGTCGTTATTCATCAATGATGGAGCATTTGAGCAATTCGCCCCGGTTATCAAGGCCGAATGGTTTGGTGATAGCCTAGCGCAATATCTCTATGTCGCCTGCCTGCGCATCCATGATGCCGGCCACCGGTTGACGCCACCCACGATTATGGCCGCCCTTCCGACAGACCTGGGCGGTATTGGCCGGGGTGAGCTTTACGCCCGTGCATGTTCGGTCGGGTTGCCCACAGAAATGATCAGCGGGCTTGTTGCCACGCTCAAGGATCGCTGGGCGCGCCGTTCGCTGGTGCAGATGGCCGACAATGCCAAAGATGCCGCCATGCGGTTCGAGGCCGACCCTTATGATGTCGCCAGCGAATGCCTGGCCGATCTCGATAATCTGCTCGAAGTCAAATCAGAGAAGGTTGGCGGGAGCCTCTATAACGCCACCCAGGCACTATTCGCGGACATAGCCAATCCAGACAGCCAGCGCGGCGCCACAACCGGCGTTCGTATTCTGGATTTCAAGCTCAACGGATACCGCCGGGGGCAGCTCTACGTCATCGCCGGGCGCCCTGGAATGGGCAAGTCCGCATTCATGTGCTCATCGCTTCGCCGGACGGCGGAGAGCGGGACCGGCGTCGCTATCTTCTCGCTGGAAATGACGCGCCAGGAAATCGCCGCCCGCATGATTTCGGACGCTTGCGATAGTACATCCGCGCCGCATTTCGGTTCGCTGCTCAAGGGCGATGTTCCAGAAGATAAGCAGGCCATGGCCTGGGAGGCTAGCGAGGCCATCAACGGTGCCCCGATGCACATTGATGACAGCGCCCGCCTGACCTTCGCCCAGATCGCCGCCAAAGCGCGCCGGCTCAAGTCCGAGATGGCGGCGGCAGGGGTGAGCCTGGGTGTGGTCTGTATCGACCATATGGGGCTTGTGACGCCTTCTGACCGCTATGCTGGCAACAAGGTAGCGGAGGCCGGCGAAGTGTCGGGCAGGGCCCGCGCTCTGGCCAAGGAACTCGATTGCTGTGTGATCCTGCTATGCCAACTCTCACGCGAAGTCGAGAAGCGGGACGACAAGCGCCCGATCATGTCGGACCTACGTTGGTCGGGCGAAATCGAGCAGGACGCCCATGTGATCGGGTTCCTGTATCGTGAAGCCTATTACCTGGCCCAAGACCCTAATGCTGAGCCGCACAAGCTGGCTGATGCGCGCTGGGCCATGGAATTTCTCATCCGCAAGAACCGGAACGGCGAAACCAGCGATGTGCGCCTTTGGTGCTCGATTGCGCATTCTTCGATCAGGGACAACACATGAGCGAACGCCCCTTCATGCAGCTCTATGTCTCCGACTACCTGGGGGACACCCGTCACCTATCCTGCGAACAGCACGGTGCCTACTTGCTGCTGCTCATGACCATGTGGAACGCTGGCGGGAGCCTGCCAGATGACGACGTTAAGCTGTCTCGTTGCGCCTGTCTTTCGGTCAAAAAGTGGAAAGCTATTAGGGCCGACATTGAGCCGTTTTTTGTCATCCAGAACGGGGAATGGGCCAATGATCGGCTGACGAAAGAACTCCAAAAAAGCGCGACTAAAAGTGAGTTGAGATCATCCGCCGGGGAAAGGGGTGGTCGCGCTAAGGCGTTGAAAACAAAACAATCACCTCTAGCAAATGCCACGATTTTGCCAAAGCATCTTCCAGATGCCAGAAACCATATAGCTGCTGCGCAGCTTCCGGGCGCGTTGCTTTACGACCGTTTGATCGAGGCAGCTTCGGCTCGTGGTGCATGCCATCCAAGCCTTGCCCTGGGCATCGGGCAGATCACCGACCTAATCGGCCAAGGATACGATGTTGATCGCGACATTCTGCCGATCATCCGAGAAAAAGCCCGGCCAGATATCGGCAGTTGGAAGTTCTTCGCCACGATCATTATCCAACGGGCGACAGAGCGCCAAGCGATCACCCCCAAGCCACAGGCCGCTACAGTCGATTGGGTGGGGCGCGTCAAAACCTTCAAGGAAACCGGCATGTGGGGCGCGTGGGGGCCGCCGCCTGGCGAGCCCGGCTGCAAGGCCCCAGCCGAGCTATTGCGCGAGAGGAGCGCTGCATGAAACCAGGACACCGCCTTTGGACAGATGACGAGGTTTCCCGCCTGATCGAAATGAAACGGTCTGGCACCGATAAGCGCGACATAGCCGCTGAGTTGGGCCGCACCGTCGAATCCTGTGCCAACAAGCTGAGTTCGATTGTCTCGCTGATCAAGGTTCCTGAGCCAATGGAGGCCGCTGAGCCTGTGGTTCGGCACAAGTCATTTACAGCGTTCGTGATGGGCGACCCCCTCCCAGGGCGCAGTGCCTTGGATCAGAGGCGTGCCGGCGGCATGACCAGCACATCCGACATAGGGGAGAGGGCGGCATCATGAGCAGCATGCAGTGGATCAGAGACTATTACGGCGTCCCGGCAAAGCGCGGCATGGTCGTAAAGTATTCGCCTTGCGAGGGCAGTAAGGACCGATCCAGAACCGGCGTCATTACCGGCGCGCGCGGGCCGCACCTGTTGATCCGTATGGATGGCGACATGCGATCAAGCGCTTACCACCCGACTTGGCAGATCGAATACCCCACTCCCCACCCCAATGCAGATGCAGGAGAGAGAGAATGAGACGGCGCGGTGTTTTGGGGCTGTTGGCCGGATCGGCGGTCGCAGGCCCACAGATGGCAAAGACTGCGATTGCCAGTGGGATGGAAGGGCTTTCGCTCAGCGGAGCTGGAATGTTGGGCGGTTCGTTTGGTGGATACAGCACTATGGATTCCATACCAACTGGGGGCGGAAACTACGACCCCACAGAATGGCCCCGCAAAGAGCTGGCCGACTTCCTTGGCCGCAGCATGGAAGAAAAGCGCCGCCGCCGGTTGGAAACGCATGTCAACCAGCTAGATCCCGACATTGTGGTCATGAACTCGCTGTCCCTGACGACAAAGGTCCGGATGCAGCGGGATCGGAACTTTGAGAGGGCAGAGGCAGAGCAGCGTGGCTATCTGGAACGGCAACTCCGGAACGCCCTCGAACACCTCACCACCTAACCATCACCAAGGGGCAAACACATGGCATGGTACGTAGTAAGCACGAACATCAAGAGCGAGCGGAAAGCCCTCGATGAAATCCGCCGCAAAGGCTTTGAGGCGTATTTGCCGGAATACAAGATAGAGCGTTTCAACAAGAAGAAGCGCGTCGGCATCGTTACGACCCTATGCCTGTACCCCCGCTATCTGTTTGTTGAGGCCGCGACCCCTGGCGATCTCGGCCGCATACGCTCTTGCAACGGCGTAGAAGAGTTTCTACCGGGGCGGCCACATGAACCTATGCCAGTGCCAGAGAGCGATGTTCTGGAACTGCGCGCCGCACAAGCCGACCTGAGGCTTGACGATACCGACGAGGCCCGCCGCCACAGGGGCGAAACGACCCGCAATACGCTCGCTGCCATGCGCCGCCGCCTGCGCAATAAAGCTATCAAAGTCACAGAGGGGCCATTTGCCAATCTGCCGGCAACCGTTGAACGCGTTCACTCGATGGAGCGGCTTCGTGTGCTGATAGACCTGTTCGGCAGGGCAACACCTGTGGAATTGGAATTTGGACAGTGGGAAGAGCTTGCAGGCGCCGCGTAAATGAGCTAAATTTACCCTATGTGATTTGGGCTGTCTGTAAGGGGGTTCCAACGGGAACGCTGCCTTCGGGCTCCAGGGGTTGAGGTTCACGCTTCCCCGCCCAAAGTTTTTTGCGCACAAAATTACTCTTTTGCCCGATGGGCATCTCATACCGGGATGGAGCATTTGACCGGCCCGCCAATTGGCTAAAGGGTAGCGCCCCGCAGCTGCGAGTTGGATTAATACGGCTATGCTGACAGCGGGAAAGACTGCGCCAACAATTCGCTGACGCATCTGCGTTCAGCCTCAAGACCCGAAAGGGCAAAGATCGAGACGGCAGCGACTACCAGGGTAGGATTGGCTGGATAGTCCAGCAGCATGAGCCCCGCGCTACACACCGTCTCGATACCAATTACCAGTTTGAGGCGCCCAATGGGGCAGAGAACTAACGCCGTATGGCTTTGGCCTCAATTCAGGTCGCCTGGTGGGGTTCGTCCTGGCCGGCAATGCGCGCAGACATCTCTGCGAAGTCGTCATCGGCCGGTGGCGCACCTAATTCAGTTTGAGGCTGCACCAGGCGAAACCGGCGGCGCATCGAAGCCCGCGTTGATAGCCAAGCCTCAATCTCCATCGAGCGCGGCGACAGACATCCCGTCACCCCTTAGCCAATGACGCCCGCTCGACCCCATTCCCAGCCTCACCCGAAACGGTGGGGCTTTTGCATTTGGAGGCAATGATGAAACTCACTACTCAACGTCTCGCTGGCGGCACATCCGATTATTTCGTGCCCAGTTTCCACGAAGCGCTCAACCATTCGCGCAAGACGGCGGGCGTTCAGTTCGACCCCATCGAACGCAAGAATATCAGCGGCGGTTTGCCGATGGTTTGGCCTCGCGCACAATAACCTCCCCAGCCTTCCCATAACAGGGGAGGGAGAACACATGTCCGATGAAACCCTGACCAAAGACGATAAGGGGAGGTTTCTCCCTGGTAACAGGTTTTGGGAGGCTCGCAGCTCCCACGGGCGCTCCCCGGCTTTCGCAACCGCCGATGCGCTCCGCGCCGCAGCGGTCGAATATTTCGAGTGGGTAGCAGACAACCCGTTGGGCGAAGAAAAGCTGTTCTCCTACGAAGGCTCAATCGTCCGGGGTGACTTCGGAAAACTGCAGGCCATGACCCTCAAAGGTCTGTGCATCTTCCTCGATATCAGCTTTCAAGCCTGGGCCAATTACCGCGAGCGCCCCGATTTTGTTGAAGTCTGTGAGTGGGTCGAAAGCGTCGTCTACCAACAGAAGTTCACTGGTGCCGCTGCGGGGCTATTGAACCCCGCGATTATCGCTCGGGATCTCGGCTTAGCAGACAAGACCGAATTGACCGGCAAGGACGGCGGACCTGTTGAGGTTGCGGCTTATTCCGACCGCGACCGCGCCAAGGCAGCGGCGGCTATTCTGGCCAAGGGTCTGGCAAAGGCGAAAACACAATGAAATGGTTTCCGATAGCGGACGCGCCGCTTAACCGAGATATCTATGTTTGGATGCCGGCGTGGAACGGTCGCGGCCCTCTGGTTCTGACCCGCAAGTGTGGTGGACAAACGGCCTTCTATTGGGGAAACGAATACGGAAACGGTTCCGCACCGTCGAACTTTGCCCCCGAATATTGGGCAGAGGTTCCAGAGGGGCCAAATGGAGGACTTTGACCTCCGTGGTCTGGAGAAGGCCATTGCGGCACTCTCCGATGATGAAAAGGCTGAACTGGACAAGACGCTGGCCGATGAGTTGGCGCAGCCGTTCATTCCCAACCCCGGCCCGCAGACGCAGGCCATGCTCAGTGAGGCCGATATCCTGCTGTATGGTGGGGCTGCCGGTGGTGGCAAATCAGCCCTTGAGGTTGGGGCGTTCTTCCGCGAACATTTCTCGGGCCTGATCCTTCGCCGTGAAGCCGTGCAGTTGGATGGCCTGATCGAGTTCTGCAAACAGATTGGTGAGCCGGCGCAGGGCCACTATGTCGGCGGCAATGAAAACGTCTTTAAACGAAATGACGGCGGCCGGCTAAAGTTTGCGGGTCTCAACCAGCCCGACGACTGGCGCAAGCACGCTGGTAATGCTCGCGACTTCATGGCGTTTGACGAGGCCGGCGAATTTCTGCGCGACCAGGTGTTCTCGCTCATTGGCTGGCTGCGCTCCACGCGGGAGGGGCAGCGTTGCCGGGTTATCCTTGGTTCCAATCCGCCTCGTGGCGGCGACGGCGCATGGCTACTCGAAGAATTTGCGCCTTGGCTCGATCCGATGCATCCAAACCCGGCGATTCCGGGTGAGCTGCGTTGGGCCATTGTCGTGGGCTCCGTCACCGAGTGGGTAGACGGCCCCGGGGAATATCTGCGGGATGGCGAATGGTACGAGGCAATGTCTCGCACCTTCATCCCGGCCAAGCTGGACGATAACCCCTATCTCAGGGACACCAAATACCGGGCGGTGCTGCAAGGCCTGCCCGAACCGCTTCGGAGCCAACTGCTCTATGGCGACTTTCTGGCTGGCCGCGAAGATCACGAATGGCAGGTTATCCCCACTGAGTGGGTGAAAGCCGCACAGGAGCGCTGGAAGGCCGCACCTGAGAAGCGCCGCCGCATGCTGGCGCTCAGTGCTGACATAGCCATTGGCGGCCGCGACAATCTGGTTATTGGCTCGCTGCACGTCGATAACTGGTTTGCGCCGCTTGAGGCCATCAAGGGCGTTGATGTCAAGAATTCGGTTGTCGTTGCCAACCACATGCTGCGCCTGCGCCGCGATAATGCGGATGTGTCGGTTGACCTCACGGGTGGTTGGGGTGAGGGCGCTAAGGCCCAGCTCGAAGAGAATCAGGGCACGCCGTGTCACGGTATCGTCTATTCCGAGGCGAGTGGCGCTCGAACCTACAACGATAAGTTCGGCTTCAAGAATCTCCGCGCTGAAATGTACTGGCGCCTGCGCGAGGCCTTGGACCCGGAAGGTGGAACCGACGAAAAGCTCATGCTGCCCAACGACCCTCGTCTTGAGGCGGAGCTGACCGCCCCCCGGTGGACACTCAAAGGCACAGACATCCTGATCGAGAGCAAGGACGAGATCAAGAAGCGGGTCGGCTCTTCTCCCGACCGCGCCGATACGATCGTTCAGCTCTGGCATCGGAAAGATGAAGGTGTGTTGCGCGCCGCGACGGTGGGGCGGGGCCGCGATCAACAGCATACCAGCGTAGCGGACGATAGTGGGGTGCTGGAATGGTGAGTAAGGCGCAAGCCTATTGGATGCAGCGCCGCAAGAAGAAGATGCCTGTTCATCAGGTTCTCGCGGCGGAACTGGCGGAAATTGGGGCCGATGTGAATGTCCGCGCGAAGCTCAGCGGTAAGCTGGTGATGGATTTGGACAATCTTGTCACCTATGCCGCGACCGGCCCGGAGCCAGGGGATGCCTGGCGGCCGGTTGGTGTGTTCGATGCATCGCAGGACGTAACCCCTGTCTAGGGTTGAAGTCATCCCATCAACGCCGCGCGATATTTCAATTGTCGGCGTGAACATGCGGGAATGGGACCGCAAGGAATTCATAGCGATGGCAGGGCAGCGTTCGATGAGTGATGCAGCCCTGCTGTGTCATTTCGCATCGCAGGGCTTCGCCTGGGTGGCGCTGTATGATGGAGAGCCGGCCGGGGCCATTGGTGTCGCCAGGTCGCCACTTCTGCCACACCTGGGCAGCGCTTGGGCATTTGGAACAAGGCATTTCAAACGCACACTACCGGCCCTCTCGGCCTTGGCCTGGACCTTCCCGGCCATGTTGATTGCTGATGGTGTCCGCCGCGTCGAAGCGAGGTGCCTTCAGGATCACGACCTTGCCGGACACTGGATGGCATCACTTGGCGCCAACAAGGAATGCGATCTCGAATGTTACGGCTCAGGCGGCGAGACTTTCGAGCTGTGGGCGTGGACGCATAAGGAAACCTGATATGTGCTTCTTTCAACAGCCTCAGTTGCCGCAACAGGTGGCAACGCCATCCGTCAACAATGAAGAGGCCCGCCGCCGCAGGGCGCAGCAGACCGCCGCCAATGAGCAGCAGAGCGGTCGCGCCGCGACAGTGCTGACCTCGCCGCTGGGTGATCCCAATTTCGGCCAAAACATCAACCGCACCGTGCTGGTGGGTGTCTAGATGGGCGTAGTGGATGACCTGTTCCGCATGCAGCAGGTCATGGCCTATGACCGTGCATTCTGGGAGGAGGCATGGCGCGACCTCGCACAGGTCTACATGCCCTCTGCTTCGCACCTCTATGACTATGGTGGTGGCACATATGCTTTGACGGGCGCCGCTCGGGAAATGACCGGGATTGCGAACAATCCTACATCCGTGCGGCGCGGCAGGGAACTCTATGATGCTACTGGTGCGTGGGCGGCTGACCGTCTGACCGCTGGCATGGAAAGCCTCATCACGCCTCGGGCGCAGAAGTGGCATACCTTTGCCAATGATGATCCCTTCGGCCGCCAATCAACCGATCTTGAGGAAGAGTGGCAGGATAGCCTTCGGGATTATCTCTTCTCGGCGCGCTATTCGCCTAAGGCAAATTTCTCGCTCGCCAACCAGAAGCGGCTCCGCAATACCACTGTGTTCGGCACAGGTATTGTCTATCTGGAGGAAAACGAAGGGCGACGGGGTGTTGATCCGGTCAAGACCCCATTCTTCTACAAGTCGCTGCCTCTGATCGAATGCTATCTGGGTATCGATGCCTTCGATGACGTGGACAAAAATATTCGCGTGGTCGAGTTCACGGCGCGCGCTGCGGCGCAATATTTCAAGGATACGGGCGGCACAATCTCTGCCAAATTGCAGGAAAAGGCGAACGACCCGGCGCAGTGCGAGAAGCCAGTGACGTTGCTGCATGCTGTTATCCCGCGCGAGGAAGCGGGGGAATACAGCGACAAGCGCCGCCATCAGCCATTCGCCTCGTTCTGGGTCGAGGCAGACACCAAACACCTCGTACGCTCCAGCGGCTATAGCTCGTTTCCCTTCTCGGTGACCTGGTGGGAGCAGACAGACGGATCGGCTTATGGTCAGTCCCCAGCAATGATGATGCTGGCCGATGTGAAAATGTTGCAGGTGATGAGCAAGACCGCCGCTCAGGCCGCGCAACAACTCGTCAAGCCGCCAATGGCGACCCGTAAGGGTATCTATCGCGAACGGCTGAACCTGAATTCCGGGGCGATCAATCCGGGCTATCTGGACGAGCAGGGCCGCCCCATGGCGGCGCCGATCCTGGCTGGAGCTGATCCCGGATGGGCAGAGCGGATCATGGAGCTTAAGCGCAATTCGGTGCGCGAGGGCATGTATACCAATCTGTTCCAAATCCTCGTTGATAATCCCCAGATGACAGCGACAGAGGCTCTGATCCGGGCCAATGAGAAGGGCGAATTGCTCGGCCCCTCCGGAGCCAAGATCGAGGGCGGCATTGCCAGCGGTGTGGATCGGGAAGTCGATATCATCACCCGCAAGGGGGCGTTCGAGCAGGGCTCACCGCTTGAACCGCCGCAATCCATGGTTGGGAAGGATATCAGCGTCCAGTTCACCGGCCCGCTGGCACGCCTCCGCCGCATGCAGGAATTGCAGGGTGTAGAGAGCGTGCTGGGGCTGGCAGAGCGTATTGGCCAATACGATCTTACTGTGATTGACCGGGTGGACACCGACGAGACGCTTGAGCTCGCCCGCGAAATCGGTGGGGCGCCGCGCAAGATGCTCAAGACCGACGATGAGGTTGCCGCCATC
Organism: Devosia sp.; assembly: GCA_035565135.1. Lineage (GTDB taxonomy): Bacteria > Pseudomonadota > Alphaproteobacteria > Rhizobiales > Devosiaceae > Devosia. The sequence continues at coordinate 58,308 of DATMSY010000208.1, forward strand.
CGGCAGCGTCGGGCGCAGGAACAGGAACGGCAAGCGGCGCTGATGGCGACCGAGCAGTTGGCCGGCGCTGCTGGCAAGGCTACGCCGGCAATCAAGGCGGTTAGTGACCTTCGGCGGGGCGCGGCATGAGCTGGCGCACCAAGGCTCTTGTTGCGGCCGCTGGCCCAAAAAAGGCCGAACTGGCGCTGATCGAGGCCTATAGGGAATGCCTCGGCAAGCCGGGTCAGGCGCGGGAAATGGTTCTCGCTGACCTGGCGGTACACCTCGGATTCTTCCAAGCGGAGGGCAGGGGCCTTTCGGTGGAAGAGGCAAATTTCCAGAACGGCCGACGCTCGGCCTTTCTTCATATTCTCCAGCACCTCACGCTGCCAGCGGCAGAGTTAGAGGCGCTGGTTGAAGCGGCGCGGCTTGAGGCGGCGTCTTACGAGCCTTCGGGTTCCTAACCGCCCTTCGGGGCTATCCCTTCAAGGATATAAATCGATGACCGATGCCGATGGCGTGAATGGGCCAGGGGTAGGTGCGTCTGCTGATGCGGGCGCGGCTGCCGACGACAACCGCACGATCTTGGACACTGGCGGGGCCTCCGGGTCGATCCCTGCCTTTACTGACTTGGTGGCTGGCCTGGCTCCAGAGAACCGCACCTTAGTCGAAGCGAAGAAATGGGCTTCCCTCGATGATGCGTTCAAATCGCATCGCGAACTCGAAACCCACGCGAGCAAGGCCCTTGTTCTGCCGGGTAATGAGGCCACGGTGGAGGACTGGAACAAGTTCTACGGCAAGTTAGGGCGCCCCGAGAAACCCGAAGGCTACGAGCTCAAGGTTGCGCGGGAAACACTGCCCCAGGATTTTCCGTATGACGAGACGCTGAGCGTCGAATTCCGCAATATGGCGCATGAGGCGGGGCTTACCCCGAAGCAGGCCCAGATTGTGCACGATCGTTTCGTTGGCCGGCAGGCCGATGCCTTCAAGTCGATGAGCGAAAACATCGGCAGGAAAGCGGACGCTGCCCATAGCGAGATTGTGCAGGAATTCGGCCAGCCCGATACCGATGGGTACAAACGGGGTGTGGAGTTGATGAGCCGTGCGGCGCGTCAGCTTGGCATTACCGATGCCCTCAAGGAAGCGGGCATGATCTCCCCCGAAGGCGCGGTGCTGAATGGCACTTTGGGCAAGGCCCTCGCGCGCGTCGGCAAGGACATGTTCAGCGAGGACAGCTTTGGCACTGGTGACGGCGCCGCGCTCGACAACCCGTTCTCCGAAACGTCTCTGAACCTGACCAAACAAGGCCAGCTCATTCGCTCCGACCCGAACAAAGCGCGTGCCCTGATCCGCGCGGCGGGCAAAAATCCCGCTGCCTATAAGCTCTAGGCGCGCTCCCTCAATTTAAGGAGCAATCCCATGGTTACCCGTCTGGCTGATGTCATTCAGCCCGAAGTGTTCATCAATTACATGGACACCTTCACCAAAGAAAATTGGGCGCTGTTCAGCAGCGGCGTTCTCGTTGCCGACCCGAATATGGCTACTTTCCTGGCTGGCGGCGGTCGCACCGTCAATGTGCCATTCTGGAAAGACCTTGCCAATGACGAATCCGAAGTCGGCAACGACGATCCCAGTTCGGTCCTGATCGCCAAGAAGATCACTACCGGTAAGGACATTGGCATGCGCCAGGTCCGCACTCAGTCGTGGTCTTCGGCCAATCTTTCTGCCGATCTGGCTGGTTCCGACCCCATGGCCGCCATTGGCCGGCGCGTCGGCAATTACTGGCTGCGCCAGTTCAACTCCATCCTCGTCAACACCCTGCACGGCGTCTATCTCGACAATGTGGCCAATGACAGCGGCGATTTCGTCAACGATATCGGCGGCGATGATGGCACGGTGACGGCGGCAGAGCTGGTCTCCGCCGAGGCTATCCTCGACACCAAGCAGACGATGGGCGATGCCGCCGAAGACCTCAAGGTGCTGATCATGCACTCGGTGGTCTACACCCGGTTGCAGAAGCAGAACCTTATCGACTTCATTCCCGACGCTCGGGGGGAGGTACGATTCCCCACCTACCTGGGTTACCGCGTTGTGGTGAGTGATACCTGCCGCACCATCGCCGGCTCCAATGCGAGCGATACCAAGTATGTCACCTATCTTCTGGGTGATAACGCCATCTGCTTCAATGAGGCACCCCTGGCCACCGCTCCCATGGTCGAAGTGGACCGCAAGCCAGAGCAGGGCAATGGCGTTGGTGTCGATATCCTCTACACCCGCCGCCAGTTCATCATGCATCCCTATGGGATCAAGTGGACTGACACTTCGGTTGCCGGGGAATTCCCGACCAATACCGAACTGGCCACGGCTGCGAATTGGGATCGGGTCTATCCCGAGCGCAAGCAGATTCCCATCGCGTTCCTGCTGACCAACGGCTGATCCTGATCGGGCGGGGCTTGCCCTCGCCCTGTCGCTTCACTGAAAGGATAGGATCATGACCACAAAGCGCATTTTTCTGGATGGCCAGACGGCCACCCCGGAGGACTTTTATGAGTTCTTCAAGGACTTCGTGACCACCGACGACTATGTTGCCGGTGACTGGACTATCACCAATGCGGGCTCGGGCACCGTTGCCATCGCGACGGCCGCGGCTGGCGGTCAGCTCGTGCTCACAGGCGGCGCGGCCGACGATGCGCTCCTGGCGCTCAATAACAAGATCGAGGCATTCAAGTTCGTTGCGGGCAAGAAGCTCTACTTCTCGGCTCGCTTCAAGATCAACGATGCCACTCAATCCGATCTGGTCATTGGCCTTCAGATCACGGACACCACGCCGCTTGCTGTTTCGGATGGCATTTTCTTCCGCAAGGATGACGGTGATGCTTTGCTGGATTTCGTTGCCAGCAAGAACTCCACGGAATCGGTGAAAACCGGCGTTGCCACTCTGGCAAACGACACATTCGTCACTGCCGCATTCTACTACGATGGCGCCGTTCTGCGGGCCTTCGTGGACAATGTGGCAGTGGGTGATCTGCCGCTGACCAATGTTGTCGATGATGAAGAACTCTGCATCTCGATTGCGGTGCAGAACGGCGAGGCTGTCAGCAAGGTTCTGACCGTCGATTTCATCCGCGCTCTGGCTGAGCGTTGACCAGCGGGGCGGGCCGAATGGTTCGCCCCCAGCCATTTCCCACAGGAGGCCGCTTTGGCTGAAACTGATCTCAAGACCATCGATGGCATTGGCCCGGCGATGGAGAAGAAGCTTGCCGATCTCGGCATTGCCGATATCGCAGCTTTGGCATCCCGTACCGACGCCAAGGATATTGCCGAACTGCTGGGAACGCGCGGCGTCGATGAAGCCCGCGTGGCCAAATGGATTGCCGCTGCTCAGGCTCCGTCACAGGAGCGGGCCAGCGAGCCGCGACAGGAGGCCGCTTTGGCTGAAACTGAAGCGCCCACCGTATTCGCTCCCCGCGAACTGTCATTTCATGAACTGAATGTTCAGGCCAGGAAAATCGACCGTGAGCACGCTCGCCTGCGCTTGAATGCGACCGCTGCTGCCAATGTTGCCGCTGAGGTGGAGTTGAAGGGGATTGCGCGCCTCAATCGGCCCCGGCGCGTCCAGAAGAACATTCGCCCGCTGGTGCGCTAAAACCATGACCGAAACGGATATCTGCAATCTGGCGCTCGATATCCTCAAAGAGCGCCCCATCGCTTCTATCGATGACGCGCGGCCCACGGCTGAGTGGTGCAAGCGCAACTTCGCGATAACCCGTGATGGGTGCCTCTCCATGGCCAATTGGAACTTTGCCATGAAGCGCCAGAAGCTCGCGGCTGAGGCGGCGGCCCCGGCGTTTGATTGGTCCTATGCCTATACGGTTCCCATTGATTGCATTCGTGTTGTTGCGCTGACCGAGGGCGGCCGTCCGGAGGGACGCCCCATCGCGCATGTCGTGGAGGGTGGGGCGATACTCACCAATCAATCCGGCCCGTTGCCGGTTCGTTATGTGCGCCGCATTACCTCTTACGATGCCTACCACCCGCTCTTCATCGAGGCGCTTTCTGCGCGGCTCGCCTTTAAGGGGGCTCACTGGATCACCGGCAAGACGAGTTATCAGCAGATTGCCAAGGGCATCTACGATCAGGCGATCAACGATGCCTGGTTGACTGATGCGATCGAGGGCGACCAGCCCCGCGCTGCTGACAACAACTGGATCGACGCCAGGTATTGATATGAGCGCTGTTTACACGATCCAGGCCACATTCGGTAAGGGCGAGATCACGCCCCTGGCCTATGGCCGGGTGGACGCTGATTTCTTCCGCCAGTCTTGTGAGAAGTGTCGAAATTTCGCTGTTATGCTGCATGGTGGCGTCCGTCGCCGCTCTGGAACGCGCTACATCGCGCCAGTGGCTGACGAAACGCAGATTAGCCGGCTGTTCCCATTCTCGTTCAACAACGAGCAGTCCTATGTGCTCGATATCAATGCCGGCGGCGATATCCAGTTCCTGGCCCAACGAGGCTATCTCGGCGCTCCGTACACCGTCTCCCATCCCTGGGACGCCACAGAAATCGACCTGCTGAAATATACGCAGTTCAATGACCTGGCTTACTTTGCGGAGCGAGACCACCGCCCGCAGTTGCTGTCCCGGTTCGGGGACACGAGTTGGACGCTCACCGACGCGGTGACCAATGATGGGCCGTACATGTCGGTCAATCAGGGCACAACGACCCTGACCCTGAGCGATACCGGCTCTGCCGTGCCTTTGATGACGAGCAACAATGCGCCGGCAAATTATGTCGCCTCATCGAGTGGTGGAACCGCCAACGCCTACATTGTGTTTGCTCGCAATGAGGCGGCAACCGTAACGCTCGATACTGGAACCGTTGGGTGGGTGAAGATCGATCTTGGCTCTGGTAATCCGAGGGTGGTGGATGCCTACTGGATTCAGGGGCAACCAACCAACGATGGTGACGCGCCCACGGCCTGGGTAATTGAAGGCAGCAACAACGACAGCACATGGTTTATTCTGGACCGCGTGGAGGGAGAAGTTGGCTGGGTCCAGTCCGAGCGCCGCTATTTTGAATTCTCGAATGAAACGGCTTTTCGCTACTACCGCCTACGCTTTAGTGGCGGTGGCGGCAGCGACGACACAAATACCGACCTGTCGCAATGGGTTTTGCATTGGGCGGGAGATTACCAGTCTCCTATCACCCTGACCGCCTCCGCTACGGCCGGCATTAACAATGGTTCGGGGTTTCAAGCCAGTGATGTGGGGCGGGTTATTCGCCTACGGGGCACGGATGGCCGCTGGCGCTGGGCGCGCATCGCTTCGCGCAGTTCCACTACGGTCGTGTCAGTTCGGCTATATGGCCACGCCATGCCGGACGTTTCGCCTATCAGCGAATGGGCCTTGGGCGCGTTCTCCGAGCAAAGCGGCTGGCCAGCACTGGTTGAGCTTTACGATGAGCGCTTGAACTTCGGCAGCACCGACACCCAGCCAGTGACGGTCTGGGGGTCGAAGCAGGGCGCATTTGGTGAGTTTGGAGCCGGGGCCACTGTTCTACCCACCGATGGGTATTCCCTCACATTCCTCACCTCCAGCATGAATGAATTGGTCTGGCTGGCGGCGGATGAGGATTTGGTTGTTGGGTCTGCCAAGCAACTTCGCTCGCTTGCCCCCGCCGATACGACCCAAGCGTTCTCCGCCACTAATCTGACACAACGCAAAGGCCCCAGCTCCGGGGCAGACCAGATACAGCCTTTGTCCATAGGTGGGACACTGCTTTATGTGGCAGCGGGGGCGAAGAAAATCCGGGAGTTGGTTCTTGGCGACCAGAACCGCTACGTGGCGCCTGAGGCGTCCATCATTGGCGAGCACACCCTTGAGAGCGGTATCAAGTGGTGGGTCTTCTCGGAAAATCCCGAGCCTACAATCTACGCCGGGACGGAGAGCGGTGATATTGTCTCGATCCTCTATGATCGCGAACAACGGGCTATCGGTTTTGGTGTGTTCGACATTGGTGGCATAGCCGAAGCCGGTACCATCATTCCATCTCAGGTGCCCGGTTTCGATGATCTGTATCTCGTGGTGCGCCGAACCATTAACGGTGCGACACGGCGCTATATCGAAGTGTTGGAGCATCCGTTCCAATACGATTCCAATGTGACGATTGTTGATGGCCGCCCGACAGCGGTAGATGGGTTTTTTGTTGATTGCGGGCTGACATACGCCGGCAGTCCCGCGACGGTTATTTCCGGCTTGGGTCATTTGGAGGGGGAGACCCTTTCAGGCCTTTTGGACGGCTCGGTCGTTGAAGGTTTGGTGGTTTCGGGCGGTGCGGTGACCCTGCCATATCCTGCCTCGGTCGCCCATCTTGGTCTGCCTTACGAAAGCTACCTTCGGACCCATCGTTACAGCGGGCCAGGTCAGGACGGTTATCTGTTCGGCCGGCAGGTCAACGCCACGAGTGTATTCGTTGACCTGCTGTCAACTGGTGCTCTGGAGGTGGGGGCGTTCGATGAAACAGACATGCGAACCTTCGAGGTCAATCCACACTATTCGGATGCCTTCACCGGCAACCCGGTCCAACTCGTTAGTGGGATTGTCCCCTGTGACATTGAGGGGTCGTGGCTGACGGGCGCCGCGCGAGTTGTTCTGCGCACTTCGGCGCCATTGCCCGCCATCATCCGCATGGTCGAAATTAAAGCCGAATATACCCCGTGAGGACTGACCGTGTGTGACCCGCTAACCCTCACCATCGCTTCAACCGCTGTAGCGGCTGGCGGCCAGCTTTACAGCGGCATGCAGCAGGCCAGCGCTTACCGCACGCAAGCCGCCGCTGCCGACCGGCAAGCGGGAATGGAGTTGGAGCGCGGAAATTATGAGGCATCCCGCGCCAGGGAACAGAGTGACCGGCAACTGGCGGGCATGCGTGGAGCTTATCTCTCGTCCGGTGTGTCGCTCGAAGGCAGTCCGTCCGAAGTGATTGCCGACAGCGCAACGCAAGCCAGTCTGGACGAGCAGGCCATTCGTTATGGGGCGAGAGTGCAGGCCGGAAACCTTCAGTTCGAAGCACGGCAGGCACGGGCGAATGCGGGCAGCGCTATGATCGGCTCGTTTATCGGCGCGGCCGGAACCGCCCTTGGGGGCTTTCAGCAATACAACGATTATCAGCAGCGCAGGACGATGTTGAGTAATCCCTATCTGACTTATGGGGCCTGAGCGCCATGGTTGTTATCCGTCAGATTGAAGCCAGACAGGGGCTCAACCTTGGGTCCGCGCCCCGCGTGCAGATCGACAATAGCGTTGCCGAAGGGATTCAACAGGTCGCGGCTGGCCTGGGCGACGTTGCGCAGGGTGCGCGCAACCACCATCTTCGCCTTGCCGAGCGCGAAGCCCAGATGACGGAGTTTCGCACCGATCAGGAATTTACCCGCCTCGGAACTCAGTTCGCAGCGACCTATGCGGATCGACAGACCAACATCGACCCCACAGGTTCGGGCTTCACGGCTGCCGTAAATTCTGACTTCAATGCTGCCTATGACGCCTTTTTGGGCAGCATCCCGGATCAGCTCCGGCCCAAGTTCGAGGAGCTGGCACTCACCGAACGGGAGAAGTGGGTTGCGAACGCCGCAGCGGTCGAAAACGATCAGCGCAACAAATATGTGGTGCAGGGCATCACGGATACGGTTAGCGGCAAACAGTCCGAGGTGTTCAACAATCCGGGCGGCTATGCGTCGGCATTGCAGGATATCAACCGGCTAATCGATGCTGCGCCAGACCTGACGCCGGTCCAGAAGGAAGAGGCGCGAAGAACGGCGGCGCAATCGCTGAGCCTGTCTTGGGCCGAGCGCATGCAGCAGGATAATCCCGCTGCATTGATAGAAGCCACGGGCCTGAGTTCGCGCGAAAGTTATTTCGCCGCAATCCGTGGCGCGGAAAGCGGGGGCAACGATCAGGCGGCAAACCCGAATTCAACAGCGTTCGGTCGGTATCAGTTCACTCAGGGAACCTGGGCTGATCTGGTGCAACGCCATCCTAATGCCGGTCTGACTGTCGGCGGTCGTGGCGATCCGGCTCAGCAGGAAATAGCTATCCGTCTGTTCACCGATGAGAATGCAAAAACCCTAGCTGGGGCAGGTATTTCGCAGACCAATGGCAATCTCTACGCCGCCCACTTCCTTGGCGCTGGGGATGCGGTGCGGGTACTCAATGCTAGCGGGCAGACACTGGTGTCGAGCATTGTCCCGGCGAGTGTCGTCACGGCAAACAAATTCTTGCAAGGCATGACTGTTGCCGGGTTCAAGGCCTGGGCCGCCAAGAAGGCGCAAGGGGATGGCAGTTCGGGAACCGTCGCGCCAGAGCTTGTCGCACTGGATTTTGCCGGTCGGCTCAAGGTCTACGATCAGGCACAGGCCCAGGTTCAGGCGAATGCAACAGCGGCGAACACAGCGTCCAAGGCGCAGTATGACGCCCGAAAAGGAAACTTGGAACTAGGCATTGTGACCGGCGACGTTGCCAGCGAGCAATCGATCCTTGAGGCTGGGCTGTCAGACAGCGATACCGCTACCCTCATCCGTTCATTCCGGGCGGCCCAGGGGGATAGGGCAACTCTGTTGCAGGCGGTATCCGCATTCCAGCAAGGTACACTTGCCGTCGATCCATATTCGACCGATGGACGCAAGGTTGTGGATGGCATTTACGAGACCATCGGTAAGGCCGCCACACCGGAGCAGCAGCCCTTCGCGGTCAATGAATTAATCCGGCAGGCGGGCGTTGTACCGCAGACTCTACAAAACGAAATGCGGGCCGCCGTCACCAGCACCGACCCCGGTGTGATCCTCCCCGCCTTGCAGCAGGCCCAGGCGATTTCCGATATCGGTGGCGATATCCTGAGCCGGCGCGATGGCGGCAGGGACATTCAGAGCAAGGCCGATCTCTTCAATGTCTATACCCGTGACATGGGCTATTCCGAGATAGAGGCGGCCCAACGCATCGCCAAGAGCAATGACCCGGAACAGGTTCGCGCTCGCGATGCCTTGCTCAAAAGCAAGCCGGTTACGGATTGGCTCAAGGGCATCACCGACCGGAATGTTGTTGCCATCTTCGGTGGTTGGGGCACAACCTTGGGCGAGAATCCAGCCCAGAATGCAGCCATGGTCAGCGAGTACAAGGCCTTGCTGGAGGAAAGCATCATTGACGCCAATGGCGATCAAGGCGCCGCAGAAACCCTCGCAGCTACGCGTTTCCAGCGCATTTATGGCCGGTCTGACCTGACATTACCGGGGGCCGGTGTCGTAACGCGGTTACCTCCCGAGAAGACCTATCCAACCCTACCGGACGGAACGCAGGGATATATCAAGTCGCAACTTGAAAGCGCCCTGCGCGATGAGGGTATTGCGTTCGATGATATACGCCTCATCCCTTATGATGGCACTGATGCGGACTTCAATAATGGTGATCCCGCGCGCTATCAGGTGAGCTACCGTCAAAACGGGCAATGGCAATTGTTCAACCTGCCATTTGCGGCCGACTATGCAGCAGCACTTGAGGGCTACGATGCCGACCGCCAGCGGCAGATCGAAGACTCCCGCCGCCGTCATCAGCAGAATGCCGGCGCGGTGATCGAGAATGATGCGGGGCAACCTGCGACGGGTCAGGAAATGACCAACATGCTCATGCAGCAGCTTTACGGGGATCAGTGATGGGGTTTCTCAAGGATCAGCCCATCGCCCCAGAAAGCGGGGTTGTTGGTGTTGGCGTGCATGACAGGCCAGACCCGTCATTTCTTGAGGTGCTAGGCGCGGCCTATCGCCAGGACAACCTCATCGGTTCGGTCTTCACCGATGCCCGCCGTACAGTCGGAGCAACCGATTTCTACAAGGTTGATGAGGCCTTTAACCCATTTGACAATCTAGCCCCGGACCTTGAGCAGCATGCAATCGATGGCCGGTTTGATGACGTCTACAACCGTCAGGCATTCGACGCCGTGGTGTCCAACATCCGCAAGGAAGAGCAGGACCGCCAAACCCTCGCCGCGAGCGGCTGGACTGGCTTTGCACTGTCCGGGCTGGCGGGCATCACGGACCCGACCATTTTGCTGCCTGGCGGCTCCTTTGTGCGCGCGGGGCAGGTGGGCTATTCGGTGGGGCGCACGGCGCTGGCTGTAGGGCTCGCCGCCGCCGCTGGCACGGCCGTTCAAGAGGCTGGGTTGCAAGCGACCCAAGAAACCCGATCGTTGGGGGAAAGCGCGCTTGCTATTGGCGGTTCGGCCATTCTGGGCGGGCTCATTGGTATGGCTGGGGCGAAGTTCCTCTCGAACGCGGAATGGTCGCGTCTCGGGCAAAACCTTGAGCGCGAGCTGTCGGGAGAGGTGGAAAATCCTTCTGCCATTGCCAACACCATCGTTCAACGCATGCAGGCGGCCGGTGCGGACGTTCTTGATGAGGCTAGCTTGGATGATCTGGGGGTTGGTGGCCCCGCTGCGGCACAGGCTGTTGCGAGGGCAACTGCTGCCCTCCGGATCAATCCCGGTCTCGAAACCATGTTCTCACCGTCCCGACAAGTGCGCGAGGTTTACAACAACCTCGTAGATAATCCGGTCTACACCTCTATGAACATGGAGGGCCGGACCCTTGGCGCCGGGGTAGAAAACCTCGTCAAGGAAACTCAACGTGGGCTCATGGGCCAATGGTTACGTGAATCCAATGCCGCATATCGGGAGGCGCGGCGCGCGGGCTGGAAGGGCACTCGCACACAGTTCAATGAGTTGATCGGGCAGGCCGGGCGTCGTGGGGATATTGATCCCAGCGGCAATGCTGCGGTTACCAAAATGGCGCAAGACGCCCGCGATCGCATTTTCAATCCGCTGCTTGAACGGGCGAAGAAGCTGGGCCTTCTCCCCGAGGACGTACAGGTTAGCACCGCCGCGTCATATGTTACGCGTTTGTGGAACCGCCAACGCCTGATTGCACGGGAGAATGAGTTCCGGCAGATCGCGAGCGAATATCTGTCGCGAGAAATCGCCAAGGTGCCTGTTGATGCTCGCCCCGACTTTGTGAGCAAGGCCGATATGGATGGCTATATCGAAGATGCGGTCACCGGCATTTTTAACAATCTCACTGGGCGGGGGAAGGGCGATACGCCGGAGTGGATGGTTCCTGTCACGCGGGGGCCGCTCAAAGAGCGCACATTCAATATTCAAGACGAGCTGGTCGAAAGCTTCCTCGAAAGCGATATGGAGCTCGTGCTGCGCAATTATACCCGCAAGATGGGCGCTGAGATTGAGCTTACCGAAAAGTTCGGTCGGGCCGATATGCGAGATCAGATTGAGGCCATCAATCGTGAATATGATGACCTCTCCAAGGCGGCGACCACAGAGGCGGAACGCCTTCGGCTGGATAGTAACCGCAAACGCGACATCAGGAACATCGAAGCGTTCCGGGATATGGTGCGCGGGACCTATCGGGCCGCCGATGAAGATAGCAACTGGAGCCGTCTGACGCGCGCAGCGCTGACGTGGAACTATATCCGCCTGTTGGGTGGGGTTACCATTTCGAGCCTTACGGACGCTGCCCGCCTGATCGGTGTGCATGGCGTCCGAGCAACGATGAGCCAGGCGCTTCCCGGTTTGGTGTTGGGATTGAAGGCGGCAAAGATCAGCCGTGCCGATGCGCGCGATCTTGGCGTTGTGGCGGAATCGGTTCTGCAATCGCGCCTGGCTTCACTGGCCGATTTACAAGACCCTTATCGGTACGGCTCAACCTATGAGCGGTTCCTGTCGAACGCTTCAAACATGTTCAGCAAGGCAACGGGGCTGAGTTTATGGAACGACACCATGAAAACCATGGCGTCGGTGATGACCCAGAACCGCATGATGCGAAATGCGCTGAACTGGGGCGGGATTGGCAAAACCGAGCGGGCTTACATGGCCTATCTCGGTATTGATGAGAATATGGCCCGCCGCATCGCTGGCCAGTTCGAGGCCCACGGCATGCAGGAGCGCGGGATTTATGGCGCCAATGTCGGGGATTGGGATGACGAAATCGCAGCTCGTACTTGGGCGGCCGCACTCGCCAAGGATGTTGACAGGACCATTGTTCAGAAGGGCGTAACGGATACGCCGCTCTGGATGAAATCGAATTGGGGCCGGTTGATCATGCAGTTCAAGAGCTTTGGGCTCGCATCGCATCAGCGGGTTTTGATTGCCGGTTTGCAGGAACGCCCGCATCGGCTGGCAGAGCAGCTCGTTCTTTCCACTGCCATCGGCATGATGGTGGCTTGGCTCAAGATCATGGAAAAGGAAGTCACCACCGGAAAGTTTGAGGAAAGCGAGCGGCTGATGGAAAATCCTGGCCTTTGGATCGCTGATGGGCTGGACCGCACGGGTATCCTCTCCCTGCCGTTTGAAATATCGAATACTGCGGAAAAGGTCGGCTCGCCTTTCGGCATTGTGCCGATGGCACAGGCCCTTGCCAATGATCCGGACAGGGGCGGGACCGCATCCCGCTATGCCAGCCGGAATAAGCTGGGGGCCGTCATGGGGCCAAGTGCCGGGATATTCGAAGACCTGACCACCATTGCCTCGCAACTGTCGGCAGGCGATCTGCGGCCCGGCGGGGCCACGGCGCTCATCAACCAAATTCCTGGCGGTTCCCTACCAATCGTCAAGTCGGTGTTGCAGGGGAAGGTGAAGCCGTTTGTACGAGAAGCGGTCGAATAGCTATTTGGCGGCCCGCCAGGCGGTCACAAAACGTCTCCACCACGCAAACGGCGCCGCCGCAGTTTTGTGGATGTAAAGCACATTGAGTAGAAACACGACCGTGAGAACACCACTGACCAGCGCAACCACAATCCAGTCGCGCTGATATGTCGATCTCATCGCACCTGTGAGCATGACAGCAGCGGCAACGAGACAGAGAAAATTCAGGACCAGAAGTGTGCGCTGAGCCCAACTCCCTCTTTGGCGTGCGTCAAATAGTTCCCTAGGCAATAGGCGGTCTTCGGACAATCCGGCCTCCAATGATGTTGCCGTAGCTTCATCCGCCACCACCACCAACGTCAAGGCTCCCTCACGGGGGCCTTTTTCTATTGGAGCAATCTATGACCGCTTCTGTTCCTGACTACACCGAAAAAGAATGGACGGCCGATGGCGTAAGCACGGCCTTTTCGTTCCAGACAAAGGTTCTTGAAGCGGCCGATATCAAGGTCTGGCTACGCGAGGGGGCAACTCTGACGCTTCAGACCTTGGGCCTGCACTACAGCCTGTCCGGCCTTGGCGATCCATCCGGTGTGACCATCAATTTCGTGACCGCGCCTGCCAGCCCAAAGGTTGTACGGGCGCGGCGACAGACGGTGCCCAAGCAAACGATCGACTATGGGGACCTCACTAAGGTTCCGGGAGACACCACCGAGGCTCAACTGGACCGCTTTGCGATGGCATTGCAGGACCACCAGTCGGCTATTGATCTCGAACTCGATCTCACTGGCCTTGTTGCGGCCGCTGCCCAGAGTGCTGATGAGGCAGCGGCCAGTGAGGCTGCTGCTTCTGCTTCGGAACGGAGCGCCGCTGCATCTGCCGCAGCGGCGGGCGCCGCATCGGGACGGCTAGAGATCGCCGCATTTGCCGAACTCGCCACCAAGTTCGTCTATTCTGCCCCGGGCGCAGGCCAGCAGCTGGTTGCCGCAGGCGATGTCATTACCTGGCGGGAGATGGGTTTCTCATGGAAGGTTGCCGCGCCTGGCGCCGTGGATGACCATCTCGATTATACCGGGGCAGGTGGGGTTAAGCTCTATGTGCTGCCGAATGGGGATCGGATGTATTTTGCGGCATTTGGCCTTGTTGGGGGCGACACCGACGAGACGAACATTCTTCAGAAAATTTTTGCAGCATCCGAAGGGTACGAGCTGATACCTCAGTGGGGCCAGACGTATCGGACCACCGAGAGCCTGATGATTGATAGCGCGAATACGCGACTTACGATGCGTGGCGCTGCCATTAACTTCGCCTGCGTTGGGGAAAAGCGGTGCCTCGAAATCCGCGCCGACAATGTAAGAGTGAGCGGCGGCACGATTAGAAACGTTGTTGGTAGTCCAGGCTTCGAGGGATCGTTTCAGACCCCAATCGTCATTGCGCGATACCAGGAATTAGGCGGCTTCCGAAATGTCGTCGTTGAGGACATGACCGTCGAAACCGTGCTGCCCGGCGGCAACGGGATCGCGGTCTTCGGTGACAGCGACAATATCGACATCCGCCGCATCAAGTTCCCCGATAGCCCGTATGTCGGCATTCCGATCATGTCGCATTGGAGCTTCAATGCGGCTGAGGTCAACCTCGGCGCCCCCAAGGTAACAACGCATCAAAAGAACCTGCGCATTCACGATATCACGTGTGGGACGCTGTCTTATGCGCCGGGATCTGGCTTTTTCAATATCTCCGCCGTGTTCTTGAGCGCGGTCTACAACGCCGATGTCTCGAACATCTATGTCAAAAACTCTTCCCGTGGGAAGGCCGTGACGGTCTATGCCGGCGATTGGGGTTTCCAGTATGCCACCGATCTGGAAAAGCTTCTCGGCAGCAGCGGCGTATCCGTTCGGAATGTGAGCGGGCGCTGCTTCAGCGGCGTCGAAGTCTACATGACTAATACCCTCGATACGATAAGCGTTTGGCCCTGCGAGGTCACTTTCGACAACATTACACTCAGCGGATATGGGACGGTCTCCAGCGTGAGCCGTGGCGCATTGCTGTCGGGGTGTAATGGGGTGACGATCACTCGGTCGACATTCGACGGTTTCGATTACGGCGTCTATCCAGGGGCAAACACCAAGAAGTTTCGCTTGCGCGATAGCACCATCAAGAATAGCCGTCGCCATGGCATCAGTGGGACAGAGACCACAGGGTCGGCTGATTGGGTCATCGAGGGCAACACATTCACGGACAATAATGCTTCTAACACTGGCTCTCAGACAGACGTTTTTATCCGGCTAGTCGCAGGGGTGGTGCTCAATGACAACGAGTTCGACAGTGACCTTTGCGCTTGGAACATCCGTCTCGATGGCGGTGGCAACGCCCCTTCGCGGGCGAGGCTTCGTGGGAACCACTCGGACGGTGTTGGGGCGGGGCCGTGTTATTCCATCGGTGGGAGCAGCGACACGATTGCGGTGGAATATGAGGCCAACACCGCCAGCGTGACCCCGACAAACGGCGTTCGCGGCGGTCAGACGATCATCGGATACCTGACCAGTGTTGCGGCGACACCGCCCTATGTTGGGGCTCGGGCCCTGATCGCTGGCGGGCAGGCCTACATCGCGACCGGTGTAAACTCTGCCGCTGACTGGAAGCAAATTACCAACTAGGTGCTCTGTGCCGGGCGGCGCCAGAACAGCTTTTGGAAAAGAACATGGTACAGGACGATAGCCGCTACCATCATCCAAATTCCTCTTAATGAGCCGAGGGCGCCGGTCGCAATCAGGATTGTCAGCCCGAGGTTCAATTTGAAGAAGAGGAACCCATAGATCATCTGGTTATCGGCAAACGCGTTGGTTGCCTTTCGTTGCGTCCAGCCCAGGATAAAAGACACCAACAGGTGGAGCGCCATCGCGGCCGGGACCCCGAGGCTGAGCAGCGGCAGCGCTGGATAGAAACCAGAAACCGCATTTCCAATCGACTCGTAATACACGTATCGGTGGTGCGGCAGATAAAGCTCCGAAATGAACTCGCGCCCCGTTGGGTACTGGCCGCAGCCCCAAAGGCAGTCGAAGTTTGCCGCGGGCAAAATAGTGGGGGCTGTCAGGTCGTTGAGTACGCTCCACAGCAATTGCGCTTGCAACGCGATACGGGTCAGAACGAACGAAACCTCCTTGCCCTCTAATAGATAGGTAAAGGCCACCAGCGCACCGATTAAGACGGCCCCCAGTGCTCCCAACAGGACATAGCGCTTCCGCAGATTAAATCGCGGTAAGAGCCCCGGCACGATGAATAGCCATGTGCTGATATAGATCACATAGAGACTGAACTTCTGGCCGAGAACCAGGTATCCGGTGGCCAAATATGCCAGCACCAAGAACCAGGCAAATTTCATCGGTTCTCTGTCGCGCCGTTTTTGCAGAAAATAGAAAGCTGCAAAGAAGAAAGTTTGGGTCGCCAGATTCGGCAATTGGGCGAGAAGTGGGGGTAGGCCCTGGAAAAACGAGAGGCGATCTACACCCATCAGGATTGGCCCTCGATATACGATAAGAATGTGCGCCGATAGCACGAGGGTTGGCAGAACGGCGGCCGTTATGAAAACCCTGTTGATGTTTTGTGATAGTCGGGCGAGCGCAAAGCTAGGTATCTTTCTGCCGGCTCTCCGATATCCGATCACTGTCATTTCCATGCCGGTGACGAAAAAGAGCAGCGCAACCCAATAAGTGCCATTGGCGGTGCCTGTCTTCTCAATCTCTATCATGTAAGTGCCAGCCGATATCGCGAGCGCGCTGGCGAGAATGCCTGCCCAATAGATGGCCTGGTAAAAGGACGTGAAAAGGGCGCCCCTCTGCTGGCGATAGAGCAGCCAAATATAGGTCAGAAGGGCAGGTAGGCTTAGGAGTTGGGCGGCGAACCACCTGGTCGACGGGAAATACCGCTCCATTACCAAGAAAAAAATGGAGCAGGCTACGAGTGTCAAAGCCGCAATGCCGTGCCCGCTGATCGTCGTGCGACGGGTCACGGCAAATCCAGCGGCGTCATTATGATGAACAGGACGAGGCACGCACCGATGATCAGGCCGGTGAGGACGCCGATAATCGTTAGCGGAGCATCGTTTTCGTCATCATCCTGCATGCAGAATCCTCGCTGCAACCTGCTGGCGACCATAGATAGCGCCGTCCGGAGCGTCTAGCACCCTTAGCCTCAATTCGGCCAATTCCCACCCTTCTCGGTCCGAACCACATCGAACATATCCAAATCATCGGTAACACGCTGCCTGGCGATCTGCACGGTCATCCTTTGCTGGCCGCGCTCGTCCTTGTCGGTCACGTATTTCACCGGCAGGCGGACTATCACCCAATCGCCTTCGCGCACTTCGATCTTTTTCGGCACAGCATAATCCTCCTAGGGGCCGGAAACCAATGGCAGTCGGCTTCCGGGCCTAACCCGTAGGGTGGGGGCACTCTGCGGGTTGCTGACCACGATATTCGCGTCATAGGGCGCGATCAACGAATCCATCATCAGGAGAAATGCCTTGAACCTCATCCCCAATTGGCGGGTGGTGATTTCGCACGCCTGGAGCATTCGCCTGATGCTTCTGGCGGCGGTCCTATCCGGGCTCGAAGTGGCGCTACCCTTCATGCCGAGCTTCGTCACCATTCCCGACCGAACCTTTGCGGTGCTTTCCGCGCTCACCGTGGCGGCGGCCTTCATCGCCCGACTGCTGGCGCAAAAGCAGATCACCGCGCCCGATCCCCTTGAACAGCATTACGAGGATATGTGATGGCGACTTCACGACTGCGCAATCTTGCCGGCGCCCTTACCGCAGCCGGGCTCTTGGCCGTGGCCTTTGTCGGCGGGTGGGAAGGGCTACGACTCAAGAGCTACCCTGACATCATCGGCGTATGGACGGCGTGCTATGGCAGCACCGAGAATATCCGTCCGGGCATGCAGTTCACCAAGGCGCAATGCGATGAGCTGTTGGTAGATGATCTGGTTGAGCATGAAGCTGGCCTGCGCCGTTGCCTCAAAAGCCCCGACACCATCCCCGTAAAGTCCTACGTCGCCTTTGTCAGTTGGACCTTCAATGTAGGCGTCTACAACGCCTGTCATTCCACACTGGTGCGCAAGGTCAATGCCGGTGATGTGGCAGGGGCCTGCAATGAGCTGCCTCGTTGGAACAGGGCGGGGGGCAAGGTCGTGCAGGGCCTCATCAATCGCCGGGCCGATGAACGGCGACTTTGCCTCGAAGGCGTAGGCAAATGATGCTCGGAATGGTCTGGGGCATGATCCCGACTGCGTGGCGAGCGGGAATATCCATAGCCCTTGTCCTGGCCCTCGTTGGCGCAGTTGGCGGGGCTTACCTTTATATCCGCCACCAAGCCTATCAGGATGGCTATAGCGCCGCTTCGGTCGCGTGCGAGCGCCAGAAGCAGGAACAGGCACAAGCGAACCGCGCGGCCATTTCTGAGGCCGAGAAGCGCCTCCTGAACGCGGCCGACGAACTCTCACTGAAAAACATGGAACTGGACAATGCCATCGAAGCCCTTTCGGCTGCGGCTGATGCTGATCCCAATGGCCTGCTTGATTGCCTTGGCGTCGGCGGGGTGCAGCGCCTCAATGAAATCCGCTGACAGCGCTCCGGTTCTGCTTCCGCCTGTACCCCGTACGGTATCAGACGGATGCGAGCGCCCCCTTTTGCTCCCGAGCGGGGGCCTGACCCGCGCTCAGGTTGAACAGCTATGGGCGCGCGACCGCGCCAATCTGGTCAAATGCGGCCAGTCCCTCGAAACCCTCCTCACCTTCTATGAGGGCTTGTCTGCCGACCTCCGGCAAGCGGCTCGCTAACTCACCTTGGGGCATCAATGACCATCAGCACAGATCGAGAGATCGGCCGCCTATCCGCCGAAGTCGCCAGTTTGCAACGTGAGGTAGCGGCGCAAGGTGAGATGATACGGGAAATGCGCGACGTAATTGTCTCGACAAAGGGAAGCTGGCGCATGCTTCTGGCGGTCTTTGGCTTTGCCACGGCATTGGGTGGGCTTGCCACCACCGTTGTCCTGCGACTGACGGGGCATTGACCCATGCCCATGTCCGAAGCGCAGGCCGAAGCTCTCCGGCTGCGCGAAGGTGGCATGACGCGAAAGCAGATTGCCGCACATCTCGGTATCTCCCTTGATGCGGTGAAAGAGCGGCTACAGCGCGCCAAGAAGTGGCAGAGCGTTACGCCGGGCCAAGAAGCAGCAATGGAGACCACGGGCCTTGATGTGGGCAATGCGCGCCACGGCTGGCGGATTGTCCAGCGCAAGGACGGATCCCGCGATAGCGTGTTCTGGAAAGCCGATGAGGCCGAGGAACAAGAAACATATCTGGAGGCGGTGCGATCTGCCTTTGAGGATATGGCACCGATCCCTACCATTCCGGTGCCGTCCTATTCCGATGCGGACCTGTTGACGGTCTATCCCATCGCTGATGCTCATATCGGTATGCGGGCATGGAGCCGGGAGACTGGCGAATCCTACGATACCGACATTGCGGTTGATCGCCTTCGGTCATGGATTGGCCGGTTGGTCGCTTCTTCCCCGCAATCGCGAGAGGCCATCATTCTCGATGTGGGCGACACAACCCACATGGACGATGGCACCAACCAGACCCCGGCATCAAAGCATGTTTTGGACGTGGATGGCCGTTATTTCCGCACCTTGGAAATGACAATTGCCGCAATGGCCGATGCGACCGAGCTGGCGCTTGCCAAACATGATTTGGTTCAGATCGTCATCATTGCCGGAAACCACAATCCCCACAGCTATATGGCGATCCTGTTCGCGCTTTCGGAACGGTATCGAGACAATCCGCGCGTGACAGTGCGCAAAGACCCACGAGAGTTTTGGGCCTACCGTTTTGGGGACTGTCTCCTGGCCGCCCACCACGGGGATAAGGCAAAGCCCGAACGTCTCGTGATGTTCTTGGCAGACGAATACGCCGAGGAATGGGGCGACACAAAGCACCGCTTCCTTTGGACGGGCCATCTGCATCATCACCGATCAGCTGACATTGGCGGCGTCAAATGGGAGCAGCTGCGCGCTCTGACGGCCCGTGATGCCTACGCCTATACCCATGCCTATTCAGCGCGCGCCCAGCTCCAGGCGATCACGTTGCATCGCACTGCCGGCGAAATCCAGCGGCAGGCTGTTTCGTCGTATCTGACATAATAGTCCAGATTTGGACACAGGCTATGGCCTGGTTTTCTGTCTCTCCGCACCAGGTTTTGACCTGGTTTTCATGAAAGGACGTGCCATGTTTAAGACCGCTCTGGCGGCAGCTTTTGCTTGCCTATGCCTTCCCGCCTTCTCCGCCGAACCCTGCTTGACCATCGTGGGTCTGGCCGATTTCCTCAGCACCAATGAGAAGGGCGCGGCCATGATCGAAGTGGTTCCGCTCAATACCCAGGCCATTGATAATCTGGTCATCTACCGGGCCGAGAGCGGTTCGGTGCTCATGATCCCCGAGTTCGAGGGATGTCTGTTCGGCCAGCCGGTTCTTATCGATGTGAAGCGCAAAGAGTTCGGCGCATGAAAGACCTAACCACGCCCATCCCGCCCGTATTGCGGCGAGCGAATGGCGAATTGGAAGTCGAAATCATTTTCCACATCGACGGCGAATCCTACAGCGTCTCAGCGCCAATTGGCGACGGTCGGTATCATGTGCAGCGGGTGTTTGATCTGATCATCGGCCCGGCAATTGCCCCGCATCCCACCGACGCGGTTATGTCCGAAAGGGAAGGGCCGCTCAACGAGTTCTGAAATGTGATTTGTTATCGGCCAAGTGTCAGGTGTAGGAATTTTGTGAACATATAGCGAACAAAGTACATGCCGATGGGCAACACCCCAAGCACATCAAACTGGAGCGCCAGGCCCTTCCTCGAACGACTTGCGGAGGTCGGCATGTTGGTGGAGTGTGGCTGCTATGGTTGTCGTCGCCGCAAAACCTACCTCGCCTCCGATCTGGTGGAGTATCTGCATCCCCAGTCGGAAGTCGGTGAGCTATGGCCGGCAGGGTGCCCGTATTGCAAGACAGGGGCGAATTGGTGGGAAAGATACCGCTACCCGACGAACGATGACGTGGTGAACAAGACCATCATCCGGCGGCTCAAGGGCTGGACGAAAACCGCCAGGTGGGCCAATGTGCCCTATGAGGCTCCGGCCCCGAAGGAGCCTCAGGTGCCTCCTGGAAAATTCCCTTTCGGCTTCGTTTGACGGTGGCCATTAGTCCCCTTGGGCTTATCAACGCGCTGTTTACGTAGCAGATGTTGGAACACTGCGTTCCCTGCCACAATCGCTTCATAGTCCTCTGTCGTCATGGCGGCAATTCGTGCCTCCGCGATACGCTGGCGCTCAACTAGCCATTTAAGATAGTCGCTCATTCCTTAGTTCTTCCGGTGGGAATGGTTGCTATGGATTTCTTTGCATCGCCCAGTGTTATGGCTATTTGTTCTAGAACATAGAACGCTACGCCATCGTTTCGGCTGCGAGCTTTGTAAACACGCTCCCTCGCGTCTTCGAACGCCTCGTCCATTGCTCCAAATATTGCCGCTTCTTCCCGTCGCTTGGCGTCTAACAGGCCTTCTTCGTAGCGGTCACTCATCTCTCTATCCTATCTATAACAGGGCTAAGCCGTAGGGGTGGGGCGCCATTGCCATCATTCCGCTGGCGGAACCGGTAGATTCTGCCAGTGGGTGGGCTTGATGGCGTATGGCCAGTCCACCCAGCACGAAACGTCACTAAGTGTTCCGGGTCGCGTGTGGTCAAACCACGATGATATCGACCAATAGGTGTCGCGAATGCCGCGCTCACCCCTGGCAAATAGTATCACGCGACGGACGTCTTTCGGCGCGCTATCGATCAGTTTCCACTTGCTCATATCGCTCTACCTTATTGATGGGCTTATCATCCTTACCCATGGAACAGGGCTAGGGTTACGCGTAATGCGAAAACAGGAACAGCTTTGGCGCATCTGACTGCGGGCCGAACTGCTCAGTGATTTTTGCCAGCAACGCGGCTGGATCGCCCGGCAGCAAATCAGGGGTAATCTCGGTAAACTCCAGCCCATCCTGGCCGTCCGACTTCGCGATGACCTTCCCAGCGACGGCGTACTTTCCGCTCATGCCGTCGTAGACCATGTCGAAGGCGCGATCCGGCGTTCCGCAGATCAGGTCTTCGTGCTTGTCGTATTCCACCTTGGTTGGGTCGATCTTCACGCCATAGAAAAGGTAGTCCGTTCGATACACGCCCATCTCGTCTCTCCTATCCAGAACAGGGGGCGAACAAACCTTGCCTGGAATCTGCCACAGCAGTGCGCGTGACAGTGCATTCCGGTGCGTGGTCGGTTCGCCAGTGACTAGGAAAAGGTGAGGATTTCTGGTGCTGCCGGACAGGATTGAACTGTCGGCCTCTCCCTTACCAAGGGAGTGCTCTACCACTGAGCTACGGCAGCATCTGCGCGGCGGGCGGGGCCCGGTGCGGCGACGGGCGCTCTAGTGCCATAGCCAAAACCTCGACGCAAGGCCAAAAAGCGCATATCAACTTTCAACTGCCAACCCCTACCGCTCGAACCGATGACCAAATCCGAACAAGCCGCGCTGCGCGACCAGAGATTGGCTGCAAAGCTGCGTGAAAACCTCAAGCGCCGCAAGGGCCAGCTCAAGGCCCGCGCCGATGCCGATGCACGTTCCCCCGAGAGCCAGCCCGCCGCGGGCGAGCGCTCGGACAACAAATCGTAAACCATTTTGGGGCTGAATCCGTGGTCACGCCACCGGGGCCGGAATCGCCACCATGTTTTCGACAAATCCGGCGGACACTTAACTATCGCGGCATACCGGTTCTGATTCCATCTGGAACCTCCGGCATGCCGGGCCCGGGCCGGGTCGCCCGCCTTGTTGGCGGGGCCGGGTTCGGCTATTGAGGCCAGCTTTCACCCCCAGGGGCTTCCGCCCCGCTTGAGGATTTCCAGGATGGATCGCATTCGTTTGGTCGGCGGCAATGAACTGCGCGGGGAGATCGTCATCTCCGGCGCCAAGAATGCCGCGCTGCCGCTGATGATCGCCTCGCTTTTGACCGATGAGCCCTTGGTGCTGCAAAATGTGCCGCGCCTGGCCGACGTCAAACAGCTCGAGCGCATCCTCGAAAATCACGGCGTCGATATTGCCGTGCATGGCCGCCGTCGCGGCGAGGACGAAGGCGTCGGCCAGCGCATGACCTTCCATGCCGCCGATATCGTCGACACCACCGCCCCCTATGACCTGGTCTCCAAGATGCGCGCCAGCTTCTGGGTTATTGGCCCGCTGCTGGCCCGCGAGCACAATGCCCGCGTGTCCCTGCCCGGCGGCTGCGCCATCGGCACGCGGCCCGTCGATCTCTTCCTCTTCGGCCTCAAGGAGCTGGGCGCCGAAATCGACATCGACGAAGGCTATGTCGTGGTCAAGGCGCCCAAGGGCGGCCTCAAGGGCGCCCATATCGTCTTTCCCAAGGTTTCGGTGGGCGCTACCCACACCATCATGATGGCCGCGACCCTCGCCAAGGGCACGACCATTATCGAGAATGCCGCCCAGGAACCCGAAATCACCAATGTCGCCGAATGTCTCGTCGCCATGGGTGCCAAGATTTCCGGCATCGGCACGCGCACGCTGACCATTGAAGGCGTCGACAAGCTCCATGGCGCCACGGTCGATGTCATCCCCGACCGCATCGAAACCGGCACCTTCGCCATGGCCACGGCCATGACGGGCGGCAATGTGCTGCTCAAGGGCGCCCGTGCCGAGCATCTGGAAGCCGCGCTCGATATCCTGGGCAAGACCGGCGCCGTCATCACCCCCGAAGCCGATGGCCTGCGCGTCTATCGCAATGGCAATGGCATTCAGCCGGTTGACGTCGAAACCGATCCCTTCCCCGGCTTCCCGACCGATCTCCAGGCCCAGTTCATGGCCCTGATGACCATGAGCTCGGGTACCAGCCAGATTCGCGAAACCATCTTCGAAAACCGCTACATGCACGTGGCCGAGCTGGCCCGCTTCGGCGCCGACATCACCGTCGATGGCCAGGTCGCCACCGTCACCGGCAAGTCCCAGCTCAAGGGCGCCCAGGTGATGGCCACCGATCTGCGCGCCTCGGTTTCGCTGGTCATTGCCGGCCTTGCCGCCAAGGGCGAGACCGTGGTCAACCGCATCTATCATCTCGATCGCGGCTTCGAGCGGCTCGAAGACAAGCTGAGCCGCTGCGGTGCCGAAATCGAACGGCTGGCTGGCTAGGTCCTAAAAAACGGCAGGCGCTGCTAATCCAGCGTCTGCCGATACCGCATCATCGCCACCACCGAGATCACGCAGACGATCGCCGCCAGCGCGATGAACTCGCGGCCCAGATCCCCGCTCCCCGCCCCCTTCAGCATCACCATTCGCACCAGCCGGATGAAATGGGTCGCTGGCACCGCCGTGCCCAGCCCCTGCGCCCAGCCGGGCATGCCGGCAAAGGGGAACATGAAGCCCGACAGCAGGATCGAGGGCAGGATGGTGAAAAAGCTCAGCTGCATCGCTTGCATCTGATTGCGCGCCAGCGTCGAGATCAAAAAGCCCAGCGCCAGATTGCCCAGGATGAAGAGATTGAAGCCGATGAAAAAGGCGGCGAACGTCCCCTCGAACGGCACGCCGAACAGCGCAAAGGCGGCAATCAGGAACACCGCCGTCTGCACATAGCCCACCAGCACATAGGGCAGGATTTTGCCCAGCATCACCTCGAACGGCCGCACGGGCGTGGCGATCAGCATTTCCATCGTGCCGCGCTCGCGCTCCTTGACGATGGCGACTGCCGTGATCATCACCATGGTCATGCTGAGGATGATGGCGAGCAGGCCCGGCACGATATTGGTCGAGGTCTTACCCTCCGGATTATAGGCCCGATGCACGATGACATCGAATGGGGCAGGGGAGCCGGCCAGCCCCGCCAGCGGCCCGGTCAGCGTCTGGCTGATCGCCCCATTCACGATCCCGCTCAGCGCTGCCGTTGCGCCGCCCACCGCCGATGGGTCCGCGGCATCCGCCGCGATCAGAATATCGGGATGCCGCCCCCGGATCACATCGCGCTCGAAATTGGCCGGAATGACCACGATGAAATTGGCAGCTCCTCGCCGCAGCGCGTCTTCGCCCTGGCCCGGCCCATAGACCTGGCCCTCGAAATCGAAATAGCCCGAGCTTTCCATCCCTGCCAGTACCGCGCGCACCAGCGGCCCATCATCATTGACCTCCACCAGCGTCGGCAGGTTGCGCGGATCGGCATTGATGGCAAAGCCGAACAGCAGCAATTGTATGATGGGCAGGCCGATCATCATGGCAAAGGTGACGCGGTCGCGCCGCATCTGGATGAATTCTTTGAGCAGCACCGCGCCAAACCGCGACAGGGAGAAGAACCCGCTCATGCCGCATCCCGCGCGAAATTGTCCCGCGCCCCTGTCATCAGATAAATGAACGCCTCCTCGAGCCCCGCCGGCTGCAGGCTCCAGCGGTAGGCCCCCTTGGTCTCATGGCTGCGCACCGTCGCTTCCAGCGCCGCCGCATCGGTGCCCGAGACATGTAGCGTCGAGCCGAACCGGGCGATCTGCAGCACGCCGGGCTGCCCGTTCAGCTCCGCCTCCAGCGCCGCGAGATCCGGACCCTCGGCCCGCCAGGTCGTCAGCCCCACCATATTGGGTATGTCGGCCGAAGGCCCGTCGATCAGCTTCTTGCCATAGGCGATATAGGTGATGAAATCGCACTGCACCGCCTCGTCCATGTAATGGGTGGAGACCAAAACGGTGACGCCCGCCTTGCTCAGCCGCCGGATTTCGTCCCAGAAATCACGCCGCGCCTTGGGGTCGACACCCGCCGTGGGTTCGTCCAGCAGCAGCAATTGCGGATCGTGGATCAGGCAGGCCGCCAGCGCCAGCCTTTGCTTCCAGCCGCCCGACAGCGTCCCCGCCAATTGCCCCGAACGATCCGCCAGCCCGAGATCAACCAGCGCCGCGCTTACCCGGCTCTCCCGGTCGCGCACGCCATACATCCGCGCCACGAAATCGAGATTTTCGCGAATGGTCAGGTCTTCATAGAGGCTGAATTTCTGCGTCATATAGCCGACCTGCGTCTTGATCGCGCTGGCCTCTTTCCGCACATCGAACCCCAGGCATGTGCCTTGCCCCGCATCGGGCACCAACAGCCCACACAGCATGCGGATCGTCGTAGTCTTGCCCGACCCATTCGGCCCCAGAAAGCCGTAGATGGCCCCGCGCGGCACCTTGATGTCGAAATGGTCGACCACCAGCTTGTCGCCAAAGCGCTTGGTCAGCCCGGTCACGTCGATGACCGCTTCCCCGTTCACCGCGTCACCGTTACGGGCTGGCCCGGCCGCAATGTGCCCGGCGCATCGAGTTGGGCTTCCACCAGATAAACCAGTCGCCCGCGCTCCTCGCGCGAATAGATCACCGGCGGCGTGGTCTGCGGCTCGCTGGCAAAATAGGTGATATGCGCCGTCATGACCGCGCAGCCATCACAACCCACCTGCACCATGCCGCCCACCGCCAGGGCCGACCGATCGGCCTCGGGCACGAAGAACCGCGCCTTGAGCGCCCCTTCGGGCAGGATCGATACCACTGGCGTCCCCGCCGCGGCCATCTCCCCGGCCGAATAAAACAGCCGATCGACAGTCCCCGCCACCGGCGCCTCTGTCTGCCGGTCCGCCAGGTCCAGCTGCGCCCGGCTGGCATCGGCTTCCGCCGCGCCGAGATCGGCCTCGGCCGCCACCTGCTGCGCGCTGCGCGCCGGCAATTCGGCCACCCCGACCTGCGCAGTCAGTTGCGCCACTTGCGCCTGTGCCGCGGCCAGCGCCGCTCGGTCCTGCTCCACCCGCGCTTCCGTCACCGTGCCCGCCAGCAGCAGTTTTTCACTACGCATGAGGTTCGATTGCGCCAGCACCAGATCCGATTGCGCCCTGTCGAGCGAGGCGCGGATCACCGCGATTTCCAGCGCCCGGCTGCCCGTGGTGAGGTTATCGAGATTGGCTTGTGCCGCCTCCACCCGCGCCCGCGCCGCCGTCAGCAGGGCCTGTTGCTGCGCCGCGTCCTGCGTGAACAATATGTCGCCCGCGGCAATTGGCTGGCCCTCCCGCACCGCCACATCGCCAATGCGCCCGCCGCCCACCGGCGCCACATAGACATAATCGGCCTCCAGATACCCCACATATCCGGCCTCGTCCGCCGCCCCGCCGGGCAGCAGGCCCATCACCGCCGCAAAAATTCCCGCCAGAAGATCACTCATGATTGTGCCTCCGCCGCTTGCGGGCTGATGCCGTGGAACAGGATATCGAGATGGTTGGCCAGGAACCGCTCGAGTTCGAGCCCCTTGGCCGGGGTGATGCCGAACAATTCCCCCAGCGCCACATGCGCCAATAGCGGCCCGATAATCGAGCGCACCGTCAATTCGGGATCAACCGGCCGCAATCTGCCGCTCTCCACCCCGCGCTTCACCAGCCCGATCAGCGCCGGCATCACCTTGTCGAGCACTTCGTTGCGATAAAACGTGGCGATGAAGGGAAAGCTCAGCACTTCCCGCAGGATCAGCTTGGGCACCGCGATCGTGTCGGGTTGGGCCAGGCGCTCCACCAATATGGTCAGCAGCATGGTGATGGGCACACGCGGATCGCCATCGAAACTTTCGAGGTCGGGCAGGGCCCGCAGCGCAATCGGCGCCACCGCCCGCCGCACAATGGCTTCGATCAGCGCTTCCTTGGACGGAAAATAGAGATAGACCGTGCCCTTGGACACGCCCGCCCGCCGCGCCACCTCATCCATCTTGGCCGCCGCATAGCCCTTCTCCACAAACACCGCCAGCGCCGCATCCAACACCTCATCCGGCCGCGCCTCGGCCCGCCGGCGGAATTTTTTCGGTGTTTCAGACATGACGGGCTCCCAGTTCAGTAGCCATAAAATAACTGACTGGTCAGTTATTTTCAAGTGGGCGATTTTGAGGATGGGGCAGTGAGCCGGTAATTGAGCAAGATGCCGCCAAAGACTCGATGTCACCCTCCCCTTGATGGGGAGGGCAGGGTGGGGTGGAGGGAAGCCCCAATCCCTCGATTACCCACTCACCGCGCCAACCCACTGGCGTCGCACGCACGTCCTTTTTTCCCCGCCCCGCATTGCCCGCGCCCCGGCAAACTTGTAGATCGGATGCAGCGTGACCAGATAGGGTCGTCTCGACGCAAAAAGGGCCGCCAATACCATGACCGATCTCAAGCTTCTGGCGCTTGATACCGAAGATCTCGATGTGATTTCCGCCCATGTGCAGGATGCCGTCGTGCGCGTCGCCGATATGGGCTACGCCCGTGGTGACCGCCGTTTCGCCTTGCTGATGAACCGCTATGACTGGGCCAGCGACAAGCCGCGTGGCAAGGGCGTCCGCAAGCGCGCGGCGCTGCATTTCGACGCCGTCCAGTCAGTCGTCACCGCCGGTTTCGATCCCAATGCCCATGATGGCGTGCTCAATCTGCTGGCCGTCACCTTCATCCCCATCGATGGTCCGGCCGGCATGATCGAACTCAGCTTTGCCGGTGGCGGCACGGTGCGCCTGGGCGTCGAATGCCTCGAGGCCCGCCTCTCCGATCTCGGCGCCACCTGGGCCGCCGCTGCCAAGCCCGCCCACACTCTCGACTGACCCAATCCAGACCGACAGGAATTCCATGCCGATCCGCCTCGACAGCGCCAGCCCCGATTTCGAGCAGAATTTTGTTGCCCTGCTCGGCGGCAAGCGTGAAGCCAGCCAGGAAGTGGGCGATGTCGTCGCCGCCATCATCGCCGATGTCCGCGCGCGCGGCGACGAGGCCGTGGTCGAGCTGACCAATAAATTCGACCACACCAATTTCACCGCCGCCGACCTGCGCATTTCCCCCGAGGAAATCGACCGCGCCGCCGCCCGCGTGTCCGACGAAGTCCGCGCTGCGCTGCAGACCGCGCATGACCGCATCAAGGCCCACCACGAAAAGCAGCTCCCCACCGACCACGTCTATCAGGATGCCCTCGGCGTGACGCTGGGCACCCGCTGGACGCCCGTCGACGCCGTCGGCATCTATGTTCCCGGCGGCCTCGCCACCTATCCCTCCACCGTCATCATGGGCGCCGTCCCCGCAAAGCTGGCCGGGGTGAACCGCATTGCCCTGGCCGTCCCCACCCCGGGCGGGCAGATCAGCGCCGTCATCCTGCTTGCCGCCCAGATTGCCGGCGTCACCGAAATCTACCGCATCGGCGGCGCCCAGGCCGTTGCGGCCCTGGCCCACGGCACCGAAACCGTCGGCCGCGTCGACAAGATCGTCGGCCCCGGCAATGCCTATGTCGCCGCCGCCAAGCGTCAGGTCTTCGGTCAGGTCGGTATCGATTCCATCGCCGGCCCCTCCGAAGTGCTGGTCATTGCCGATGGCTCGGCCAATCCCGCTTGGATCGCCGCCGATCTCATCGCCCAGGCCGAGCATGGGGGCGGGGCCCAGTCCATCCTCGTCACCACCGAAAAGGGCCTGGCCGACGCGGTGGAAGCCGAAGTCGATCGCCAACTCTCCCTGCTGCCCAGGCAGGAGATTGCGCGCCAGGGTTGGGACGAATTCGGCGCCGTCATCACCGTCGCCTCGCTCGATGAGGCTGCCGCGCTCGCCAATCGCATCGCCTCCGAACATGTCGAGCTGGCGCTCGATGATCCCGATATCATCCTCCCCGCCATCCGCCATGCCGGCGCGATCTTCCTCGGTCACCACACGCCCGAAGCCATTGGCGATTATGTCGGCGGCTCTAATCACGTGCTGCCCACCGCCCGCTCAGCCCGCTTCGCCTCGGGCCTTGGCGTGCTCGACTTCATGAAGCGCACCTCGCTGCTGCGCTGCGATCCCGCTTCGCTCTCGGCCCTGTCCGAGGCGGCGGTCACCCTTGCCGAGGTGGAGGCACTCGATGGCCATGGCCGCTCCATCTCCATCCGGCTCAATCATTGAGCATCGCGATGGACAACCAGACGAAGGTTTCCCCAACCGATCGCCTGGTCACCGTCACGCTCGACCCCAATACCATCACCTCGATCAATCCCGACGAGGTGCATGAATGGCGCATCGCCATTTATGACCTGCTCGAAAACAACAGTTTTCGGCCCGCCCGCGTCACGGCCAAGGGCCCGTTCGCGCTGCATATGTCCATCGTCGGCAATTCCATCGTGCTCGATGTGCGCCACCCCGAAACCTTCCAGCCCATCGCCGCGCATTATCTCTCGCTCACCCCGTTCCGCCGGCTGATCCGCGATTATTTCCGCATCCGCGACGCCTATTACGAGGCGATCCGCTCGGCCCAGCCCTTCCAGATCGAAACCGTCGACATGGCCCGGCGCGGCATGCACAACGAGGCGGCCGAGCTGCTGCGCGCCCGCCTCACCAACAAGATCATCATCGATCTCAACACCGCCCGCCGCCTCTTCACCCTCATCTGCGCCGTCCAGCCCTATGCCAGCCGCATCGATGAAAGTAAGAGCGAATTGCCCAGCGTGCTTTTCGTCTGCTCGATGAATTCCGTGCGCTCGCCCATTGCCGCCGCCCTCGCACGCCAGGCCTTTCCCGGCCGCATCATCGCCCGCTCGGTGGGCGTCAATGGCGGCAAGGCCGATCAGTTCGTCCACGAGGTCATGGAAGAGATCGGCATTGATATGTCAGTCCACACGCCCCATATCCTGGATGAATTGGTTGCCAACCGCTTCGACCTCGTCATCACCCTCTCCGACGATGCGCCCGACGCCGTGGCCCGCAAGGGCCTCGAAGCCGGCGCGGTCGAGCATTGGCAAGTGGCCGATCCCTCCCTTGTGGAGGGCAGCCGGGAGCTGATTTTGGAGGCTTATCGAGCTTTGCGCGATAGCCTTCGCAAGCGTGTGCGCGAGCGCTTGGAGCCGTTGGTTTCCGGTGGTTCACAAATCCATTGAATTCCTATAGGTTGCGCGCAATTTCCGGCCCCCGGGCGGCAAATCGATGCCCCGTGGGTCCTTTCAGGAGACAGTATGGCGAAGGAAGAAGTGCTCGAATTTCCGGGCGTGGTAACTGAACTGCTTCCCAATGCGACCTTCCGGGTCAAGTTGGAAAACGAGCATGAAATCATTGCTCACACCGCTGGCCGTATGCGCAAGAATCGCATCCGCGTGCTGGCCGGCGACAAGGTCCTGTGCGAAATGACGCCCTATGACCTGACCAAGGGTCGCATCACCTACCGCTTTAAGTAAGGCTCCGCGCCGATGGCCAGCCGTCCGGAACTCATCCTGGCTTCCGCCTCGCCGCGGCGTCTTGCCCTGCTCAACCAGATCGGCATCGAGCCCGAACATCTGGTGCCCGCTCACGTCGATGAAACGCCCGAAAAGGGCGAATTGCCGCGCAAGCTGGCGCAGCGTCTCGCCGACCTCAAGGCCCTGACCGCGCAACACAAGGCGCGTTCGGCTGGCTATGGCGCGGGGGCTTTGGTGCTGGCAGCCGATACCGTGGTGGCCGTGGGCCGCCGCATCCTGCCCAAGGCCGAGACCATGGAAGAGGCGTCCCAATGCCTCGCTCTGCTCTCGGGCCGTGCGCACCGCGTCTATACCGGCCTCACCGTGCTCACCCCCAGCGGTGCCAAGCGCCAGCGGCTGGTCGAAACCCGCATCCGCTTCAAGCGCCTCTCCACTCGCGAAATGGAAGCCTATCTGGCGTCAGCCGAATGGCGCGACAAGGCCGGTGGCTACGCCATCCAGGGCATTGCCGGCGCTTTCGTGGTCAAGCTCGTTGGCTCCTATACCGGCGTTGTCGGCCTGCCCCTGATGGAAACCGCCTCACTGCTGGCCGGCGAAGGCTATCCGGTCCATTTCAACTGGCTCAACCAGTCCGCGTCCTCCGGCGTCTGATGGCCAAGGTCCCGGTAAAATCCTGCCCCATTTGCGGCAAGCCCGCGGTCGAAAAATACCGCCCCTTCTGCTCGGCTCGCTGCGCCGACGTCGACCTCAACCGCTGGCTCACCGGCAGCTACGTCATCCCCGCCCGCGACGACGAACCCGAAGCCGACAAATCCATCCCCGACGCCGACGAAGACGACAATATCTAGTCGCGGGGGCGACGCACCCGATGCCGGCCGCAGCGAGTCGGTCACCCCAAGCCCACCCCACCCACAACGTCATTCCGGCGCAGGCCGGAATCCATGCTGAAGATCATCCACAACCTGGATATCGCCGCCTTCACCCCACATCGCAGCCCCACGCCAAGGGCACCAAGCCCCAACTCCCACCGCTCTCCCTCGGGCCCGACCCGAGGGCCACTCCCAGCCCGCACAGAATTCCGCCCGTACCACCGCCTCGCTTCACCCCAAGGGAAGCGATTGCAACGCCGAATTCTTCCCCCTTCGCACATCTGCGCCCAAACTCCTTTTCCACACCCCCTTTTCCCGCTTGCGCGCCAAAAACCCTTCCCCTATAAGGCCCATGGCTTCGCGCCGGGCGGCATCTCCGCCCCGCTGCCCGGGTAGCTCAGTTGGTAGAGCAGCGGATTGAAAATCCGCGTGTCACTGGTTCGATTCCGGTCCCGGGCACCACAATTCCCTCCTTTAAATCGATATTCGAAATGGCGGCTTAGATGCTGTTGCCAGTTCAGAGTTTTTGATCGAATTTACTGTGAGGTTTGGAAATCGGTGTTTTATTCGGCCACCCGAACCGCAGTTTGTTGCGCTAGAAGCGGAGTTACGGGTGCAGCCTGACATTTGGACCGTTCTATGGCCCGTTATCGTCGGTGGAGTGCTTGCATTGCTACCTGGAGTAGTGCTGCAATTTGTCTCCCACCTACTAACGCAGCGCTCGAATGAGTGGTCTCGCCGTCGCTTGCAATTCGAAAAGCTCGCAAAGGGGTTGGCGGACTTGACGACCTGGTTGGACCTGAAGCGCACGGAAGCTGTTTTCGGGGGAAACCCCGTTGCCGATCCAGATCCGATGCCGGCCGTAATGACCATAGCGATGATGGATTTTCCGGGCCTTTTGCCTAGCTTGGACGCTCTTGAGGTCGAAATACGGAGTTATCGGCAGTGGCAATACAAGGCGGGGCTGGACAGGATGGCTAAGAAGTCGGCCAATGTTCCGGATGGATTCAAGGAAGCGTACCAACCTTTCTGGGCTCAGTACAACAAGGTCCTTGTTGAAATGAGAGCAGTCGCCAAGGCAGTAAGCTAAGATAAGTTAGGTTAGGTTAGGTTAGGCGATCCTCTTTCAGCGCCCCTCCCGCTGCTTGCCTTTTGTCCGCCCCAGGCGCAGTCTTCCGTCGTAAAAATCCTCCGCCCAACGTCGCGACCAGACGAATACCCGGCGTGACAGGACGGTGACAGGGAGCCGCTCTAGTATCGCGGTCCTGCCGGACGGAACGACGTCCGGATTTTTACATGGGAGGATCTATGAACAAGCTGCTTCTCGCTGCGCTGGTTTCCGGCGCACTCGCGGTCCCCGCTTATGCGGCCGACTATACCATCATGGCGCCTGCTGCCCCCGGCGGCGGCTGGGACCAGACCGCCCGCACCATGCAGGAGGCCCTCCAGGCCGACGGCATTTCGGGCAATGTCCAGGTCACCAACGTTCCCGGCGCCGGCGGCACGATCGGCCTCGCCCAGTTCGTCAATCAGTATAATGCCAATCCCAATGCGCTGATCGTGGGCGGCTATGTCATGGTGGGCGCCATCCTGACCAATGCCTCGCCCGTCTCGCTGGCCGACGTCACCCCGATCGCCCGCCTCACCGGCGAATCCGACGTCATCGTCGTGCCCGCCGCCTCCGAGCTCAAGACCGTCGATGACCTCGTCGCCAAGCTCAAGGCCGATCCGGGCTCGGTGTCCTGGGCCGGCGGTTCCGCCGGCGGCGTCGATCACATTGCCGCTGGCCTCTTCGCCAAGACCGTTGGCGTTGATCCCACCACGGTCAATTACATCGCCTATTCGGGTGGTGGCGAAGCTCTGGCAGCAGTGCTCGGTGGCCAGGTCACCGTCGGCATTTCGGGCCTCGGCGAATTCGACGCCCAGATCCAGTCCGGCGACCTGCGCGCTCTGGCCTCGACCGGCGCGGAACGCCTTGAAGGTTCTGAAATCCCGACCCTGAGCGAATCGGGCGTCGATCTCGTCGTCGAAAACTGGCGCATGGTTGCCGCCGCTCCCGGCATCACCGATGAGCAGAAAGCCGCCATCACCGCCGATATCGACAAGATGGTGAATTCGGAAGCCTGGAAGACTGCCCTCGCCACCAAGGGCTGGGCCGACATGTATCTGGCTGGCGTCGACTTCGACACCCAGCTTGCCGCTGATACCGAAGCCACCACCGCCATCCTGAAAGACATTGGCCTGGTGCAATGACAACAGGCCAACCCAATCTCTCGCGCCGCCCCGATGGGGCGGCGCTTGTCATAGCGCTGGTGTTGGCGGTCATTGCGGCCGTCATCATCTGGCAGACCTCGCAGATGCGCGTGCCCCCCATTCAGGCGCGCGTCGGACCCACGGTCTTTCCCTATGTCATTGCCGGCGGCATGATCCTGCTCTCCATCGGCACGGCATTCGCGGCCTTCCGCGGCACCTTTCCGGCGCGTGAGCGCGACAATTACGGCCCCATGCTGTGGATCGTCGGCGGCCTCGTCGCCCAATTGCTGCTGCTGGGCTGGGCCGGCTTTTCCATCGCCACGGGCCTCCTCTTTGCCTTCACGGCCAAGGGCTTCGGCCGCGGTCCATTGTGGCAAACCATCCCGATCGGCGTGGTCTTTGCCTTTGTCGTTTGGTTCATCTTCTCGCGCGGCTTGCAGCTCTCCTTGCCCACGGGCCCGCTCGAACGTCTCGTCCCCTGATCGGAAGGCGCTGATATGGATACCTTCGGTCTGCTTGCCCAGGGGCTGGTTGCCGCCCTGCAGTGGCAAAATCTCATCTATGGCCTGATCGGCGTCACCCTGGGCACCGCCGTCGGCGTGTTGCCCGGTATCGGCCCGGCGCTCACCGTGGCGCTGCTGCTGCCCGTCACCTATCGGCTCGATCCCACCGGCTCGCTGATCATGTTTGCCGGCATTTATTATGGCGGCATGTATGGCGGCTCGACCACCTCCATCCTGCTCAATACCCCCGGCGAAAGCGCCTCCATCGTCACCGCGCTGGAGGGCAATAAAATGGCCCGCAAGGGCCGGGGCGGTCCCGCCCTCGCCACCGCCGCCATCGGCTCCTTCGTCGCCGGCCTCATCGCCACGCTGGCCCTAGCCTTCATCGCCCCCTGGGTGGTCAAGGTCGCGCTATCCTTCGGCCCCGCCGATTATTTCGCGCTGATGGTGCTGGCCTTCATCACCGTCTCGGCCGCCTTCGGCAATAGCGCCCTGCGCGGCATCACGGCTTTGTTCATCGGCCTGGGCCTCGGCGTCATCGGCATTGACCTGCAAACCGGCCAGTCGCGCCTCGCCTTCGGCATTCCCGACCTGCTCGACGGCATCGAAGTCACCACCCTCGCCGTGGCGCTCTTTGCCATTGGCGAAACCCTCGCCATTGCCGCCAGCCCCAACCAGATCAAGGAAGAAGTGCTGGCCGTCAAAGGCTCGGTCTGGATGACGCTGGAGGATTGGAAACGCTCCTGGGGTGCCTGGCTGCGCGGCACGCTGATCGGCTTCCCCATCGGCGCCATGCCGGCCGGCGGCGCCGAAATCGGCACCTTCTTCTCCTATGCCACCGAACGCCGCCTCACCAAGCATCCCGAGGAATTCGGCCAGGGCGCCATCGAAGGCGTTGCCGGGCCGGAAGCTGCCAATAATGCCTCCGCCGCCGGCACGCTGGTGCCACTGCTGACCCTGGGCCTGCCCACCTCGGCCACCGCCGCCATCATGCTGGCCGGCTTCCAGCAATTCGGGCTCCAGCCCGGCCCCTTGCTGTTCGCCAACAATGCCCCCCTGGTCTGGTCGCTGATCGCCAGCCTCCTCGTCGCCAATCTCATGCTGCTGGTGCTCAACCTGCCGCTGATCGGCCTCTGGGTCCGCCTGCTGACCATCCCAAAACCCTGGCTCTATGGCGGCATCCTGGTCTTCGCCACCCTGGGCTGCATCGGCGCGAATGGCGCCATGTCCGGGCGCCTCGGGCCCATACCCTTCTCGTTCGAGCTGGGCATGCTGCTGGTCTTTGGCCTGTTGGGCTATATCCTGCGCCGCTTCGATTACCCCATCGCCCCGGTGGTCGTGGGCCTAATCCTTGGCCCCATGGCCGAGCAGCAATTGCGCCGTGCCCTTGCCATCAGCCAGGGCGATCCGATCATCCTGGTGCATTCCCCGATCGCCATCACCATGTATGCCATCGCCATCGTCGCCATCGTACTGCCGCTGATCATGCGCCTGCGGGGCAGGGGCGCCGTGCTCAGTTCCCTCGCCGCCAACGAGGACTAGCCCCAGTAGACCTCATCCTGAGCTCGTCGAAGGACGAGGTCGTGGCGCAATGCCCCAAAAGACAAAAAGCCCGGACGCGCGATCACAGCGCATCCGGGCTTTTTTACGTTCATCGGCAACTCGATACGGGTCGCACAGGGAGGGGCCAGCGCCCCGCTTCGAGCAGGGAGACTTACCTGCCGATCGAACGGAAGGCGGCAGCGTCGATGCCAAGGGTCTTGAGGTGCTTGGCCTTGGGAGCACGCCCGGCTTCCACCGCGTTGGACACGGCAGCAGCGCTGCCGAACACTTCCACGAAGGTACCAAGGGCTGCAAAGAAACGATTGTTCCGATGAGTGCTCATTGCCATTTCCTCTCAAGGCCCGGCCAGATCGCCGCGCGCTTTCATGAGAGTGTAGATGGGCCCAACAAGCCGCCTGCGGTAGGGTAATTCCATCATTCCAGCCATGCACTGAGCGCGAATGGCCCGCCGAAAAGGGCCGTTTTCGGGCGATATTCCAAATAGCCACCCACTGCCATGCGTTGAGTGCATGGGAAAACACCGGGTTCCCCCTCTCCCCTTGAGGGAGAGGGACGGCATTTCTGCGTCCAGCAGAAATGACAGGGTGAGGGGTACTGCGCCGTCCCATGCCAGTAACGCAGCAAGGAACCCCTCATCCCAACCGAATTCGGTGACCCTACGCGCCACCTTCCCCCTCAAGGGGAGAAGGGAAGACCTCTCACGGCTTAGGCGAAACAATCTCCTGCCACGTATCCAAAAACCGCCGCTTCCTCTGCTGGTCGAGCGCCACCAACAAAGCCGGCCCCAGCGGTATCGGCTGGATCACCCCGCGCCCCCGGCCGGCAATGGCCTCGCTGCTCCAATCCCCGCGACCGCCCGGTATTACCGAACCCAGCGCCGTCTGCCCCGCCGCAATGGCCTGCCCCTCCGCCGACAGCGCAAAATCCACAAATGCCTTGCCCAGTTCGGGGTAGGGGGCATCGCGCGGGATCAGCATCGAACGCGTCAGCACCAGCACATAATCGTCCGGCACCACGATTTCGATATTGGCCCCCGCGGCCTTGCGCGCAAAGGCATAAGACCCCAGCACATTATAGCCCAAAGCCAGCGACCCATCGGCCACGCCATTGAGAATTGCCGGGCTCGAGCCGCTGAATTGCGCCCGCACCCGGCCAAACGCCGCCGCCAGCCGCCAGAAATTGGATGAAATCGTCTGGTCCTGCGCCGCCAGCAGATAACCCACACCCGAAACCCCGATATCATAGGTCGCAATCCGCCCGCGAAACCGCGAAGTCTGGCTCTCCAGCAATTCAGCCAGCGTCAAATGCGTGCGCGGCACCTCATCGGCCCCGATCAGGTCGGGATTATAGATGATCACCGCCGGCTCGAACGTGAACCCGAACAGCTCGTTGCGCCAATGCGCCCATTCCGGCAGCTGCGCCAGATAGGGGCTGTCATAGGCCAGCGCATAGCCGTCATTGGCCAGCTTCACCTGCAGGTCCGAGGCCGAACTGATCACCAGATCCGGCTTGGGGTCGGTATCCCCCGCCAGGAACCGCTCATAAAGCGGCACCGAATCCGTCTCCTCATAAATGACCGTCACCCCCGGCCAGCGCAGCTGAAACCCAACCACGAACTGGGCAAACAGCGGCGTATCGGTCACCCCCAGAATGGTCAGCACCTGCTCGCTGCTGCCATCGGGCGCCGGATAGCGGGACTCGACCGCCCGCGCCTCCTGCGGCTGCACCAGCAACAGGCACAGCGCCAGCATGCCCACGCTCCCCAGCGCCTTGCGCATCTGCTCAAGCTTTGGATTGCGCCCCACCAGCGGCAATTCGATCTCCACCGCCAGCCCGCCACCCTCGCGATCCCTGAGCCGCAACGCCCCGCGATGCGCCTCCACCACCCGCTTGACGATCGATAGCCCCAGCCCCGACCCCACCTTGGCGCTGGAGCTACTACCCCGCTTGAACCGCTCCAGCACCGCGTCCTTCTCCCCCTCCGGAATGCCCGGCCCGCTATCGGTCACCACCATGGTCAGCACGCCATCCACCACCGTTCCGGCAATGGAAACCGACCCCTCCGAATAGACCATGGCATTATCAACCACATTGCGGACCATCTCGCGCAGTGCCACCCGGTCGCCACGGATTTGTGCTGCTGCCACCGCCTCGGGAATATCGAGATTCAGCCGCGCCGATTGGTCCCCATCCAGCCTTTGCCGCACATCTTCGATCACCGCGCCGAACGGGGTCGTGTCGCTTTCCTGGTTTTCCAGCCGATGGGAAATTGTCGCATCCATCAGCAATTGCGACACCAATTGGCTGGCCTGGATCGCCCCCTGATGGATGCGCCCCACCCGCCGCCGCAACGCATCGGGGTCCTGCTCATCCATCGCCACTTCCGCCTGCGCCCGCAGCGAAGCCAGCGGCGTGCGCACTTCATGGGCTGCCTCCGCCACCAGCCCGCTCAGCCGCTCCATGCTGCTGCCCAGCCGCGCCATAAAGGCATTGAGCGCCCCCACCAGCTGGCTCACCTCCACCGGCACCGGCACATCCAGCGGCGACAGATCATCGGGCGCCCGCCCGCGCAGCGCCTGTTCCAGCTGATAGAGCGGGGCAAACATCCGCCCAATGCCAAACCACACCAGCGCCACCGCCAGCAGCGTCAGCGCCACCACCGGCACAATGGCATTGCCCAAAATCTCATTGGCCAGCGCCTCCCGCTCATTCTGCGTCTCGGCCACATGGATAGTCACCCAATCGGTTTCGCTTGCCGACGAGGTCAGCCGCCCGACGCTCGCCACCCGCACCAGCTCCCCGCGATACATCGCATCCTGAAATACCGGCCCCGCCGACTGCATTTCCTCAAGATTGGCGGAGAGATCATCATACCCGGTGACCGCCCGCCCCCGCGGGTCTTCCACCGCGTAAAACACCCGGTCCCGCCCCGAAAACATGCCAAACGAGGCAAACGGCAATTCCACGATCACCGCATCATTTTCCACCTGCACCGCACCCGCAATGGTCAGCGCCGAAGCCGCCAGCAACCGATCAAACGCCCGATCCGCCGCCCGCTCCGCATAATCGCGGATAAACACCACCAGAATAACCGCTGCCCCCAGCAACAGCGCCACCGCCAGCGCCAAAATCCGCCGCCGAATAGAAAAGGAATTAGCCGGCATGGCACGCTCGCTGGGCACCCGCCGGGTACCCCTTGTGGGCTTCGAGCCGTCCCGTAGGGCAAATCGCTCCGGTGGAGCGATTTGAGGGGAGAAGGCCATGAGAGCTATGCTCGAATGGCCGGGAAGCGAGATAGGACTTAGCTTTAGCTAAGTCCGTCCATCGAGCAGGGTGGGGGTATGCCGCCGCATACGCGATGATCGTGGCTCCCACCACCCCCTCCCAGCCTCCCCCATCAAGGGGGAGGTGCCGTGCGGTGGTTGTCGCAAAGTAGAGGCTACCCATGCGGCGCCCGCAACACATAGCCCACGCCGCGCACCGTGCCGATTTCAATACTCGCCGCTTCCAGCTTCTTGCGCAGCCGCGAAATATGCAGCTCCAGCGCATTGACCGACACCGCCTCATCGAAATTGAACAGCTGGTTCATCAGCCGCTCCTTGGGCACCACCTTGCCCGCATTGGTCACCAGAATTTCCAGCAGCCGGAATTCACGTCGCCCCAGTTCCAGCGATTTGCCGCCAATCGCCGCATTGAGCCCGGCCATATCCAGCTCGAGATTGCCCACGCCCAGCGTGCTCGTCGTCTGCCCGCCGGTCCGCCGCATCAGCGCCCGCAGCCGTGCTTCCAGCTCCCGCAGGTCGAACGGCTTGACCAGATAATCATCCGCCCCCAGATCAAGCAGGCTCACCTTGTCATCGATTTCCGAGCGCGCCGTGATCACCAGGATCGGCGCATTGAACTTGCGCTTGCGCAATTCGGCGATCAGCCCGATCCCGTCGCGATTGGGTAGCATCAGATCGAGCGCCACCGCATCAAACGCATCGCCCTCGGCGGCCGGCACCACATCATTGCCGTCCCGCACCCATTCCACCGAATGCCCAGCCGTGCGCAGCCGCTTCTCGATGGCCTCGCCCAGATCCTCATTGTCTTCAACCAGCAATATTCGCATCAGCGCCGACAGTCTCCCCGCCGGCACAGTATGGAGTTTCCACGCTTATGTCAGCCTTTTGACATGGTACCTTCTCGCCAACCCACCGGGCTCACCCTCCCCCTTGTGGGCTTCGATCCGTCCCGTAGGGCAAATCGCTCCAGTGGAGCGATTTGAGGGGAGAAGGCCATGAGAGCTACGCTCGAATGGCAAGGAAGCGAGATAGGACTTAGCTTGCTAAGTCCGTAATCGAGCAGGGTGGGGGGGGGCTTCCGCAAACTCCGAGTAACGGTGTAGCTCCTAAAACACCGCCATCATCGAAGCCGCCACCGCCAAAATGCCCAGTGCCGCCAGCCCCGCCGCTATCAGCATGGTCTGCGCCCGCTGCATTTGTGCCGAGCGATGCGCCGCCAGCCGCGTAGCCCTGATGTCCGATGTATCCAGATGTGTCATGTGCCGCCCCTGATTGTTACCGGCCACTGCGCCAGTCATTGCCGGGGTCGCCGCCATTAAGCTCTTCTCACCCACGGGAAAAAGTTAACCCCGCGCCCGAAAAGCGCGAACCCTTCCCTGCCAAAGCGGTTAATTTACATAAAATCCAATCTATCCTGATCTTGTATGGTAGATGCTTGATCCCGCCCGCGCGCCGTGGCAGAACAGGGCCATGACCCACCCAGCCCATCTCCATCCCGATCGCCTGTTTCCCGCGTCCCAGCCCGCGCAATCCATCGCGCGCGAGCTCTATCCGGCGGTAGCCGATCTCCCCCTGATTTGCCCGCATGGCCACACCGATCCGTCCTGGTTCGCCAATAATGGGCGCTTCTCCGATCCCGCCGCGCTCTTCCTCACGCCGGACCATTATGTCCTGCGCATGCTGCGCAGCCGCGGGCTCAGCTATGATGCGCTGGGCGTCCCCCGTAAGGATGGCAAGCCCGTCGCCGATGGCCGCACCGCCTGGCGTCTGTTTGCCGCCAATTACCGCCTCTTCGCCGGCACCCCGTCCAAGACCTGGATCGACCATTCCCTGCAATGGGGTTTCGGCATCACCGACGAGCTGTCGCCCGCCACAGCCGACGCCATCTACGACACGATCGACGCCGCCCTCGCCACGCCCGACCTGCTGCCGCTGGCTCTGCTCGACCGCGCCAAGGTCGAAGTCATCACCACCACCGAATTTGCCCTCGATCCCCTGGTCCACCACCAGAAAATGGCCGAGACCGGCATTCTGGGCCGCGTCCGCACCACCTATCGCCCCGATGACGTGACCGATCCCAGCCGCCCCGCCATTGTCGACAATCTCAACAAGTTTGCCGAACTGACCGGCGAGGACGTCACCAACTGGGCCGGCCTCATCAATGCCCACCGCGCCCGCCGCGAATATTTCCGCCGCTTCGGCGCCGTTGCCACCGATCATGGCGTGCCCTCCGCCAACACGGCCGACCTGCCGCTGATCGAAAAGCAGGCTTTGCTCGACAAGATCCTCGCCGGCAAGCATGACGCCGCCGATGCCGAGCTGTTCCGCGCCCAGATGATGACCGAAATGGCTTTGCTCTCGGTCGAAGACGGCATGGTCATGCAGCTCCACGCCGGCTCGCGCCGCAATACCGACCCGCTGCTCTTTGCCGAACGCGGCCCCGATCTCGGCGCCGACATCCCCGGCACCACCGACTATGTCAACGGCATGCGCGCTCTGCTCGCCCGCTGCGGCAATGAGCCGAACCTGCGCCTGATCATGTTCGTCCTCGACGAAACCACCTATGCCCGCGAGCTGGCCCCCATGGCCGGCTATTGGCCGAGCCTGATGATCGGCCCGCCCTGGTGGTTCCACGACAGCCCCCAGGGTATCCGCCGCTATCTCGATCAGGTGGTGGAAACCGCCGGCTTCTACAATCTCGCCGGCTTCAACGACGACACCCGCGCTTTGCTCTCCATCCCCGCCCGCCACGACGTCTGGCGCCGCGAAGTCTGCGGGTTCCTCGCCACCTGGGTCGCCGAAAACCGCCTGAGCAGAAGCACCGCCGAAGAACTAGCCAAGCATTTGAGCTATCAGGCGGCGAAAGACGCTTACAAAATCAGCTAACGCGAAGCTATCAGTCGGGACACCCTCCCCCTTGTGGGCTTCGAGCCGTCCCGTAGGGCAAATCGCTCCAGTGGAGCGATTTGAGGTGAGAAGGCCATGAGAGATATGCTCGAATGGCAAGGAAGCGAGATAGGACTTAGCTTCAGCTAAGTCCGTGATCGAGCAGGGTGGGGGTATGCTTCCGCATACGCGATGCCGAGATGGATCACCCGGACAAGCCGGGTGATGACGCCAGTTTGAGAATGCGGACCCATCCCCATCGTCATTGCCCGGCTCGTCCGGGCAATCCATCCCGCAGGGTCCACAGGCTCACGGCGACTTCCACAACACCACCAGCAACACCAAAATCCCGGTCACCAGCAGCACCAGCGTTCCGGTCACCCCGTTAAACAGCTGCCGCCCCAGGCCGGGTCTCGCCTCATCGGCCGCCACGATGTCGGAAAATCCCTTG
The DNA here is from genome assembly GCA_035565135.1 of Devosia sp. Lineage (GTDB taxonomy): Bacteria > Pseudomonadota > Alphaproteobacteria > Rhizobiales > Devosiaceae > Devosia. The sequence goes on from DATMSY010000208.1 coordinate 101,085, forward strand.
GGGTCATGCCCCCTTGCGCTTGAATACGTCATGGTCCAGTTCCCTCTTGTCGATTGGGCGCTGTCTTCTGCGTCGCGATCAGTCTAGCTCCGGCCAACTTTAGCAAAACTTGCCAGGGCCCGGTTTGCTGCGGTTAAGGTTGCCATTGTGCCAACCATCTTGCTTACCAAAAAGCTACCGCGCCGCATTTCGATCAAGTTCTTTTGCCAAGCGCAGTTAATGTCGAAAGCAAGCCCGCCTTCTGATCTAATGGCTGACATGAATCAGTCTCCCGCCGAAACCGCGCTCAGCCGCGCCATGATCCGCTGGTCCCTGACCAAGTCGACGCCCGTGGCGGAAACCGCCACCAGCTGGATTTTCCGCGTCGAGCAGAACGGCCGCAACTTCGCCGCCCTCAAGATCCTCAAGCCCCTCGCCCTCGAAGAGGAGAGCCGGGGCGCCCAATTGCTGAACTGGTATGGCGGGGAGGGGGCCGCCACGGTCTTCGACATTCACGGCAATACCATTTTCATGGAATGGCTCGATGGCAACACGCTGGGCGATGCCGTCCGCGCCGGCCATGACGACGAGGGCACCATTGCCATCGCCACCGTCGTCGCCAACCTGCACCGCCCCCGCGACGGCGCGCCCGAGGGCCTGCAGCCCCTGCGCGAGCGCTTCCAGACCCTGTTCGATACCGATGTGCGCGCCTGGCCCCACACCTCGCGCGATCTCTATGCCCGCGCCAGCGGCATAGCCCTGCGCCTCTTCGACCGGCCCACGGCGCAGATCCCCCTCCATGGCGATCTCCACCACGACAATATCATCTCGTCGGATCGCGGCTGGCTGGCCATCGATCCCAAGGGCCTCCTGGGCGACCCCGTCTATGACGTAGCCAATGTCTTCATCAATCCCGAGCGGGCCGACGCTGTCGCCGCCGACCCCCGCCGCATTGCCGCCCGCGCCGATATCCTGTCCCAGCGCCTGGCCTATCCCCGCAAGCGCATCCTGGGCTGGGCAGCCGCTCATGCTGCCCTCTCCGCCTGCTGGGACCTCGATGACGGCAATCCCATAACCGGCCAGCTCGCCTGCCTGCCCAACCTGCTCAGCGCCTACGACCAGGCCGTCTAAATGGAATCATCCACGATGCTGACCACCACGCGACGCGGCTTCCTCATGCTGGGTGCTGCTGCCACGCTCTCGGCCTGCGCCTCCACCATGCCGACCCTCGCGCCCGCCGCTGCCGCGCCGACGCCCGAAACCCTCACCCCCGATCAGATCATGGCGGCGGTCAATGCCGTGCGCAAAGCCAATGGCGCGCCGCCCTGGAGCTATAGCCAGAGCCTTGAAAACGCCGCCCGCTCCCAAGCCCGTCTGATGGCCCAGCGCGATACGCTCAGCCACGACCTCGGCGTCACCCTGCGCGAACGCGTCACCGAGGCCGGCTATATCGGCGCGGTCGGCGAAAACCTCGCCCGCGGCCACACCTCGCTCGAAGCGGCCCTGCAAGGCTGGATGAACTCCGCCGGTCACCGCGGCACCCTGCTCAGCCCCAAATTCACCGAATTCGGCCTCGCCGTCACCCGCACCCCAGCTGGCCGCCTCTACTGGGCCCTCATCGCCGGCGGCAGCTTCGACGCCTGGCGGGTGTATCAGTAGGGCCACGACCTCGTCCTTCGACAAGCTCAGGATGAGGTCTACTCCTAGACCCGCTTTTCTTCAGTAGACCTCATGGTGAGCCTGTCGAACCACGAGGTCGTGGCAAGGCCTACGAACTCAGCGTCCGCCTTACCGCCGCATTCCACCCCTTGATCTTGCCCTTGCGCTCCGCCGCCGCCATTTTCGGCTCAAATCGCCGGTCCCGCGCCCAGCTCGCCGCAAACTCCTGCATCCCCGGCCACACCCCGGCCCGCGATCCGGCCAGCCACGCCGCGCCCAGCGCCGTGGTCTCCAAAATCACTGGCCTATCCACCGGCGCGTCCAGCACATCGGCCAGGAACTGCATGGTCCAGTCCGACGCCACCATGCCGCCATCCACGCGCAACACGGTATCCTCGCCACCCTTCCAGTCCTTGCGCATGGCCGCCAGCAGGTCCAGCGTCTGGTAGCAAACCGCCTCCAGCGCCGCCCGGGCGATTTCTGCCGGTCCCGAATTGCGCGTCAGCCCATAGATCGCCCCGCGCGCCTCGGCATCCCACCAGGGCGCACCCAACCCCACAAAGGCGGGCACCATATAGACATGCTGGCTCGGGTCGGCGCTCTGCGCCAGCGGTCCGGTCTCGCTGGCATGTTTCACCAGCTTCAGCCCATCGCGAATCCACTGCACCGCCGCCCCGGCGATAAAGATCGAGCCTTCCAGCGCATAGGTCGTCTCCCCATCCAGCCGATAGGCAATGGTGGTCAGCAGCCGGTTCTTGCTCGCCACCCTGTCCTTGCCGGTATTGAGCAGCGCAAAACACCCCGTGCCATAGGTCGATTTCAGCATGCCCGGCTCGAAACAGGCCTGCCCGATCGTCGCCGCATGCTGGTCGCCCGCCACCCCCAGAATAGGGATCGCCGCGCCAAACAGCGCCGCCTCGGTCACCCCGAAATCGGCCGCGCAATCCTCCACCTCCGGCAACAGCGCCGCCGGAATATCGAACAGCTCCAGCAGGGCCTTGTCCCAGCAATTCCTGCCGATATCGAACAGCAGCGTGCGCCCCGCATTGGTCGCGTCGGTCACATGCCGCTTGCCGCCGGTCAGTCGCCAGATCAGGAAGCTATCCACCGTGCCAAAGGCCAGTTCGCCCTTTTCCGCGCGCTTGCGGGCGCCCTTCACATTGTCCAGCAGCCAGCGCACCTTCGTGCCGGAAAAATAGGGGTCGAGCAGCAGCCCGGTCTTCTTGGTGATCGCCTTTTCATGGCCCGCCGCCTTGAGCTTGGCGCAATAGGCCGCCGTCCGCCGGTCCTGCCACACAATGGCATTGTGAATAGGCTTGCCCGTCTGCCGGTCCCAGATCAGCGTCGTCTCGCGCTGGTTGGTAATGCCAATCGCCGACACATCCCCCGCGCCAATCTTGGCCGCCTTCAACGCCTCCTTGACCGCCCAGACCACGCTCTCCCAGATTTCCTCGGGATCATGCTCCACCCAGCCATCGCGCGGAAAAATCTGGGTAAATTCCTTCTGCCCCACTCCGGCAATGGTCCGGTCCTTGCCAAACACAATCGCCCGGCTCGACGTCGTCCCCTGATCGATTGCCAGAATATATCCGCTCATTATTCCTCCAACTGCTTTCTCTTCCCCTCGCCCCTTGAGGGAGAGGGACAGATCATTCTTCGTCCAGAAGAATGATCAGGGTGAGGGGTCCTGCGCCACCCCATGCTTGAATGCCCGCTCCCCCACAATGCCATTCCCGCGAAAGCGGGAACCTCTGTTTCCTGGCGGTGTCGCCCGCAGCCCAAATCCCACAGCTCCATCGTCTCCCTCCCCCTTGTGGGGAAGGGACAGGGGTGGGGGTGGTTCTACCCACCGCGCTTGTTGCTTCACCCCACCCTAGCCCTCCCCATCAAGGGGAGGGAACCGCATCGGGGCTTTTGCACAATGCTGCCCATCCCACCGGGCCACCTCCCCCTTTGATGGGGGAGGCAGGAGGGGGGGAGAGCCCCAATGTCAGTGGCTCACATGCCCCGCCATATACCCGTCCAGCTCCACCGCCTCATCCGCGCTCACCCGCAGCCCCAGCTTGGTCCGCCGCCACAGCACATCCTGGCCCACCCGGGCCCATTCCTGCGCCATCAGGTAATCCACCTCGGCCTGATACAAATCCGCCCCGAAATGCCGCCCCAGCCCGGTGATATCGCTCGCCGTGCCCAATATCGCCCGCGCCTTGCTGCCATAAAGCCGCATCAGCCGCCGCACCAGCCCATCGGGCAGGCCGGCATAATCCTTGTGCAGCCGCCGCACTTCGGCGTCGAAAGCCAGCGGCTCGAAATCCCCGCCCGGCAGCTTGCTGACCTTGGTCCAGGCTTTGCCCTTCTTGCCCAGCACGCCCTCGATTTTTTCCAGCACCGACTCGGCCAGCCGCCGCGACGTGGTCAGCTTGCCGCCAAACACATTGACCGCCGCCCCGCTTTGCGCGTCGCCATCGACCTTGAGCACATAATCGCGCGTGGCCTCCTGCGCCGCGCTCGCCCCATCGTCGAACAGCGGCCGCACCCCCGAATAGGTCCAGACGATATCGCCCCGGCTCACCGGCTTGGCGAAATATTCGCTCGCCGCCGCGCAGAGATAATCCGTCTCCTGGTCCGAAATCGCCACGTCCTTGGGGTCGCCGGCATAGTCCTCGTCGGTCGTGCCGATCAGCGTGAAATCGCCCTCATAGGGAATGGCGAAAATGATCCGCCCATCCGCATTCTGGAAAATATAGCAGCGGTCATGCTCATAAAGCTTGTTCACCACGATATGGCTGCCTTTGACCAGCCGCACATTATGCGCGCCGTTTTTGCCCATCGTGCCATTGATGACGCTATCCACCCACGGCCCCGCCGCGTTGACCAGCAGCTTGGCCCGCACGCTCTGCCGTCCGCCTTCGCCATCCAGCTCGATGACCCAGCCGCCGGCATCCCGCCGCGCGCTGGTCACCTTGGTCCGCACATGGATCGTCGCGCCACGATCCGCCGCGTCCCGCGCATTCAGCACCACGAACCGCGCATCGTCCACCCAGCAATCGGAATATTCAAACCCCAGCCGATAGCCGGGCTTGAGCGGCTTGCCCACTTCGTTCCGGGTCAGGTCCAGCGTCTTGGTCGGCGGCAATAGCCGCCGTCCGCCCATATAGTCATACATGGCCAGCCCCGCCCGCAGCACCATCGCCGGCCGCAGCCCCTTGTGATGCGGCAGCACGAACCGCAGCGGCTTGATGATGTGCGGCGCATTGGCCCACAGCACTTCGCGCTCGGCCAGCGCCTCATGCACCAGCCGGAATTCGTAATGTTCGAGATAGCGCAGCCCGCCATGCACCAGCTTGGTCGCCGCCGACGACGTGCCCGACGCCAGGTCATGCATCTCGGCCAGCATCACCGAATAGCCGCGCCCCACCGCGTCCCGGGCGACGCTGGCGCCATTAATGCCCCCGCCAATCACAAAGACATCGACTTGCTCGGTCATTGCTGCAGCCTCTTTCGTTATGCTTTCGCTTCTACGCGAAATGATTTCGTTTTGAAAGGCGCCAAGCGTTGCAAACGCCACTGCGCAGAACAGCATCGCCCATCAACTGATCCCCCGGCCCCATCGTCCCCTCGCCCCTCAGGGGAGAGGGTCGGCTTTTTCGCGTATAGCGAAAAAGCTGGGGTGAGGGGTGCAGTGCTGGGGCATCACGCACGACTGCGGCATCGCACCCCTCACCCGGCCCTGCGGGCCGACCTCTCCCCTGAGGGGCGAGGTGAACCGGGCCATCCGGCTCATCTTCCATACAAGTCTAAGTTGACCCCTTAGACCGGACGGGTTAGGGCAGTTGTATCCTTCGGCCCCGGGTCCCGGCCATGCTCGCCATCATCACTGTCATTGCGCCGGTTTTTGCCCTGATGGGGCTCGGCTATGGCGCCGTGCGCTTCCGCCTGTTTCCGGCCGATGGCATCAAGAGCCTAATCGCCTTCGTGAACAATTTCGCGACGCCCTGCCTGCTGTTTCACTCGCTCCTCACCAGCGATTTCCGCTCGGCGTTCAATCTCTCCATCATCGTGCCCTTTTATGCCGGCGCGCTGATCTGCTTTGCCCTGGGCATTTTCATCGCCATCAAATTCTTCCGCACCCGCCCGGGCGAGGGTGTCTCCGCCGCCTTTTCCGGTACCTTCACCAATACCGTGCTGGTCGGCCTGCCCATCATCCAGCGCGCCTATGGCCCCGAAGCGCTCCCGGTTACGCTGTCCATCATTGGCCTCCATGGCGCGATCCTGCTCACCATCGGCATGGTCACCATGGAACTGGTCCGTCGCGATGGTCAGTCCCTGGGCAAGACCCTCATTGTCGCCGCCCGCCGCGTCGGCTCCAATCCGCTGATCTGGGGCATTGCCGCCGGCATGATCGCCTCGTTTGCCGGCGTCACCCTGATCGAGCCGGCCGAAGCCTTCTTCGTCATGATGAGCCAGGCCGTGGTCCCGGCAGCCCTCTTCGGCGTCGGCGGCGCATTGAACGAATACAAGCTCAGCGAAAGCTGGAAGCACGCTCTGGTGGCCTCCTCCATCAAGCTGATCCTGCACCCCGCCATCGCCTATGTGCTGATGATCTGGGTGTTCCACGTCGACATGGCCATCGCCCGCTACGGCATCCTGCTCGCCGCCATGCCAGTCGGCGTCAACGCCTATATCTTCGCCACCTATTACAATCGCAGCGTCAGCGTCGCCACCAATACGGTGCTGATCACCACCATAGCCTCGGCCATAACCATATCCGGCTGGCTCTTTTTGTTGGGACCGTAAGGCCGCCGCACCGGAAGATTACGGCTCCTTCACCGGGTCATTCCCGCGCAAGCGGGAACCTCTGGTTGAGAGCGAAAGCAAGAGAGCAGTCAGTGCCGCAAAATCCCCAAGCCTATCTCGACCTGCGCCAGACCCCGCTGCACGAACTCTCCCCCGCCGAGCGCATCGCCTTCTGCACCACGATCGCCAACTGGCTCGGCAGTGACGAGGCCTGGATTCGGAGCGATGCCGCCGAGCGTCTCGCCACGGCCATCCTCTGGGAGCGCTATTGGGAAGACCGGCCGGACCTGCCCCCGCCGAGCCATTACATCGAACGGCTGGAATGGCTGCTCGACACAATCGAGACCGCCAATCAACTGTACCCCGACGTGCTGCCTTCCTTCATCCGGCACCTGCGCTATCACACGCCCTCAAACCAGCAATCGCCGCCCGTCTTGGCCTGGCTCGAGCGGCTCGAACACCGGCCTCCCGTCGGCCTTGACGTCAATCTGGTGATCGGCGTGCGAATTCTGCTGGAGCCACCGGCATTGGATTGGCCCGAACAGGCGGCAGCGTGGATCGCCCTACTCGATCATCCTTCCAATTGGGTGCGCGGCTGCGCGGCCATGATGCTCGGCAATTGGTCCGAGGACGATACCGCCCCCAGCCGGGACGACCTTTTTACCCTTATCGGGGAAAAGGAACTGGCCCGGCCCGGCATTGCCGGGCCCTTCTGGTCGCCATCGCATGCGGGCGGCGATTGGGCCAATGCCGAATGGGCCAGCACGGTCACCCCCTGGATGATGGACCTGCTGGAACGCCGCAACGGTCCCCCGCCGCCATTCGAGGACATGCCCGCCAACGACATCGAGTTCTTCCTGCACGAATTGTGCAGCCTCTCGCCCGAAATGGTCGATCGCATGCTGGCCGGCGGCTTCACCGCCCTGGCCCTGATGACAGCTACCGAAATCCGCGGCTTCGTCGAGGGCATGCGGCCCTGCCTCGAAACCCTGGCCCACAACGCCGACAGCCAGATCGCCGCGGCCGCATCACGCCATCTCGAACACTATTACGCGTCCTAAGCCGCCCCGACGCTCACCTCGACATCGCGCGGCCCATCTCCCGACGGCACCATGCGCAATGGCTGCGTCGCCAGCCCATCCAGCCCCGCCGCCAGCCGCACATGCCGGTCGGTCGGACACATCTGTAGCCTGGGATCAAACCCGATCCAGCCCAGCCCATCGTCAAACGCCTCGGCCCAGGCATGGAACGCGGGCACGCCATCCTCCGCCCCCAATAGATACCCCGTCACATAACGCGCCGGAATATCGAGCGCCCGCGCCGCCCCGACAAAGCTATGCGCATAATCGCTGGCCGGGGGCAGAGCAGCCTCACCCTGGCTCTGGCTCTGCCCGCCATCGGCCTGCATCTGGCTCTGGACCGGGGCCTCGTCGGTGCCCAGCATCTCGCCCACCCGCGCCATCAGCCCATGCAGCACATCGAGCCGGGTTTCCCTGGCATTGCGATATTTGCCATACAGCGTCACCGGCGCCTTGGTCAGCGGCGTCACCCTTCGATAGAGCGCGGGCACCGGCTCGCCCCCCACCCGCCCCAACACGCCATGCCGGTCAGTGGTTTCGATCACGCCCTTGACCGTCACCACCAGCTCCCCCTCGGGCCGGCTCTGGTTCACCAGATGCGCGACATTGCCATAGGCGTCGATGAAGCGCCCGGCATTGCCGATCCCTGCCATTTCGACGCTCCAGCTTTCCACGCTCTGACTCGGCCCGCCCTGTGGCGTCAGCAGCAATTGCAGCACCGCATTGGCCGTACCCGCCGGCGGCGTGACGCTCAATTGATGGCGAATGGCTATGCGCATAGGTCCTCAGTAGAAATTGTAGCTCTCCGACAGCGCATCGGTCACCCGATTGTTGCGCGCGATGAATTCGGTCAAAAATTCATGCAAACCATGGCTGAAGATCTTTTCCATGCTGGTATCTTCCACCATGGCCAGCAATTGGCTCGCCGCCTCCTGGCATGCCTGCTTGCGCCCGTAGAAATCGGCCAAGAGATCCAGATTCTGCTGCACGAATTGCGCACAAAAATTCAGCGACCGCGGCATTTCCGGCCGCAGGATCAGGAAATCGGCAATATTCTGCGCCTTGTAGCGATCATGATAGACATGCCGATAACTGCGATGCGCCGAGGCCGCCCGCAGGATCAGCGTCCATTGCTGGATATCGAGATCGCCGCCCACCAGCGTCGCGCGCGGCAGCAGCACATAATATTTCATGTCCAGAATGCGCGCCGTATTATCCGCCCGCTCGACGAAATTGCCGGCCTGCAAAAACGCAAAGCCATCATCGCGCAAGATCGTACCCAGCAGCGCCCCGCGGAATTCATGACTGCGCTGCCGCACCCATTGCAGCAGCCCCAGCAGCTTTGCCCCCCGCACATCGCGCGGCTTGATCTGGGAATATTCCAGCCAGGCCCCGTTCATGCTCTCCCACATATCGGTGGTGATGGCGGTGCGCACCGAGCGCGCATTGGTCCGCGCCGCCAGGAGGCACGAATAGACCGAACTGGCATTGTCCGGGTCGAACATCATGAAATGGGCGACCGTATCGACATCGGCCGTCTTGTGCTTGGCCGCAAAGGCCTCATCGACCTCCGCCGCCTGCATCATCGATACCAGGTGCTCGCTCGATCCCCCCTCGCGCCGGCTGGTGAGGCTCATCCGATAGCCCACCTCCAGCAGCCGCGCCATATTCTCGGCCCGCTCCACATAGCGGCTGAGCCAGAACAGATTTTGTGCCGTCCGCCCGAGCATCATGGGGAGATCGGGGATGCAGCATCCCCCCTCCGAGCGCCGCTAGGCGCTGTGCGCCAAGCTCTGCTTGCCTCCCCCACAAGGGGGGAGGTGATGCCGGTGATTGTGGCGCTATGCTGCCAAAAACTCGATGTCACCCTCCCCCTTGTGGGGAGGGCTAGGGAGGGGGGTTCTCTCAACACACACTGAACGCTGGTCATCATCATCAATCTTCCAGCACCCACGTATCCTTGGTCCCCCCACCCTGGCTCGAATTGACCACCAGCGAGCCCTTTTTCAGCGCCACCCGCGTCAATCCACCCGGCGTAATCCGCACCTGGTCCCCCACCAGCACATAAGGCCGCAAATCGACATGCCGCGGCGCCACCCCGGCATTGACGTAAGTCGGGCAGGTGCTCAGCGCCAAGGTCGGCTGGACGATGTAATTATCCGGCCGCGCCTCGATTTTCCGACGGAACTCGGCATGCATGGCCTTGCTCGAGGTCGGCCCCACCATCATCCCATAGCCGCCCGAGCCATGTACTTCCTTGACCACCAGGTCAGCGATATTGGCCAACACCCAATTGCGCTGCTCCTCATCGGTGCAATTATAGGTCGGCACATTGCTCAGCAGCGCCTTTTCCCCGAGATAGAACTCAATAATCTCAGGCACATAGGTATAGACCGCCTTGTCATCGGCAATCCCGGTTCCCGGCGCATTGACCAGTGTCACATTCCCCGCCCGATAGGCGTTGAACAGGCCGGGCACACCCAACATGGAATCGGGCCGGAAGGTGAGGGGATCGAGATAATCATCGTCGATCCGGCGATAGATCACATCCACCCGCTCCGGCCCGGTCGTGGTCCGCATATAGACCTTGCCGCCATCGACAAACAGGTCCGGCCCTTCGCAGAGCTGCGCGCCCATCTGGTCGGCGAGAAACGAATGTTCGAAATAGGCCGAGTTATAAATGCCCGGGGTCAGCACCGCGATATTGGGCGATTGCCCCGCGCTGGCCGGCGCCACGCTTTCCAGCGTCCGCCGCAGGTTTTCGGGATAGGTCTCCACCGGCGCCACCTTGCAGCGATGGAACAGGTCGGGCGCCAGCTGCATCATCGCCTCGCGGTCTTCCAGCATATAGCTGACCCCCGATGGCGTGCGCAGATTGTCCTCCAGCACATAGAATTCGTCCGGCCCCACCCGCACGATATCCACCCCGATAATATGGGCATAAACCCCCTTGGCCGGCTCCAGCCCCATCATTTCGGGCGCAAAGGCGGCATTCTGCAGGATCAGCTTTTCCGGAATCCGCCCGGCCTTCAAAATCTCCTGGCGGTGATAGATATCATAGAGAAACGCATTGAGCGCCTTGACGCGCTGCTCGATCCCCTTGGAGAGCTTGCGCCATTCCTGCGCCGCGATAATGCGCGGGATCACATCGAACGGAATGACCTTTTCGGTGCCTTCATCCGAGCCATAGACCGCAAAGGTAATGCCCAGCCTGCGGAAAATCGCCTCCGCATCCGATTGCATCAAGGTCAGGGCCTTGTCCGGCTGTTCCTCCAGCCATGCATTCAAAGCCCGATAAGGTTCGCGGACAGAACCATCCGCATGGTACATTTCGTCAAACGGCGCAGTTTCGGCCATTATGCTCCGCATGCTGTTACGGCTTAGCCCATCGCCTTCACATTGCTACACATTTGTACGCAGCCGTCCAGCGGGTCAGCATGACAATCGGAATATGCGATGATCCAACCCCACCCACCGGGTTCACCCTCCCCCTTGTGGGCTTCGAGCCGTCCCGTAGGGCAAATCGCTCCAGTGGAGCGATTTGAGGGGAGAAGGCCATGAGAGCTATGCTCGAATGGCAAGGAAGCGAGATAGGACTTAGCCCTTGCTAAGTCCGTACATCGAGCAGGGTGGGGGTGTTGAGAGCCCCAATCTATCTGTCATCGTCAAGGCTGACAGCACTGACCAACCAGTAGACCTCATCCTGAGCTTGTCGAAGGACGAGGTCGTGGCTTTATCCCGCCACACCCACCGCCCCAGCACCTCCCCCTCGACGGGGGAGGTTGGGAGGGGGTGTTGAGAGCCACGATATCCGGGCCAACCGCCCCCCTCCCTGACCCTCCCCGCGAGGGGGAGGGTGACGACTGAGGCAATTGCGCCCTAAAGTTGACGGATTGGCGCGACCAGGGCTTGCCGCAGCGAGCCCTCCCACTAAGGTGTCCGCCAAACACACACCCGAGGAGCCCCAATCATGACCATCGACATCCTGCAAACCGGCAAGCTCCTCGATACCTGCGAAGCCGCGCTCGCCAGCCGCTACACTGTCCATAAGCTGCACGAACAGCCCGATCCCGCCGCCTGGCTGAAGGCCAATGGCGCCCGCATCCGCGCCATCGCCGGCGGCAGCGTCGACGCCAAGCTGCTCGCCCAGCTCCCCAATCTCGAAATCATCGCCAATTTCGGCGTCGGCTACGACAATATCGACGTCAAAGCCGCCAAGGCCGCCAATGTCCGCGTCACCAACACGCCCGACGTGCTCAATGACGCGGTGGCCGAACTCGCCATCGGCCTCATGATCGCTTTGGGCCGTCGCATCGTCGTCGCCGACCAATTCGTGCGCGCCGGCAAATGGCCCAGCACCAATTTCGGCTTCTCCTCGGAAATGACCGGCAAGACCATCGGCATTCTCGGCCTTGGCCGCATCGGCAAGGAAATCGCCGCCCGCGCCCAGGCCCTCAAAATGCGCGTGGTCTATTATGGCCGCCACCGCCAACCTTCCGTGCCCCATATTTTCTACGACAATCTGGTCGACATGGCCCGCGACAGCGATTGGCTCGTCATCATCGCGCCGGGCGGCAAATCCACCGAAGGCATCGTCTCGCGCGAAGTGCTCGAAGCCCTGGGCCCCGAAGGGCGCCTGGTCAATGTCGCCCGCGGCACGCTGATCGATCAGCCCGCCATGGTCGAGCTATTGTCCAATGGTGGCCTCGGCGGCGCGGCGCTGGACGTCTTCGACGGCGAACCCGAAGTCCCTGCCGAACTGATGGGTCTCGACAACGTCGTCCTCTCCCCCCACCACGCCAGCGCCACCCGCCAAACCCGCGACGCCATGGGCGCCCTCCTCGTCGCCAACCTGGACGCCCATTTCGCCGGCGAACCGCTGCCAAGCCAGGTGGTCTAGGTGAGCAGACCTGGTCTGCTCGTAGCGATAGTTTGGTCAGCCTTGTGCTGGGGCACTATCGCCGCGCCCGGCCAGAGTCTGTCGCTTCACCAAATTCTGCAGTTGATGGACCAAAACATACCAACCGGCGCCAACGGTTACTCCACTGATGTCACTGTGGATGTTTGCAAGGGGGATGAGATCGACCAAATCCTAACGGAGCCCTCGCCGTGGTTTGTGAACGTCTATGAGCAGAAAATCTTTGGCAAGCGGGAACTAGTGATTTCAAGAACGGTATGGTTTTTCGCTACGCAAAGCCTGGTGATTGCAAGGCTGGAAACACCGGATTGCTCGGCATGGATTTACGTCAGGCCATTCATGAGCTGAGCCCCTCACTCCAAATTATCCTGCACCATCGTCCCCGCCGCATGGATGCACACAATCTCCAGCCGCCCCGGCCCGATATTGGTGAATTTATGCGGCACGCCCCCAGGCACCACCGCAATATCGTTCGGCCCCACCTCGAGCACCTGATCCCCAGCCACGACCCGCGCCCGCCCGGATTTGACGATCCACGTCTCGGGATAGGGATGCACATGCAGGCCCGGTCCTTGCCCCGGATCATTGTCCACCGAGAAAAACGAAATGCCGGCGCCATAGCCATCCCCCTCGAAGCGGATGGTCCGGCTCTTGCTCACTGGCCGATCGGCGGCGCGCAAAACATGCATCATCTGTCGTCTCCTCTTTTCTGACCAGACAACGAACGAGCCCGCCCGCTTTCGACAGCTCAGGTGCTGATGACGAAAATCCGATGCGGCTCCCCGCTCATCAGGATCACATCGATCTCGACCCACCCCGCCCGCTCGAACAGCTGCACCGCATCCGCCGTCAGCGCGTAAAGCCGCCCATGCCCCAATCGCCGCGCCTCCCGCCGCGCCCGCTCCAGCAAGAGCCTTGCGACACCCTGCCGCCGCGCCGCCGGGTCAACCATCAACCCGCCAATCCAGGGCGAGCGCTCCGTCACCAGCCCGCCCGATGTGGCGGTCAGCGCACAGGTTCCCAAAGCCACCCCGTCGCGCAGGGCCACGATGCCCAGCGGCAGCCGGTCCCGTTGCAGCCGTTCGCTCAGGTCCGCCCGCGCCGAAGCCCCGCGCGCATTATACCATTCCGGCCATTGCCCCTCGTATAGCGCCACCAGCGGCCCCAAGGCCGCTTCATGGTCGATCAGCAATGCCGTGGTCACCGTCATGCTCGTGCCTTCCTTGCATTGGCCAATTGCACTACGGGGCGATTCCCATATCCGCTGCAACCGGCTAGCTTTACCCCACAAAGAACAGGAGCTTTCCATGGCTGATTGGTGGCGCGGCGGGGTGATTTACCAGGTTTATCCGCGCTCCTTCCAGGACAGTAATGGCGACGGCGTCGGCGATCTCCCCGGCATTCTGCGGCGCCTCGATCATATCGCCAGCCTGGGCGTCGATTGCATCTGGCTCTCGCCCATCACCCAGTCCCCGCAGGAGGATATGGGCTATGACGTCTCCAATTACACCGCCGTCGATCCGCTCTTCGGCACCATGGAGGATTTCGACAGCCTGATCGAGCGCGCCCATGCCCTGGGCCTCAAGGTCATCATGGATCAGGTGGTCAGCCACACCTCCGACCAGCATCCCTGGTTCCGCGAATCCCGCCTCTCGCGCGACAATGCCCGCGCCGACTGGTATGTCTGGGCCAACCCGCTCCCCGATGGCTCCCCGCCCAATAACTGGCCCGCCGTCTTCGGCGGCCGCGCCTGGGAATGGAACCCGACCCGCGGCCAATATTACCTCCACAATTTCCTCGCCAGCCAACCCGACCTCAACTTCCACAACGCTGAGGTGCAGGACGCCGTCCTCGATATCATGCGCTTCTGGCTCGAGCGCGGCGTCGACGGCTTCCGGCTCGACACGGTCAACTATTATTTCCACGACAAGAAACTGCGCTCCAACCCACCCAATAAGCGCGACGAGCATCTGCCCTATGCGGTCAATCCCTATGACATGCAGGAGCACAAATATTCCAAGAGCCAGCCGGAAAACGTCGCCTTCCTGCAGCGCGTCCGGGCCCTGCTCGACCAGTTCCCCGGCACCACCTCAGTGGGCGAAGTCGGCGACAGCCACCGCGCCGTCGAGCTCATGGCCGAATACACCTCGGGCGGCGACAAGCTCCATATGTGCTATTCCTTCGAATTCCTCGGCCCCCAATTCACCGCCAAGCATTTCCGCTCCCGGCTCGAAAACTTCTATAGGGAAAGCCGCGACGGCTGGCCCTGCTGGAGCTTTTCCAACCACGACGTGCCCCGCCACATCACGCGCTGGGCCCCGCACAGTCTCGATCCCGCGGCTCTCGGCCGCCAATCCGCCGCGCTCCTCCTCAGCCTCAAGGGCTCGGTCTGCCTCTATCAGGGTGAGGAGCTGGGCCTGCCCGAAACCGACCTCATCTTCGAGGAACTGACCGACCCGCGCGGCATCCGCTTCTGGCCCGAGGACAAGGGCCGCGACGGCTGCCGTACCCCCATCCCCTGGGACGAGGGCGAAGCCCCCAATGGCTTTTCCACCGGCACGCCCTGGCTCCCCATCAAGCCACCGCAATCGGCCCTCAACGTCGCCAGCCAAAACAGCGACGAAACCTCCATGCTCGCCTTCTACCGCGCCATCCTCGCCTGGCGCCGCACCCATCCGGTCCTCAGCCACGGCGACATCGATTTCCTAAAAACCCCCGAGCCCATCCTCGCCTTCCGCCGCTTCGACCGCGACGCCAACCTGCTCTGCGTCTTCAACCTCTCCGCCGGCCCCCACCAGCTCAAGCTGACCGCCGAAGACGCCGTGTTGGACCCCATCTCGCGCAATGCCGATCTTGGGGACGGCAAACTCGCCTTGGATACAAATGGTTACGCCTTTATCGCCCTGGCCGACGGCAAGGTGAAATTGGGTTAGCCCAGTAGACCTCATGGTGAGCCTGTCGAACCAGGAGGTCGTGGCACTCCGTCACGTGAGCCGCTGCCTCACCTCTCCCCTGAGGGGCGAGGGGACGATGGGCCCGCTGGATCAGAACCCCCAAAAACAAAAAGGCCCCCGGGTCACCCCGAGGGTCTCTTTCAAGCCGCCCGCGGCGACTATCCCTTGGCCGCGTTCGGCCCGACGGGCTTCAGCGTCACCGGATCGAAAAACGCCATGGCCTGGCTGCCATCGGCCCGGGTGACGAAGGCCTGCACGCAGCCATTCCAGTCATTGACGCCCGAAACATTATAGCCCTCCCGCTTCAGCCCCTGCTCGATGGCGAATTCATGGTGCCGCACCGAATAGGTCGCGTCGCATGTGGCGGGCGAAACCGTATTGGCCGCCAGCGTATTGGCCTGTGCGGGCAGGGCGGCCGCGCCCAGGGCGAGGCCGGCGGCGGCTAATGTCATGGCAATCTTGATCATTTTCCACATCCTTTCATCTGTTGTGGATGTGATGATCCTGATCCCGCTTTCCCGCCACCGCCAGTTAAAGCCCGTTCACCTGCATTACGCTTCGGACAGGCCGGTAATCTACGGAGCGCTTCCAGAAAAAGTGGCCACCGGTTTTTCGGTTCGGAAGCGCGACAAACAAGGCCCCCTCAGTAGACCTGTTCCAGCGTGGTCGGATCGAAGAATTGCATGATCTCCCCGCCACCCGGCTGGCGCACAAAGGCGCGGATGCAGCCGTTCCATTCCTCGGCCCGGGTCGCATCGACCCCGATCCGGCGCAGCCGCATCAGGTTGAGCGCATCGCGGTTTTCCGAATCGTCCTTGCCGATGCGGATGCTGCCGCTGATGCGAATGCCCGAGCCCCAATCGCCCCCGGTGCAGAACGGCGCCGCCGTGGCCGGCGTGGCCGCCAGCAAGACCAGTGCGAAAACGCTCATCAGTTTCTTGGCCATGGAAATCTCCTCGTTCCGCCTGCTGTGGCCGGCAATTGTGGCACAGTCACGCCGCCTTTTCCCGCCGCCGGATCAGAATGACCACTGCCGGAATGGCAAAGCTCAGCATCAGCAGCCGGATCACATGATGGGCGGCAATAAACGCCGTGTCATAGCCCAGCGCAATCCCCAGCGCGCCCATGCCCTCCAGCGCCCCCGGCGATAGCCCCAGCCAGATCTGCCCGAAGGGCATGTCGACGATAAGGCTCACCAGCCACGTCATCACCGTCACAATGCCCACGGTCATCGCCGTCGCCACCACGCCGCCCTTGGCCGCATTGACGAATTCCTGCCGCGTAATCCCGGCAAAGCGCGAACCGATCTGCGCCCCCACCAGGATAAAGGCCAGCACCACCAGCGGCCCCGGCATGGCCTCGGTATAAAGCCCGCCCAGCTTGGCCGCCGTCGCCGCCGCCATCGACCCCAGCACCAGCCCCGCCGGCACTTTGAGCCAGATGAACACCAGCCCCACCGCAATGCACCCGGCAGCCAGCCCCAGCAATTGCCAGACATTGAGAAATTGGCTCGCCACCGGCGGCGTAAAATGGTCGATCGGCAAAAACATCGCCCCGATCGGCACCACAATGGTCAGCATCAGAATGCGGATCACCTGGATAATGGCAATCTGCCGCGGCTCGCCCACCCCCGCCGAGGCAATGCCCATGACGAACGAAAGATGCCCCGGAAACGAGCTCATATAGGCCGTCCCCGTATCGAGCTTGAACACTTTCGACAGCATCCAGCCGGTCAGTGAAATGATCAGCACCAGTTCCAGCGCCAGCGCCGCCAGGCTCACCGGCCAGCTGGCAATGAGACTCAAGCTGTCCGGCGCCACGCTCGCCCCCATCATCATGCCCACCAGCACGAAGACCACATCGCGCAGTCGATTGGGAATGGCCATCGGCAGTCCAGCCATCGCCGCCGCGGTCACCGCCAGCGCACCCCCCATCAACCACCCCGCCGGCATGCCGAGCGCCGTCGCCACCGCCCCACCCGCCGCCGAAATGGCAAGGGTCAGCAGGGTAGGGTAGAGATTTTTGACGAGAGGAGAACCAATAGACATTGTAGGTGTGCGCCTCTGTTCAACAGGAGACCATGATCGGTGATGCGCTTTTTGCTCGATCTGCCGGGCCGTTTTCTTGAAATTGTCGGCAAGATAGCCGTGGTGATGCTGCCAATTCTATTGGTCTGGACCCTTTACGGTATTGCCACGGAGCACTGCATATCGTTCCGGCGCGGCCAATCCTGCATGAACGACGAGCCAATAAGTTTCTGGTTTTTCACCGGCCTGATCAGCATTTCGCTTGTGGTCTATGTGGTCGCAGCGATTTTCCTGCTGCTCAATGTCCGCAAGGCCCTGCGCGAGCGCCGCAATCTGCGAGCGCAGCAAAGGTCGGGACGGTAAATCCGGCTGAATGACGCCACCCCCACAATGTCATTCCCGCGAAAGCGGGAACCTCCGTTTTCGTGGCACCCAAACCCGCCCCACTCCACAATGTCATTCCGGCGCAGGCCGGGATCCATGCTGAAGGCCATCCACAAACTGGATGGTGCGGTGGAAGGGACCAGAGTCCCAGTAGACCTCATGGTGAGCTTGTCGAACCACGAGGTCGTGCCACCCTACCTCACCCCACCGGCATAGCCTTCTCCGCCAGCCGCACCCAATAGCTCGCGCCCACCGGAATGGCCGCGTCGTTGAAATCATATGTATCGGTATGCAGCTCCGAGCTGTCCCCGTTGCCGAGGAAAATATAGGCCCCCGGCCGCTCCTCCAGCATGAAGGAAAAGTCCTCCCCGCCCATCGAGGGCGGCACATCGGCATCCACCCGATCCGCCCCCGCAACTTCGGCCGCCACCTCAGCGGCAAAAGCCGCCCGCCCCGGCTCGTTGACCGTCACCGGATAACCCCGCGCATAACGAATGCTCGCCGTCGCGCCAAAGCTGGTGGCAAATTGCGGCACCATCTCGCCCAGCCGCGCCTCGATGAAATCCTGCACCGCGCCATCCAGCGTGCGCACCGTCCCGGTGATCTTGGCGGTCCGCGAAATCACATTGTCGGCTTCCCCGGCCTCGACCATGGTCACCGACACCACCGCCGCTTCGAGCGGATCGACATTGCGCGACACGATCGATTGCAGCGCCGTCACCAGATGCGCCGCCACGATGATGGGGTCCACCGTCTGCTGCGGCCGCGCCGCATGCCCGCCCACCCCGGTAATATCGATATAGAAGCGGTCGGTCGCCGCCATGATGCCGCCGGCGCGAATACCGAAATGCCCCAGCGGCATGCCCGGCCAATTATGCATGCCATAGACTTCGGAAATGCCGAAGCGCTCCATCAGCCCGTCCTTGACCATCTCCTTGCCGCCGCCGCCGCCTTCTTCCGCCGGCTGAAAGATCACTGCCACCCGCCCGTCGAAATTGCGCGTCTCGGCCAGATATTTCGCCGCCCCCAGCAGCATCGCCGTATGCCCGTCATGGCCGCAGGCATGCATGCGGCCCTCGATGGTGCTGGCATAATCCTTGCCGGTCTTTTCCGTCACCGGCAGCGCATCCATATCCGCCCGCAGCCCGATCGTCTTGCCGCTCTTATTGCTGCGCCCGTTGATGATCCCCACCACCCCGGTCCGGCCCAGCCCGGTCACAATCTCATCGACACCAAATTCAGCCAGCAGCGTTTCCACCTTGCCCGCCGTCCGCTCCACATCGAACAGGATTTCCGGATGGCTATGAAAATCACGTCGCCAGGCAGTGATTTCGTCATGAAATTCGGCAATTCGGTTCAATACGGGCATCAAAACGTCCAAAACAGGCAAAGCTAAACCCAATGTCGCCGCCCCAAGTGCCGCCGTCAACCGGGGCCGCACACCATCTCGTGTTCTTGGATCCCAATCTTGCCCCACCCACGATGTCATTCCGGCGAAGGCCGGAATCCCTGTCCGTGGCGCGCCGCGTACAGCCAGCACCGGAATAGTCTTCAGCATGGATTCCGGCCTTCGCCGGAATGACTCGGTGATTGAATCGTCACAGTGAACCGCCCCCAATCCCTCCTCCCCACCGCTCTCCCTCGGGCTAGACCCGAGGGCCACTCTCCGCTTGCGCCGAACCTCACACCATCCACGGTGTCATTCCGGCGGAGGCCGGAATCCATGTCCGTGGTCATCCACTTGCATCCAGCGCCGGGATTGCCCTCAGCATGCCATCGCCACCCGGTCCAAATCCCCCACCCCCAGCACCCTTTTCCAAAAATCCCGCCCCCGCTGGTCAGAATTTCCCTTGCCGGCCTTGTCCCTCTCGCCCAACTTTGCCATGACAACGCCAGTTTCGAGGGGAGCCCATGAAGATCCTTGTTGCCGTCAAGCGCGTGGTTGACCACAACGTCCGCATTCGCGTCCGTCCCGATGGTTCGGGCGTCGAGACCAATGGCGTGCGCATGTCGATGAACCCCTTCTGCAAGCACGCGGTGGAAGCCGCCGTCCAGCTTGCCGAGGCCGGCCAGGCCGAGGAAGTCGTGGTTGTCTCCATCGGCCCCAAGCCCGCCAATGATGTCATCCTCACCGCGCTCGCCATGGGCGCCCATCGCGGCATTCTGGTCGAAACCGATGCCGAGCTTGAAACCCTCGCCATCGCCAAGCTGCTCGCCAAGATCGTCGCCGAGGAAAATCCCGACCTGGTCCTGCTCGGCAAGCAGGCCGTCGATGACGACAGCAACCATGTCGGCCAGATGCTGGCGGCCCTTACCGGCCGCCCCCAGGCCACCTTCGCCTCCGAAATCAAGGTGACCGGTCAGGGTCTCGAAGTCTCTCGCGAAGTCGATACCGGCCGCGAAACCGTATCCCTGCCGCTGCCTGCAGTGGTCACCGCCGACCTCCGCCTCAATATTCCGCGCAATGCCGCCCTGCCGCAGGTGATGAAGGCGCGCTCCAAGCCGCTCGCCATCCGCCCCGCCGCCGAGTTCGGCGTCGACCTGGCCCCGCGCCTCTCAATCGAAAAGATATCCCCCCCGCCCGAGCGTGTGGCAGGAAAGACCGTCGGCTCCGTCACCGAGCTTGCCGCCTTCATCGCTTCCGATATCTCGCAGATGGAGGCGCTGTGATGAGCGTGCTGGTTCTTGCCGATCACGACCAGGGCGCCCTCTCGCCCGCCACCGCGCGCCTCGTTCACGCGGTCGCCGAATTGGGCCCCATCGATATCCTGCTGGCCGGCGAAAACATCGCCGCCGCCGCCCAATCCGCATCCACCCTTGCCGGCGTCGCTAAAGTCTTGACCGCAGAGGGGCTCTTTGTCGCCGATAGCCTCGAAATGCTACTGTCAACGCTAACAGTCCGTTATCACTATGTGGTCGCCAGTGCCGGTTCGGTTGGCAAGGATGTCATCCCGCGCCTCGCCGCCAAACTCGACCTCATGCCAGTGACCGATGTCACCGCCATTCTCGGCCCCAATCGCTTCGAGCGGCCGATCTATGCCGGCAATGCCCTGCAGACCGTGGCCTCCAACCAGGACAAGCACCTGCTCACCCTGCGCGCCTCGGCCTTCCGCGCTGCCGCCACCGGCAATGCCGCGCCCATCGAAGCCATTGATACCGCTGGCGTTTCTTCCGCCGCCAAGGTCATCGCCGCCCATCGCACCCAGTCGGAAACCCCCGACCTCGCCACCGCCCAGATCGTGGTCGGCGGCGGCATTGCCGTGGGTTCGGCCGAGGGCTTCCAACTCATTGAATCCCTTGCCAAAAAGCTCAACGCCGCCGTCGGCGCCACCCGCGCCGCAGTCGATGCCGGCTACGCCCCCAATGACTGGCAAGTCGGCCAGACCGGCAAGATCATCGCCCCCGATCTCTACATCGCCATCGGCATTTCCGGCGCGCTGCAACACCTTGCCGGCATCCAGGGCGCCAAGAAAATCATCGCCATAAACACCGATCCCGAGGCCCCCCTAGTGAAGCTCGCCGATGTCGCGCTGATCGGCGATCTCTTTGAAATCATTCCGCAATTGCTCGCTGAGCTCGACACCCTCTTACCTCGCCCCTAGGGGGAGAGGTCGGCCCAAAGGGCCGGGTGAGGGGGCCTTCCTTCCCGTTGCAAAAAATCCTCCGCCGCCTATAAAGACCCCGCCTTCCCACCGGAACTGCTCCACAAAATGTTCGAGACTCTCTTCAAGGCCCCCGGCGACAAGATCCTGGCGCTCATGGGCGAATACGCGGCCGACCCGCGCCCCACCAAGATCGACCTCGGCGTCGGCGTCTATAAGGATGAAAAGGGCGTCACGCCCGTCATGTCCGCCGTCCGCAAGGCCGAGCAGCGCATTCTCGAATCCGAAAAAACCAAGACTTATCTAGGCATTGCGGGCAATAAGGGGTTCGGTGTCGCCGTGCTCGACCTGGCCTTGGCCGATAGCGTCGACCGCTCCCGCGTCCGCATCGCCCAGGCCCCCGGCGGCACCGGCTCGCTCTGGGTTCTGATGCAGCTCATCAACCGCGCCAAGCCCGGCGCCACCGTCTGGGTCTCCGATCCGACCTGGCCCAACCACAACCCGATCGCTGAAAATTCCGGTCTCAAGGTCGAGAAATACCCCTATTTCGACACCGAAACCCGCGGCGTCAAATTCGCCGAAATGCTGGCCACGCTCGACAGGCTCGGCAAGGACGATGTTGTCCTGCTGCATGGCTGCTGCCACAACCCGACCGGCGCAAATCTCACGCCCGATCAATGGGATAAGGTCGCGGCAAGCCTCGCCCGTACCGGCGCCTTGCCCTTCATTGACCTGGCCTATCTCGGCTTTGGCGATGGCCTGCTCGAAGACGCCTACGGCACCCGCAAGGTTATCGCTGCGGTCCCCGAAGCGCTGATCGCCTTCTCGGGCTCCAAGAATTTCGGCCTCTACCGCGAACGCATCGGCGCCGCCATCCTTATCGCCAGGGACGCGGCCCAGGCCGACGTCACCAATTCCCAGCTCCTCAACATCATCCGCGGCGCCTATTCCCAGCCCCCTGATCACGGGGCCGAGATCATCCGCGTCATCCTTGAGGACAAGGACCTCCGCGCCGAGTGGGAGACCGAGCTCAACCAGATGCGCGGCCGCATGATCGCGCTGCGTGAAAAGCTGGCCGAAGCCATCCGCCAGCGCTCCAATTCCAAGGATTTCGACTTCATCGCCGCCCATCGCGGCATGTTTTCGCTACTTGGCCTGCCCAATGACGTGGTCGAGCATTTAAAAGCCACCAATGGTGTCTATATGATTGGTGACAGTCGCATCAATGTCGCCGGCATCCCGGAAGATCGGGTCGGCGATTTGGCGGAAGCCATGCTCTCGGCGATCAAATAAGCCAATTCAATCGCCTTGCAGCGCAGCCATGCCGTGCTACAAATTTTGCTGAACAGCTCTAGGAGGGAACCATGAAGTTCTTCGTCGACACTGCAGAAATCAAGGACATCAAGGAGCTGTACGATACCGGCCTGCTCGATGGTGTCACCACCAATCCGTCGCTGATCGCCAAGTCCGGCCGCGACTTCAAGGAAGTGGTCAAGGAAATCTGCGCCACCGTGCCCGGCCCGGTCTCGGCCGAAGTCGCCAGCCTTGAATATGACGGCATGATCGCCGAGGGCGAAGTGCTCTCCAAGCTGGCCAGCAATGTCGTGGTCAAGCTCCCCCTGACCCTGGCCGGCCTCAAGGCCACCAAGACCTTCAAGGAACGTGGCGTCAAAACCAACGTCACGCTTTGCTTCTCGGCAAATCAGGCCCTGCTCGCCGCCAAGGCCGGCGCGACCTATATCTCGCCCTTCCTCGGCCGCCTCGATGACATCAATCTCGACGGCGTCGAGCTGATCGAAAACATCCGCCAGATCTACGACAACTACCAGTTCGAAACCCAGATCCTGGCCGCCTCGATCCGCTCGCCCAACCACGTGACCCAGGTCGCTCTGGCCGGCGCCGACGTCGCCACCATCCCGCCCGACGTGATCCGCAAGCTGGCCAATCACCCGCTGACCAATGCCGGCATCGAAGGCTTCCTCAAGGACTGGAAAGCCACCGGCCAGTCGATCATCTAAGGGTCACTCGGCGCTCACTTACCTTCTCCCGCGAGGGGAGAAGGTGCCCTGCGGGGTCACCGAATTCGCGTTTGCGAATTCGGTTGGGATGAGGGGGCCAAGCGTAGCAAAGGTCCCCAATGGCCGATACCGAACTCGCCGCCGCCATCAAATCCGCGCTCGATACCGTCGAAATCCCCGGCGGCGGTGCTCTCTCCGGCTATGCCGGGCTCTCCGAAATCATCGTCACTCCCAGCGCCGTGGCTTTCGCCATCGCCGTCGCGCCGGGCATGGAAGCCGCCTTTGGTCCCGCCCGCGAGGCTGCCCAGCAGGCGGCCCAGGCCGTCGCCACCGGCCGCAAGATCATGGTGTCGCTAAC
>DATMSY010000209.1:0-16083 GCA_035565135.1 Devosia sp.
CACCCTCAATCCCTCCCCTCAAGGGGGAGGGAGGCGGATCGGGGCTCCTGACACCACCTGCACGAATTTACCGACCTATGTCGAAATCGCCGTTGCTCATGCGTCATAGTGGCATAACCATTCTGGAGAATGACAATGCCAAGTCCGCTCGACAAATCCTTTGCCGTGACGATCGAGAAAAGCCCGGCCAAGGGCGGCTGGAATTACGTGGTCTGGCCCGAGGCCGCGAGCTTCTTCGGAACCCGCGGCCTGGTGAAGGTCCGGGCTAGTGCCGATGGCGTGCCCTTTCAAAGTTCGTTCATGGCGCTGGGCGATGGCCGGCACAAGCTGCCGCTCAAGGCCGACCTGCTCAAGGCGACGGGTAAGCAGGCGGGCGACAGCATCACCATAACCCTGGCCGAGCGGCTGGACTAGATCGCGCCGGGGCGGGGTTCCCAGCCGGTCAGGGCCAGTTCCCAATCGGGGAACCAGGTCAGGAGCAGGATCTGGATCTGCCGGTCCCAGCCGAGGAATATGGCAAGGCCCGTCAGCACCAGGATGATGCCCAGCACCTGCTGGATGCGGCTCGCATTGGCCTGGAACCAGCCCAGCCGCCGCACCAATTGCCGCCCGCCCAGCATGATTGCCGCCATGGGCAGGGCGGTGCCCAGCGAAAAGGCCAGGGTGACCGCGACAGCGCCGGCATTGACCTGCTGGTTGAGCGCCAGCGTGATCACCGAAGCCATGATCGGCCCGACACAGGGGCTCCAGGCGAGCCCAAGGCCCGCGCCCACCGCTAGCCCGCCGCCAAAGCCCGATGACGGACCGCCCGCGGGCGCACGACTGGCGAGCGCCCCGGCCAGCCGCTCGAACCCCAGATGCAATTGCGGAATGGCCAGCACCAGGCCGAGCAGGATGAGGACGCTGCCCGCCAGGACCCGATTGAGATCGGGCGGCACGCCCAGCGCGCGCACCAGAAAGCTCAGCGCCAGCGTCGCGGCGGTGAAGGTGCCGACAAAGCCGATGATCAGCCCGATCGGCCGCGCCTTGCCCTCCTGCGTCGCCGTGCCCAGGATGACAGGCAGCAGCGGCAGCACGCAGGGCGAGAGCACGGTGATGACACCGGCGAGAAAGGCGAAGCCGACGGTAACCAGCATCTAGCTGCGGCTATTGGCGTTGAGGCCGTCGACCCCGCCGCTATTCCAGGATTTGACGCCATTGCCGGCATTGTCGAGCAGCACGAACGTATCCTGATAGGTCACGCCGAACTTGCCCTTGAGCGCGGCTTCCTTGTCGTAATCGGCAATCACCAGCGTCAGGTCCGGATTGACCTCGGCCCAGCGTGCATTGAGCTCGGCCACGGTGGCCCGGCAATTGGGGCACCAGCTGGCATAGAAGAAGACCACCGTCTTGCCTTCGGCCGCCAGCGCATTGACCTGCGCCTCGCTCTGGAAATCGAGCACGGTAGCGCGGGCCGCTGCCTGTTCGGTCGCAGGGGCAGGGGCGTCTTGCGCCATGCTGGCAATGGGCATCAGCGCCAGGATGGCTGCGATGGCGATGAAAACGAAACGGGGCATGAACGGGGCTCTAAGCATTTGATGGCCCACAATATCGCCGCCGCGCCCATGCTGCCCAGCGGGTCGGGAGAATAATCCTTCGATCTATACCCGACCTGTTAGATAGATTTTTTATTTGCACCCGCCGCTTTGGATCGGAGCGGGGCGGCATTGCCCGAACAGACGTGGCACTATGGTGCCAAATCCACAAAACGACCGCACAAAGGAATGTCGTATGCGTATCAATCTTGCTGGCGCCGCCATGGCTGCCGCGCTGCTGCTGACGGGCGCCGCCCATGCCGAGCGCCTCACCGACAAGCCGCTGGTGGACGCCGCCTGGCTGACCGAGCATCTGGGCAATGACAGCCTGGTCATTCTCGATATCCGCGACGTTGCTGAAAATGTCGACCCCTATGCCGCCGGCCACGTGCCCGGCTCCATCGCCGCCCGCTATTCGGAAGCCGGCTGGCGCGTGCCGGTCAACAATGTCCCCGGCATGCTGCCGCCCACCGAGCAGATCCAGGCCACCATCGCCGCGCTCGGCGTCAACGAGGACAGCCAGGTGGTGATCGTGCCCGCCGGCACCAATGCCTCCGAATTCGGCGGCGCCACCCGCGTCTACTGGACCTTCAAGGTGCTCGGCCATGATGCCGTGACCATCCTCGACGGCGGCTATGCTGCCTGGACCAAGGCCAATGGCGAAGTCTCGACCGACGCGGTCACTCCCGTTGCCGGCGACTTCAAGGCCGAGTTCCGCCCCGAATTGCTGGCTGGCGTGGCCGAAGTCACCGCCGCCATCGAAAGCGATGCCAACCTGATCGATGCCCGCACGGTTGCGCAGTTCATCGGCCAGGAAAAGACCAATACGGTCCAGACGCTGGGCCATATCCCGACCGCCGTGAACATCAATTTCGACAAGTTCTACGACGCCCAGAACGCGTCCTTCGCCAGCCCGGAAACCATCAAGCAACTGGCCGAAGCCGCCGGCGTTGTCGACAAATCCGACTTCATCGCCTTCTGCAATACCGGTCACCTGGCCTCGATCGCCTGGTTCGGCCTGTCCGAAGTCGAGGGGCTCAAGAATGTGCGGCTCTATGACGGCTCGATGGCCGAATGGACTGCCGACCCCGCACGCCCGGTCGTCACCAACTAAGTTTTTCCAATAGCTTTATCAGCTTGCCCGGGCCATGGTCCGGGCAAGTCATTTTATTTGGGGCAATTATGACAGACGCAACGGCGGGTTCGATCCGCCCACCTTCCATTCCCTTCGATCGTGGTCCGGTCTGGTTTGCCAGCCTCGCTCTGGCCATCGGCACGTTCGCCATCTGGCAATTGGTCGACCTGCGCCAGGCGGCCTTGTTCCTGATCGGCAGCCTTTTGGGCCTCACGCTCTACCACGCATCTTTCGGCTTTACCGGCGGCTGGCGGCGGCTGGTGGTGGAAAAGCGCGGCCATGCCATGCGCGCGCAGATGCTGATGATCGGCGTTGCCGCTTTGGCCTTCATTCCGCTGCTCACCCTGGGCAATCCCTTCGGTCAGCCCCTGGCCGGCGCCACCGCCCCGGTCGGCGTCTCGGTGCTGTTCGGCGCGGCCCTGTTTGGTCTGGGCATGCAATTGGGCGGCGGTTGCGGCTCGGGTACGCTGTTCACCGTCGGCGGCGGCAGCGCCCGCATGCTGGTGACGCTGGCGTTCTTCATTGTCGGTGCGCTGCTGGGCACGGCTCATTTGCCGTTCTGGCTCACCCAGCCATCGCTGCCCGCCATCAGCCTGGGCGCCAGCCTCGGCGTGCCGCTGGCGCTGGTGGTGACTCTTGCCGGTCTCGGCGCGGTGGCTTTTGTGACCATCCTGATCGAACGCCGCGCCCATGGTAGCCTCGAAACCATCAAGGCCCCGGCCAATCGCGGCTGGACACGCCTGCTGCGCGGGCCCTGGCCGCTGATCGGCGCCGGGCTGCTGCTGGCCGGGCTCAATGTGCTGACCCTGCTGGTGGCCGGTCACCCCTGGTCGATCACTTATGGCTTCGGCCTCTGGGGCGCCAAGATCGCCCAGGCGGTCGGCGTGCCGGTTGCCAGCTGGGAATTCTGGACCTGGCCCGCCCAGGCCCAGGCATTGCAATCCAGCGTGCTCGAAGACAGCACCTCGGTCATGGATTTCGGACTTATCCTCGGCGCGGCGCTCGCGGCCGGTCTCGCCGGCAAATTCGCGCCCAAGGCGGTGTTGCCCTTCCTGTCGCTGCTGGCCGCGGCTATCGGCGGCGTGCTGATGGGCTATGGCGCGCGGCTCTCCTTCGGCTGCAATATCGGCGCGCTGTTCAGCGGCATTGCCTCGGGCAGCGTGCATGGCTGGCTGTGGTTCGCCGCCGCTTTCGTGGGCAGTTTTGGCGGTATCGCCCTGCGCCCCCTCTTCGGTCTCGACGGATTCAAAGCCAAATGAGCGCTCGTAATACCCTGCTATTTGGTGCCGTTGCCCTGGCGGCGACCGCCGCCGTCGCCGCCGATCACGTCGCGTCCGGCAATCGCGCCCCCGCGCCGGTTCCTGCCGCTGCTGCATCGGCAAATCCGTGTGCGGCTGGTAACCCCTGTGCCGCCGGAAATCCATGCGCTGCGGGCAATCCTTGCGCTGCTGCAGCACCCGTGGCGGCCAGTCCATGCGCGGCCGCAGCGCCTTGTGCCGCAGCTGCTCCAGCGAATCCTTGTGCCGCTGGCAATCCCTGCGCTGCAGGCGCTCCTGCCAATCCCTGTGCAACTGGCGCGCCGGCGCCGGTTGCCGCCCCCTGTGCAGCGGCAGCCCCTTGCGCGGCTGCTGCCCCGCTCAATCCCTGCGCCGCTGGGGCGCAATAGGAGGGGGTGATGGACGAGCAACGCGAACGGGCCGCTCAGGAAGCCGCATTCTGCGAGCGGCTCCTGGCCAAATCCGGCGAGAACGTGTTGCGCGAAACCCTGCGCGACGCGGCCTCGGTCGAGGCCTGGGCGCATTACCCGGCTGGCGATGTCTTCGACCCCGAAAGCGGCGGGCAATGGTATTATCACTGCCATATCCCCGCCGCCGACGGCACCGAGCATGGCCATTACCATTGTTTCGTCCGCCCGGACGGAGCCAACGGCCCGGTGCATCACCTGATCGCCATCGGCGTCGATCCCTTCGGCAAGCTGCACCGCCTGTTCACGGTCAACCAATGGGTGGTGGGCGACACTTGGCTTCCGGCCGAACCCACCATCGCCCTGCTGCCCCGTTTCGACATGCAGCTGGCCAAGCCGTCCTATCTGGTCAATCGCTGGCTCACCGCTATCTTGACGCAATACCAGCCCGAAATCGAAACGCTGATCCGCGAGCGCGACCGGGTTCTGGCCGAACGGGCAGGCGAGGGGGATGCGGAGGCTGTGCGGCAGGACCGCTCGCTGGAAGTGACTTCGTCGCTGGTGATTGCCTAGTCTGAGGCTTCACCTCGCCCCTCAGGGGAGAGGTCGGCGCGATAGCGCCGGGTGAGGGGTGCGATGCTGCAACAAACGCAATGTCCCAGCATCGCACCCCTCACCCCAGCTTTTTCGCTATGCGCGAAAAAGCCGACCCTCTCCCCGGAGGGGCGAGGGGACGCCGGAGCCGATAGTTCACTGCATTCAGCCAGGTTATCCCCGGCTAACCTGCCCCACCGAATTCCGCACGATCAGCTCGCTGCGCAACAGCACCTGCTTGCGCGCGATGCTCTTGCCCTCGAGCAAGGCCAGGAGCAGGTCCATCGCCTCTTCCCCGATCTTGAGCCGCGGCTGCTTCATCGTGGTCAGCGAGGGCGAAACGAAGCTGGCAAAGGTGATGTCGTCAAAGCCCATCACCGAAAACTGGCGCGGCAATTCATAGCGGCGCGCCGTCAGCGCGATGATGACGCCCAATGCCGTCGCGTCATTGACGCAGAGGAAGGCGGTGGGCAGCACGTCGCGCACGAACATATGTTCGGTCGCGGCGCGGCCGCTTTCGGTGGTGCCGTCGCCATCAAGGATCAGCCGGGGATCGATGGTTATGCCATGGCCCTCCAGCGCGGCGCGGTAGCCCTGCTCGCGCAAAATATTGACCGCCTTGCTGGTCGAGTGGCCGATAAAGGCAATGCGGCGGTGCCCTTGCGAAATCAGGTGCTCGGCGGCGACGCGCGAGCCCTCGAAATTGTCGACGCCGACAAAAGGCACGTCGCTATTGGACACCGGCTCATTGACCGCCACCATGGGCGGCAGGCGCGCATCCCCGCCTTCGCTGCCGAAACCATAGGGCAGATGCCCGGTAAAGAGGATCAGTCCATCGGCCTGGTTGGAGCTGATGAAGCGGAGATAATCTGTCTCGCGCGTCGGATCGTTCTGCGTATTGCCGATCAGGACGCCATAGCCGCGCTTGCTGGCCTCGGTTTCCAGCCCCACCAGGATATTGGAAAAGTTCGGATCCCCCACATCGGGCGCCAGAATCAGGATCATGTTGGAGCGGCGCATGCGCAGCGAGCGCGCCATGGCATTGGTGGTGTAGCCGGTCTGGGCAATGGCCTGGGTCACGCGGCGGCGGGTCTCGTCGGCGACCTTGGTCGGCTCGTTGATGGCCCGGCTGACCGTGGCGATGGACACGCCGGCAATCGCCGCAACGTCTTCTATCGTAGCCAGCTTCTGGTGCTGCAATTGGCGCTCCGCCCCGCGCGATCCGGCTCGGCGTCCCGCTTTTGCTGCCTTTAGCAGAAGGCGCGGGTTCCGCCATATCGATCCGGCAACGCTTATACACTTTTCCCTTTGTGTAAACCTTTACATCAATCATGAAAACCTTTACATCATTGCCCACGGACGAAGAGCGGAGTGAACCCGCCACGGTCCTCAGGGGGAGATGTCACGATGACCAGTGCCGCAGGCACGCCAGCGCCAGCAATCCTGTCAGCGCACAGGATTTCCAAGTCGTTCGGCGAAATCTCGGTGCTGTTCAGTGTCGATTTCGACATCAAGCCGGGCGAAGTACACGCCATTATCGGTGAAAACGGCGCCGGCAAATCCACCCTCATCAAGATCCTTTCGGGCATCGAGCAGCCCACCTCCGGCACGATCAGCTATGACGGGCAGACCGTAATCCTGCCGCCCAATGGCCAGGCCGAGGCCATGGGCATCGTGCTGATCCACCAGGAACTCAACCTGGCCGAGCACCTGACGGTGGCGGACTCCATCTTTCTTGGTCGCGAGCTCAAGAAATTCGGCTTTCTCGACGTCGCCGAAATGCGTAAGCGCGCCAGCGCGGTGATGGAAATGCTGCATGTGCATGTCGATCCCGATGCGCGCATCAATACGCTCTCGGTCGCCGACAAGCAGATGGTGGAAATCGCCAAGGCCATCAGCCGCGATGCGCGTGTGCTGATCATGGACGAGCCGACCGCCGTGCTGTCGGTGGGCGAGACGCAGACCCTGTTCGAGCAGATCCGCCGCCTGACCGCGCGCGGCGTGGCGGTGATTTTCATCTCCCACAAGCTCGACGAGATCATGGAACTGGCGCAACGCGTCACCGTGCTGCGCGACGGGCAGTTGATCGCCACCCTGGGCACCGAGGCGCTGACGCCCGATTCCATCGCCCAGATGATGGTGGGCCGCGAACTCTCCAATCTCTACCCGCCCAAGCACGAGCCCGATGTCGATGCGCCGCTCGTGCTTTCGGTGCGCGGCCTCAAGGCGCCGGGCGTCAAGGATATCTCGTTCGACCTGCGCAAGGGCGAAATCCTAGGCTTTGCCGGGCTGATTGGCTCAGGCCGCACGGCGGTGGCCGAGGCCATTGTTGGGCTCACGCATAAACGCGACGGCGACATCACGCTGAACGGCCAAAAGGTCAACTTCACCCAGGTCGTCCAATCGGTCGATGCAGGCCTTGCCTATATGACCAAGGATCGCAAGGGGAAGGGCCTGCTACTCAATATGGGCTTGCAGCCAAACCTCACATTGCTGACTTTGGGCAAGCACCTCAAAGCCGGATTTCTCGACAGTGCCAGCGAAGCACGGGCGCTTGAGCGGGCGGTGCGCCGCTTCGACATCCGGGCGCGCGATGCCTCGGTGCGTGTGGGGCAGCTTTCCGGCGGCAATCAGCAAAAGCTGATGCTGGGCAAGACCATGGAAAGCGAGCCGGACATCATCATCATGGATGAGCCGACGCGCGGCATCGATGTCGGCACCAAGCAGCAGATCTATCACATCATCGCGGCGCTGGCGGCGGAGGGGAAGTCGATCATCCTCATCTCCTCCGAACTCCAGGAAGTCATCGGGCTCAGCCACCGCGTCGTCGTCATGCGCGAAGGCCGGCTCGCCGGGACCCTGGAAGGCGCCGAGATCACCGAAGCAGAAATCATGCGGTACGCCGCGGGCATCAAACAGAGTGAACACAATGACCGCATCAGCGCCTGATACCGCGAGCAAGCCCGCACGCGGCTTCCGCCTCGATCTCAAGACCGTCGGCCCGCTGCTGGCGCTCGCCTTGCTGGTGCTGCTCGGCATCACGCTCAACGAGAATTTCCTCACCTATAACAATCTGACGAACGTGCTGGCGCGCTCGTCCTTCATCGGCATCATCGCCATCGGCGCCACCTTCGTCATCACCGCGGGCGGGCTCGATCTCTCGGTCGGCTCGATGGCGGCGGTGATTGCCGGCGTCATGATCATGGTGATGAACTGGCTGATCCCCTCGCTGGGCATAGGCTGGAGCGTCGTGCTTGCGGGCATGGCGGCCGGCATCCTGCTGGGTGGCTTTGCCGGCGTGTTCAACGGCGTCATGATCACCCGCGGGCGCATCGAGGCCTTCATCGTGACGCTGGGCACCATGGGCATTTTCCGCTCGCTGGTGACATTCCTGGCCAATGGCGGCACGCTCTCGCTCAATTTCGAGGTCGCCGACGTCTACCGCCCGGTCTATTACAATGGCCTCTTGGGTGTGCCATGGCCGATCATCGTCTTCGCCCTGGTGGCGATATCAGGCGAAATCGTCATGCGCCGCACCAAGTTCGGCCGCTACTGCGCCGCTATCGGCTCCAATGAGCAGGTGGCCCGCTATTCCTCGATCAATGTCGATAATGTCCGCCTGCTGACCTATATCCTGCAGGGCATTCTGGTGGGCGTTGCCGTGCTGCTCTATGTGCCGCGCCTCGGCTCGGCCTCCAGCACCACCGGCGTGCTGTGGGAACTCGAAGCCATTGCCGGCGTGATCATCGGCGGCACTACCCTCAAGGGCGGCTATGGCCGCGTCTGGGGCACCGTGGTGGGCGTCGTGATCCTGGGGCTCATCGGCAATATTCTCAACCTGCAAAGCCTGATCAGCCCCTATCTCAACGGGGCCTTCCAGGGCGTCATCATCATTCTCGCCGTGCTGCTGCAGCGGGGCCGCCGCACCAGCTAGGCATCAAGAGTTTACATCGCCCGGCAAAGGGCACTTAGGGAGGACTGAAATGAAACTGGCTAAATCCTTTTTGGCTGCGGCTGTTGTCGCAACCAGCATTGGCGGCGTCGCCATTGCCCAGGATAAGGTGACCATCGGCGTCTCCGTTCCGGCGGCCGACCATGGCTGGACCGGCGGCGTCAACTACTTCGCCCAGCAGGCGATCGATCGTCTCAAGACCACCTATCCCAATGTCGACTTCGTCTTCGCTTCGGCGCCCGACGCGCCCAAGCAGATCGCCGATATCGAAGATATGGTGTCGACCCGCAATATCGATGCCCTGGTCATCCTGCCGGGCGATCCGGACGCGATGACCTCGGCCATCAAGCAGGTCAAGGACGGTGGCAAGTTCGTCACGGTCGTTGATCGTCAGCTCTCGATCACCGGCGTCGAAAACCTCTATGTCGCCGGTGACAATCCGGGCCTGGGCGCCAATGCTGCGGCCTATTTCAAGGAAGCGCTGCCCGAAGGCGGCAATATCGTCATCCTGCGCGGCCTGCCGATCCCGATCGATCAGCAGCGCTTCGACGGCTTCATGAGCGGCATTGAAGGCACCAATATCAAGGTGCTCGACGACGAATTCGCCAACTGGAACCGCGATGACGGCTTTAAGGTGATGCAGGACTTCCTGACCCGCTTCCCCGACATCAAGGGCGTGTGGACCCAGGACGACGACATCTCCCTGGGCGCCATCGAGGCCATCAAGCAGGCCGGCCGCGAGAACGAGATGTTCGTCGTGGGCGGCGCCGGCATGCAGCAGATCCTGCAGCGCGTTGCTGCTGGTGACAAGCTGACCCCGATCGACGTGAGCTACAGCCCGGCCATGATCGCCACGGCTATCGAACTGACCACCTCGCATATGGTGAGCGGCGTGCAGGTTTCTGGTCGCTACATCCTCGACTCGACCGTCATCACCAAGGATAACGCCGCCGAATTCATCGACGCCGACAGCCCGTTCTGATAGGGCCGGATAATCGGAAAAGGGGCGCTCCGGCGCCCCTTTTTTGCGCCTGGGGCTGGGTTTTAGGCAGAGTGGTTCAACCCCCACGGTGTCATTCCGGCGCAGGCCGGAATCCATGCTGTGTTCTATCCTCGCGCTGGATATTGCTGATGGCCTTCAGCATGGATCCCGGCCTGCGCCGGGATGACACCGCGAGGAGGAGAGTCTATTGCCTCACTCCGGCAAATACGCGTTGCTGTAATACGGCCCAAAATCCGGCCGCTCCTTCACCACCGCCCCATCGGCATCGCGCAAAATCCCCGCCTCGAACAGATAATCCCCGATCGCATCCATCTTGGCCGGGTCGATCGTGCCGATCACCCCATCCGCCGTCTGCAGGTAATGCCCGTCGATCAGTGCCTGCAGCGACGCGCGGATCAGCGGGCGGTCGAGCATGCCTTCATTGGCCGCCAGCAGGATATCGGTCGCCTCGTCGGGATGCTCCACCGCAAAGGCATAGCCGCGTTGGGTCGCCGCCATGAACTTGGCCGCCGTCTCCGGGTTGGCGTCGAGATAGGCCTGGCTCGAGCCGATAAAGGTGGTGTGCTCGTCCGGCACGCCGAAATCGGCATAGACGAAGGCGCGCTGCGCCTTGTTGTCGAGCTCGGCCTTCACCCCCTCCCAGGTATAGACTTCGAGCGTGAAATCCACCGCGCCATTGGCCAGCGCCTCATAGGCCGAAGTGCCCAATGTCACCGTCTCGAACTCGCCCTTGCCGCCATCGTGGCGGATAATCGTGCCGATCAGCGCATTCTCCCAGGCGCTGCCAAAGCCGCCATAGGTGAGGCCATCGAGGTCCTTGGGGCTCTGGATATCGCTGCGGTCGGCATTGAACACCACCCGCCCGGTTTCGGTTTGCACCACCGCATAGGTAGCCACCAGATCGGCGCCGGCCGTGCGCTGGGTCATCAGCGAAATCGTGCCCAGAATGCCGAAATCGGCGACGTGATTGGCGACCAGTGCCCCGGCCGAAGTGTCGCTATAGGGCAGGATATCGACGTCCAGTCCGGCCTCGGCGTAAAAGCCCTTGGCCTCTGCCACATAGAGCCCGATGTGGTTGGTATTGGGCGTCCAGTCCAGCGCAATGCTGACCTTTTGCTCCTGCGCTAGGGCGGGCATGGCGGCAAGGCTCGCGACAAAAGCGGCGGCGAAAAAACTGCGGCGGGAAAACATGGTCACGTCCTTTGGTCCTCTTCAGGATTGAGCAGGGTCTCTAAAATATCGGCCTCGATGGCGCTGGCCTCGGGCGAGGCCAGTTCGCGCCGCGGCCGGGGCAGGGGCACTTTCACCTCGCGCAGCACCCGCGCCGGGCGCCCGGTCAGCACATAGATGCGGTCGGAGAGGAACACCGCCTCGCGCACGTCATGGGTGATGAGCAGGGCGGTCCAACTATGGTGCTGCCACATGTCTTCCAGCCAGCGCTGCATGCCGCTGCGGGTCAACGCATCGAGCGCCCCGAACGGCTCGTCGAGCAGCAGCATGGCCCGGTTCTGCACCACCGTGCGCAGCAGGGCTGCGCGCTGGCGCATGCCGCCCGACAATTGCGCCGGATAATGCTGCTCGAACCCCTCGAGCCCGAATTCAGCAAACAGCGGCGCCACCCGCTGCCGCGCCGCCTCGCGCGCCACGCCCTGCACTTCAAGGCCCAGCGTCGTATTGTCCACGATCCGCCGCCACGGCATCAGCGCATCGCGCTGCGGCATGAAGGCGAAGGGGCGCGTCTCGTCCGTCAGCGGTTTGCCGTCGAACAGCATCTCCCCGCCATCGGCCCGCAAGCCTCCGGTCAGCAGCTTGAAAATCGTCGATTTCCCCGCGCCGGACGGCCCCAGGATGGAGACGAACTCGCCCGCCCGCACCGATAGCGAAATATCGGCCAGCACATCGAGCTCGCCAAAGCGCCGCCGCACCTGGCGCAGTTCCAGCCGCGTGCCCCTCATGGCTTGTGCTCCCCGGCCAGCCTGTCCCAGGGCATGGCCAGCCGCTGGATCAGGACGGTCGTGCCGAACAACACCAGAGTCAGCGTGGCGCTGACCAATACGGCGGCCAGCACCAGGTCGGGCCGGAAATTGTTCTTGGCATTGAGGATATAAATGCCCAGCCCCTTCGCGGCCCCGGCATATTCGGCAAAGATCGCGCCGACCACCGCATAGGTGATGGAAATGCGCAGACCCGCAAAGAAATAGGGCAGGGAGGAGGGCAGCCGCGCGAGCAGAAAAATCCGCAGTGGCGAGGCGCCCATCGAGGCCAGCAGCGCCTCGATATCCTCATCGGTCGCCGCATAGCCTTGCACCAGCGCCACCAGCATGGGAAAGAAGGTGACCAGCGCCACCAGCATGATTTTCGGCGTCAGTCCAAACCCGAACCACAGCACGATCAGCGGCGCAATCGCCACCAGCGGCAGCGTCTGGCTGATGATGAACACCGGAAACAGCGCCCGCCGCAGCGGCTTGAAGAAGTCGATCAGCACCGAAAAGATGAAGGCGGCCATGAGCGAGCAGGCAAAGCCCAATAGGGTCGCGCTGATGGTCGGCAGCGTATTGTCCAGCAGCGCGGGCCAGCTCTGTATCGCCTGGGTGACGACACGCGACGGCGCCGGCAGCATGGTGGGCGAAATGCCGGAAAACCGGGCATAAAGCTCCCAGGCAAGGATCAGCGTGCCGACCGAGAGCAGGGCCGGGCCGATCTTGCCAAAGCTGGACGCGAAGGCGTGTGACGGTGTGGACATGTGGAAGCTTTTCATAATGGACGGAAGCCCCGATGCGGTCCCCTCCCCCTTGAGGGGAGGGTTAGGGTGGGGGTGTCGTGGTCTCCACGAACTCTATGCCGTTGGATCGTCCGACACCCCCACCCTCAGTCCCTCCCCTCAAGGGGGAGGGAGGCAGATTGGGGCTCACCAAACCCAGTTCGATCTGAATCTCAGGAGGGCGTGCGACCGGTCGGGCTGTTCGCCGATACCGTCAGATCAATCGTGACATGCCCCTCGGGCGGCCCGAACCGGCAGAGCGCCGCCTGCACAGTGGCGAAAATCGCGCCGGCGTCGCCGCCCAGCTTGGTACAGAAATTCTTGGCGCGATCGAAGGTGCCCGACTGCTTGAGAAAGTCGATGCAGCCGTAGATTTCGTCCATGTGATCGTTTGTATCCATCACATAGAGCGAGAATTGCGCCGCGCTGGCCATATCGGTCACCGGCGCCGATTGCACCGCCGCAAGCGCCATTTGCTTGCGCTGCTCGAGCGGTAGCACGGGCCCGCCATATTCGGTTGTGTAGCAGACAGCGTCATCGGGTTCGCCCGGACACCCACGCGAAATCGTGGCGTGCAACACGCAATGCTTGCCACTCTTCGCCGCCGCGACGAAGAGGTCCCGCATGGCCGGAAACAGCACCTCGGGCGCGCCGACCAAGAGGGTGGAGATATCGTCGGTCTGCACCTGCAGCCGATCGCGATAAGGATCGAGCGCGCTCAACGCGCCGGTGATGACGCCGACGAAATCGTCGGCCATGGGATAAAGGGAAATTTGTGCGCCAGAATACATAGCCCGCCTCGCTCCGCTGGTATTACCCAGATCAGCTTCTAGGGTTTGAGGGCTTGCCGCCCGCGTCTCAGCCCCGGCTATACGGAGCACCCCTGTGGATGGCGGCAATCAATCAGCTTGCGGCGGCGATGGCAAGCCGCTTTGTGCAGAACTTTGGTCTAGCCGATAAAGTGCCGCAACAGGCCCGCCGCAGCGACGCCGATCATCACCGTGGGCAGCATGGAGAGCCGCGTCGCCGCCACCAGCGTGATGGCAATGGCGATGAGATCGGCCGGATTATTGGCCACAAAGCTGGGCGCGATCACCGAGATCAGCACGCAGCCGGGCGCCGCTTCCATCACGGCGGTGGCGCGCGGGCTCAGCGTGCGATTGCGCAATACCAGATAGCCGCCGATCCTGGTGCAATAGGTGGCGGCAGCCATCAGCACGATGGTGAGAACGGTCAAGGGATCGATCATGCCTCGTCTCCCGCCAGCACATAGGCTGCAATCAGCCCGGACAGCGCCCCGGCCAGCACATACCAGGCGCCTGGCACGAAGAGATAGGTCAGCGCGGCGACGACGAGGCTCACCAGCCATGGCCGCGCGGCGGCAAAGCCCTTCCACATGCCGCGCATCAGCACCAGGAACACGGCCGGAAACGCCATGTCGAAGCCATAGGCATGGACATCGCCCAGCACCGGCCCCAAAGCCGCGCCAAGCGTGGTGAAGGCTACCCAGGAGACGTAAAACACCAGCGCCGTCCCGATATAATAGGGCAGGCTGAAGGCCGGCTGCAGGCCGCGTTCGGCCCGGGCCTTGGCATCGGCCAGGCCCAGCGCCCAGCTTTCATCGGTCATGGCGAACAGCGCCGGCAGCGCCTTGTGCTTGGGCAGGTGGCGGATGAAGGGGGCAATGGCCGCGCCCATCAGCAGATGCCGGCTATTGACCAGGAAGGTGATGGCCACGATCAGCGCGATATGGGGCGGAGAAGTCCACAATTGGATGGCCGCGAATTCCGAACCCCCGGCGAAATTGAGCCCGGTCATCAGCGGCAGCTCGATAACGCTGAGCCCCTTTTGCGAGGCCTGCGCGCCCAGCACCAGCGCATAGGGGATAATGCCAAGCAGCACGGGAATGCAGCTTTTCATGCCGCGCAAAAGTTCTGACCGCACTGGCGATTGCTCGCCGCTCGCTTCGCCTTCCATGGCGCTCATGTCACTATCCATCACTTCGCAAACGCGTTTTTCTATTCCAGTTTCCGCGCAATCGGGTTGCGAAGAGAGCGCAGTTTTCTCATTTCATGGCGCATGATATCGTAAAAGTCCGATTTCCTGGAATCCAATGCCAATGCAGCTCGACGATATCGACCGCAAGATTCTGCGCGCCCTGCAGCGCGATGGCCGCATGCAGAATATCGAACTGGCCAAGGAGGTTGGGCTGTCGCCCTCGCCCTGCCTACGCCGCGTGCGGCTTTTGGAGCAGGCCGGCATCATCGACCGTTACGTCGCCGTGCTCAACCCCGCCAAGATCGGCAAGCGTTTGACGCTCTTCGCCCGGGTCTGGCTCAAGGCGCAGGACGAGGACACGATCGAGCATTTCGTCGCCGAAGTGCTCAAGCTGCCGCAAGTGCTCGAATGCTATCTGATGCTGGGCGATTGCGACGTGCTGGTCCGCGTGGTCGCCGAGGACATCGACGACTACCGCCGCTTCCAGTCCGAACACCTGAGCCGCATCCGGGGCGTGCAGAACGTCAAGACCGACGTGCCCAGCCAGGTGGTGAAACAGAGCTCGGAATTGCCGGTTTAGGGGGGCGGCGCCCGGCGAGCCGCGATCCTATCCCCTCCCCCTTGAGGGGAGGGCTAGGGTGGGGGTGCTGCAACCTCAAAATGCACCATGCGCGGGGGAATCTCAGCACCCCCACCCTCAATCCCTCCCCTCAAGGGGGAGGGAGGGGATCGCGGCTTTCCAAGTCCTGTCCTCAACTACCGTCCCGCATCTGTTGCAGCGCCAAAGCCTGCAGCAGCATGATGGTCTTGGCGTCGATGATCTCGCCGGTCCCGATCATCGCCAGAGCATCGGCAAAGCCGATTTCGAACACCTCGATATCCTCGCCTTCATGCTCCAGCCCGCCCCCGGCATGGAGGGGAGCGCCGGGCGTGTAGCGCGCCAGGAAGCAGGCGCATTTTTCCGTCAATGAGCCCGGGCTCATATAGGCGTTGAACATGAATTGCAGGTCGACCGGCTCGTAGCCGGTTTCCTCGACGGCCTCGCGATGGGCGGCCACCGCGGCGCTTTCCCCATCCAGCATGCCGGCGGGCACTTCGATCATCCAGGCGGCATCGCCATTCAGATGCGGCGGCAGGCGGAACTGGCGGGTG
This sequence comes from Devosia sp., assembly GCA_035565135.1. Classification (GTDB taxonomy): domain Bacteria; phylum Pseudomonadota; class Alphaproteobacteria; order Rhizobiales; family Devosiaceae; genus Devosia. Next base: position 15,854 of record DATMSY010000209.1, read on the forward strand.
AGGATGATCGTGCCGGCTTCGGGCGCATGCAGCAGCACGGCGGCGGCGCTGCCATGGTCATAGACTTCGCGGCGCACCGTCTGGCTTCTGCCGTCACGACGCGGATGATTGACCTGATAATCGTCGAACCGGCCCCAATTATGGGCCAGCTTGGTGACGCTCTCGATAATGATCTTGTCGCTCAATCGGATGCCCTCTCGATGCTGGCAGAGCTATGCCGCAAATGGCGC
>DATMSY010000210.1:0-9405 GCA_035565135.1 Devosia sp.
CCCGTGCCGACCGAGCGGGCGGCCGAGCGCCTGGCCAGGGCCCTGAACCGGGCAGGCTGGCAGGGCTGGCGCCGCTCCGTTCCGATGGTGGCCCTCCTGCTGCTCTGCACCTGGTTCGCCCATGAAGTCGCCGTCCTGCGCGGGGCCACCCCGGTGGGGGGCGTTCCCGACTATGTCGATATCGCCATCGAGGCCCACCGCGATACCACGCCCCATTCCCCGCTCTATCCCCAGCTCAAGGGCTACAACCGCCGCGAACTGCTCTCGGCCACGGCCATCGCCATGCCCCACCTGCCGCCCGATTGGAAGGTTGTGGATGTGCAGGCCTATCCCTCCAAATATGGCCCCAGCGTCGAAGTCCTGCTGGCGGCCCCGGGTCTGGGGGCTCTCTCCTTCTTTGCCACAAGGCCGGGAAATTCGGCCATGGTGCAGGTCAATAGCGATCGCGTCGATGGCGTCGCCACCGCCAATTGGCAGGTGGGCGATGTCGGCTATGCGCTGGTGGGCAATACCGATCTTCCGCGCATCGAACGCGCGGCAGCAGACCTGACCGGCCGGTTCTGACGAGGTCCGGGGCAGAACAACAATCACAACAAACCAATAGGCGGCGGCAAGAGCGAAATAAGGGAGAAGACCATGTTCAGCAGATACGATATCCGGCCCGAATGCGAGGTCACCTACACCGTCTATGATGTCGATACCGGCCAGCCCGCTGTTTTCCAGGGCCGCGTCTTGGCGGGAATAGGCATCCAGGAAGCCGATGAAATCGCCGATCTCCTCAACGGCCTCGATGAGGGGCTGGAAAAGGTGCTGGGCGAGGTTGCCCCCACGCAGGGCATTGCCGCCGCCTGACGATCCCGCGTTCGGTTTGCTGCAATTGGCGAGGTGCTAAATGGCCCTGAGATCTGGACGGCTGGAATATGTCGAAACCATCCGCGGCATAGTCTGCATTTTGCTGGTCACCTTCCACGTCACCGGCTCCGCCTCCAATGAAGGGCTGGGCCTCGATCTCTGGCATCCGCTACGCATCATCAATGACGGGCTCGACAATTCCCGCATGCCCATCTTCGCCTTCATCTCGGGCTTTGTGCTGAGCGCGGCGATCGTCACCGTCACCCAGTGGCGGGCGGCCATGTTCAGCAAGGTCAAGCGCCTGCTCATTCCCATGGTCGTGGTCAGCACCATCTTCTATGCCCTGCGCGCCGCGACCGGCTACGACCAGCAGCCCTTCTTCTCCATCTTCTTCGTCCAATACGCCCATTACTGGTTTCTGCAGGCCATTTTCGTACTCATCCTGCTCCTGGTCACCCTGAGCCTGCTGCTCAAGGGCCGCAGCGATATCGCAGCCATGATTCTCTTCGTGGTCTTCGTGCCGATCTACATTTTTGTCGATCGCTGGAGCCCGAACATCATGTCCATGTATCAGGGCGCCTATCTGGCCCCCTTCTTCTATGCGGGACACCTGTTCGCCTACTACCTCCGCCACCGCGCGCAGGCTGATGAGGGCTATCTGCCGGCCTGGCTGACTGTGGCGTCGGGCGTATTACTGGCAGGCCTGCTCGTCTTCAACGTCACGCTGACGCTCGAGCTGGTCGAGCTGCCGCGCCAGGTCGTCAATTTCCACAAGGTCATCCTGGGCCTCTGCAGCGCCTTGTTCCTGTTCCTGCTCAGGCCCCGATCCAAGATATTGCTGTTCTTCGGCACCTATACCTATGCCATCTTCCTCTTCCACGTGATCTTCACCGCCGGCACGCGCCAGGTCATGTGGAAAATCTGGCCGGGCCTAGCCCCCGAAGCGATCTTCCTGCCGGCCTGCATATTGGGCCTTTTCGGTCCCATCATCGTGGAAAAGCTGGCGCTCAAGAACGATCTGTCAGCACTGCTCCTGCTCGGCGTCGACCTCAAGGCTCAACGCAAAAAGGCCGCCCGCCGCCAGCAGGAAGCCGCCACGACCCAACCCGCCTGGACACCAGCCGCCTCCAGCGGAACCAGCTAGCCTCTCCCTCTGCGGGCGCTGTTTACTCAAGACTCACCCCACCCACGATGTCATTCCGGCGGAGGTCGGAATCCATGCTGTGAAGCACCCGCCAACACGAGGCGTCAGAGGAAACACCGCCTCTGGGTGAGGGGGCCTTACCAAGGCAACAAAACAACAGGCCGACGATCACCCGCCACCTGCACATCTCAACGATTTTTGCTGGGTAAGAAAAGGAACTGCGTTCCTAAAAAACGAATGGCTCCGCGAGTAGGACTCGAACCTACGACCCAGCGGTTAACAGCCGCTTGCTCTACCAACTGAGCTATCGCGGAAGACATTCGGTGGCCTTCTTTGCGAAGGCGAGGTCCGTGTACCGAACTTGATTTGCTTTGCCAAGCCCTCTTTGCGCGACGATGTGAATAACTTCACATCCCTGTCACAAGCCGCGCGCCCTGCGCTGCAACTCGATCAGGTCCGCCAGCGTATTGAGATTGGCAAATGGATCGCGCTCATGCCCCGCGCTCCAGTCGAGCCGGCCGCCTTTCAACTGCCCATGCAGCGCCTTGAGGCTACCCGGCGCGGTGCCGTCACGAACTTGGCCGGGCAGGGCGCTCAATGCCCCCAGGCGCCAGGCCGCATTGGGCGGATAAAAATCCTCGCCCCAGGCCGCATAAACGGCATCCGCATCGCCCACCGCCGCCGCCATCGTCCCGGCGAATCCCGGTGGCAGGAACGGCGTATCCACCGCCACCGAAACCAGCACGCCATTATCCACGCCGCGTCGCTGCAAAGCATCGACGGCCGCCGCCAGTCCCGCCAGGGGTCCACCTAGAGGCCCGTCCAGGTCGGCAACCGCCAGCATGCCATCATCCAGCCGCACTGCCTCGCCCGGCCCCGTCGCCACCAGCAACGGCTCCGCCACCGCGCCCAGCGCCTGCCGCACCCGCTCGATCAGCGTAATTCCGCCAATCCTGATGTCCCGCTTGCGCACCCCGCCCAGCCGCTGCCCCTGCCCACCGGCAATGATGACGGCATAGGGCGCGCTCACTTGGCGCCGGGTCCCTTGGGCAGGGCGATTCCCATCCGCAGCAGGATCAGAATCGCGATTCCCCCCACCAGCCCCCAGAAGGGTGCGCCCACGCCGACAATGGTGATGCCCGAGGCCGTGGTGACGAAAGTGAAGATCGCTGGCAACCGTGATTCCTCGATCACCAGGGCCCCCGAAAGCGCCGCCGCCAGGCTCGACAGCAAGGCCAATCCCGCCACTGCCTGAATCAGCAGCGGCGGAGACGCCGCAATAAAGGCCGCCGCCAGGCTCGCCGCCGCACCGAGAAAGAGATAGCAAACCCCCGCCGCCACCGGCGCCGGCCATCTCTTGCCCTTTTCCGGATGCGCCTCCGGCCCAGCGCAGATCGCCGCGGTAATCGCCGCAAGATTGCTGGTATGCCCGCCAAAAAATGCCGTCGCCGCGCTGGCAAAGCCGGTCATGACAAACAGCGGCGCCGGCGCCAGCTCGAAGCCATTGGCTTTCATCACCGCCAGTCCCGGCAGATTCTGCGACGCCATGGTCACGATATAAAGCGGCAAGCCAATGCGGATAATCGCATCCAGCGTGAACACCGGCATCACCGGAACCAGACTCGGCCAGGTGCCGTCCAGCGTTCCGGGCGGCAGATGCGTCGTCGTCGCCAGCACGATTCCTGTCACCACCACGGCGATCGGCACCGCATAGCGCTTGGCAAAACGCAGCCCGATCACCCAGGCCAGCAGAATCGGCAGCGCCAGCAGCGGCATTTCCGCCACCGCATTGATCGGCGCCAGGCACAGCGTCAGCAGCATCCCCGCCAGCATGGCATTGGCAATCGCTGCCGGAATCGCCGCGATCAGCCGGGCCAGCGGCTTGATCAGCCCTGTCAGCACGATCAGCCCGGCCGCGACCAGAAACGCCCCCGCCACTGCCGGAAATCCGCCCACGGGCTCGCCCACCGTCAAAATGAACGCCACCCCCGGCGTCGACCAGGCAAAGCTCACCGGCACTTTGAGCCGCGAGCTGACCACGATGTTGAGCACACCGATGGCCAGGCACACCGAAAACAGCCCCGAGCCCGCCTGTTGCGGCGATGCCCCTGCCGCCGTCAGCGCCGCCAGCACCAGCGTAAAGGTGCTGGCATAGCCCACCACAGCCGCCAATGCGCCCGCCATGATCGGCTGCAAGAATTCGCGCCGGCCAACGGCAACACTGGCCTCAGTTTGCGTCACGGCTTTCTCCCAGAAACAAGGCCGGGCAAACCTATGCAAGCTCCGCCCGCGGGTGAAGCCACAAAGTGAGCCTTGGGTTGAAGGACATATTCCAGAGCCGGCGAGCCCCAATCCCCCTCCCTCCCCCTTGAGGGGGAGTGTTTACACTGGACGCCTGCAAGAACGCGGTGTCATCCCGGCGCAGGCCGGGATCCATGCTGAAGGCTATCCGAACATCGCATGCGTTGAGAAAGCACAGCATGGATTCCGGCCTGCGCCGGAATGACGCCGTGGGAGGTGTGAGTCCCGCATAAAAACCCCCTAGGAAGAGGTCAGCTTTTTCGCATATGCGAAAAAGCGGGGGTCGGGGCCCTCCGAAGTCCTTGGAAACCCGCTATGCCTCCCCTCCCACCGCGTCTCCCTCGGGCCTGACCCGAGGGCCTGTCTCAGCCCGGCGCGAGTGACGAGTGGCCCTCGGGTCGAGCCCGAGGGAGAACGGTGGGTGTAGGGAGATGGTGCGAATTGCCTGGCACCGCCGGTGGATGCGTCCGGAGTGAACACTCCCCCCTTGAGGGGAGGGACTGAGGGTGGGGGTGCTGCGCTTCCCGCCGCACGGAGTAGGGGGTGCAAAACCCACCCCGCCATTCAGATTAAAATTGCTGCTATTAAGGTGAACAAGTGGTTCCGCTGGCGTTCAGCCCCGAAAGCCTACACAACACACGGGAGCCCGGATGAGCCGGGAACGCCCACGAGAGAGCGGTTCCCCGCCGCAACAGAGCCGCTCTCTCGGTCGCCTCTCCAGCCCGCCAGGGTTCCTTCCTGCCAGCTTGAAACCCATGTCAGCCGTCGCCATTTAGGGCGCGCGGGCAGCTTGGCCCGGCGAGGGAGGAAGCGCATGTGGCTGGCATTCGGCATTGCCATACTCATCGGGGTGCTGCTCGGTAACGGCATTCCCCATTTCGTCAGTGGCATCACGCGGAAAAGCTACCCTTCGCTGGCCGGCGATGGCCCGATTCCAAATCTGATCGGCGGATGGATTCTGTTCAACCTGGCGGGAGGGGTGGCGCTTTTTCAATGCGCGGCTCTGGCATCAAGCCCGCTGGCCACCGCGGCGGGCCTGTCGCTCGGCTTGCTCGCCATCGGCATATTCCACGCCCTGGGCGGTGCCTACCGGCTCAACGGCCAAACATCGGTGCATTGAAGGCAATTCTGGAGGCCACGCCCGGAATTGAACCGGGGTACGCGGATTTGCAATCCGCTGCGTCACCACTCCGCCACGTGGCCTCTAGGCGCCGGGTTCTAAGTCAGCGCCAAGCCATATGCAAGATGGCAGGTTTCCAAACTGTTATTTTGCCATAGGTTGGGTTCGCGCCATTGCAATCCCCTGTTCATATTGTCACGCCATAATAAGTGTGCTTGCCATTATCGGGGGCGAGGAATATTCACGTCCGGCATATGGTTTGATCCGGCAGGGCCTTGTTGAATGGTGGACTACGAGCGCGCGCGCCGCTTCATGGTGGACAATCAACTGCGCACCAGCCACATCACCGATCGCCGGATTCTGGCGGAGATGGGGCGGCTGCCCCGTGAGCTGTTCCTGGCCGAATCCCGCCGCCCGCTCGCCTATATAGATGACGTGCAGCCTCTGGGCGCGGCCGGTTCGGCCCGCTTCATGCCGGCGCCCGCCACTTTTGCCAAGCTGCTGCAGCTGGCCGATATCGCCGCCAGCGATCGCGTGCTCGATCTGGGGGCAGGGGCTGGCTATTCCACCGCCGTCATCGCCGGCCTCTGCGACACCGTCCTCGGCATCGAGGAAGATGCGCAATTGGCCGCTGCCGCTGTGGAAAATCTGTCAGCGCTCGGCCTCGCCAATGCCGCCATGCGCGCCGGCACCGCCGCCGACGTGGCCGGCCAGTGTTATGACGTCATAATGGTTGAGGGTGCCGTTGATAGCGTGCCCGAAGCCCTGTTTGCCCTGCTCGAAGAGGAAGGGCGGCTGGTCGCCCTGGTGCGCGAGAAGGGTGTTGCGGTCGCGCATGTATTTGTCAAATCTGGTGGAAGCGTTGCGGCGCGGGCGGAATTCAACGCCACGCTGCCCCCGCTTTATGCCGGGCCGCGTCCGGTAGAGTTCGTATTCTGAAGACATGGAAGGCGCGGGGTGTTGCACCCCGATCACGCCGGGATATTAATCGTGTCTTAAATTTTGGTAGGGCTTGCCGCGGAAGGTTGTGTACCCACATCTGCGGCGCAATAGTGTTGAGTGTCTGGAGGCCGGGGCGATGATGATGCGTAAAAATTTGGTCGCAAGTGTGCTGGCCCTGAGTTTGGCTGCCTGGAGCGTCGGCGGCGCGCAGGCGCAATCGATTACACAGGCGCTGACGGCGGCCTATAATTATGCGCCCGATCTGGCCTCGGCCCAGCTGGCCGCCAAGTCCTCGGCCGAGAACATCGCCCTGGCCAAGGCCGGCAAGCTTCCCGTCATCGGCGCTTCGGTCGGCGGCACCTACAATTTCTCGACGCCCGGTTCGTTTACCGATTCCGCCGCGCTCAATGCCGGCCTCTCCTACAGCCAGACCATTTTCGACAATTACAAGACCGAGGCGCAGATCGAAGCCGCCCGCGCCGGTGCCGAGGCTGCCGAATACCAGATCCGCAATACCGAGCAGAATGTGCTGCTCGCCGTGGTCCAGGCCTATATGGATGTGCTGAGCAATCGCCAGCTCGTCGCGCTGCGCCAGGAAAACGTCAATTTCTACAAGGCCCAGCTGCAGTCCGCCAAGGACCGCCTTGATGTCGGTGAAGGCACCCGCATCGACGTGGCCCAGGCCGAAGCCCGCCTCGCCCAGGGCGATGCCACCTATCGTGCTTCCCAGGCCAGTCTCGAAATCAGCCAGGCCACTTTCGCGCGCTATGTCGGCGCACCGCCGCAGAGTCTCGATGCTTCGCATAATTATGGCCGCCTGATTCCCAATAGCCTGCAGGGCGCTCTGTCCGAGGCCGAAACTGGCCACCCTGCAATCATGCTGGCCAAGGCCGCCATCCGCGCCGCCCAGGCCGGCAGCGACGCCGCTTCGGCCGCTTTCGGCCCCACTGCCAAGGTTACCGGCCAGATCGGCACTGCCGTCAGCAGCCCCGGCGGCATGGCCGGGGGCGTCAGCGGCCAGCTCGGCTTCTCGATCACCGTTCCGATCTATGCCGGCGGCGCCATCGGTGCCGGCGTGCGCCAGGCCAATCTCGACCAGATCAAGTCCGAAGTCGATGCGATGTCGGCCTATGACCAGATCCGCGCCGCCGTGATCGCCGCCTGGGCCGGCATTCAGAGCGCCGATGCGCAGATTTCCGCCGCGCAGGCCGCCGTTTCTGCGGGTCGCGAAGTTCTCGAAGGCACCATCCAGGAACGCGATCTGGGCACCAGCACCACGCTGGACGTGCTCAATTCCCAGGCCGAACTGACCACGGCCCGTGAATCGCTGATCAACGCGCAGACCAACAAGGTCATCGCCACCTTCTCGCTGCTCTCCTCCATGGGCCGCCTCACCGCCCGCGATCTGGGCCTCCCCGTCGAGGTCAAGACGGCGGTGCAGTACAATCAGGCCGTCGAGGACGTCTGGCAGGAATTGCGCACCGTCGCCGAATAACGCTTACGTCATTGATATCCCTATCTTGTGGCCGGGCAATGCTCGGCCACAACTTTTAGTGGAAGACCGCAAATCGGCGCCCCAGCCTGATTCCTTATTGCGCGGGGCGGCGTTAAGCTGGTGGCAACGAATCGGCAAGGCGACTTCGGCGGAAGGTCCCCGATTCAGTTCACGCGCATGAGTAAGAGGCACTGATGAACAAGCCGGCAGCCAAAGAACCTTCCATGGACGAGATTCTGTCGTCCATCCGGCAGATCATCGCCGATGATGACGCCGCCGGGGTGCCGCGCCGGCCCGCAATCCAGGCCGCGCCGCCGCCGATGCAGGCCGCGCCAGCGTCAAGCTCGCTTGATCGCCCCGCGCCGAGCCCGCTTGATCGCGATCTCAGCGACATGCTCGACGACATCGAGCCGCTTGCCCTCTCGCCCTCCCAGATCGTCGATGACGCCGAGGAAGAGGGCGGCCTGAGCTTCGACGACATTCTGGCCGACACCGAAACCGACACGGCCGCCCCGCTTGCCGCGGCGCCGCTGATCGAGCCCGATGACGTGGCCTTCGTGGCCGAAGAGCCAACGCCCGAATTGCCCGCCTTCAATCCCCCGCCGCTGGCCCGCGCCGCTTTCGCCCCCGAGCTGGAACCCGTTTCCGAGCCCGAGCCCGAGCCTGAACCGGTTCGCCCGCGCCCACCCGTGGCCCAGGCCGCTCCCTTGCCCGATCCGACCCTGACCAGGGACATCGCCGAAGAACTGCTCGAGCCCGCCACCAAGGCCGCCGTGCGCAGCTCGATCACCCGCCTCAACGGCATCGGCCTGGGCAATTCCGGCGCCACCATCGAATCTCTGATGCGCGACATGCTGCGCCCCATGCTCAAGGAATGGCTGGACGAAAACCTCCCCGCCGTCGTCGAGCGCATGGTCGAAAAAGAAATCGGCCGCATCTCCCGCGGGGATTGAGCTAGCGCTGTAGAGTCGTCGGCCGGATCAATGTATCAGTCGGGATCACCCTCCCCCTTGTGGGCTTCGAGCCGTCCCGCAGGGCAAATCGCTCCAGTGGAGCGATTTGAGGGGAGAAGGCCATGAGAGCTACGCTCGAATGGCAAGGAAGCGAGATAGGACTTAGCGTTTGCTAAGTCCGTAAATCGAGCAGGGTGGGGGTATGCCTCCGCATACGCGACGGCTGATAGAAACCCCCACCCTTGATCCCTCCCCACAAGGGGGAGGGTGTCGACTGCGTTGTCAGTGCCAGATCGCCCCCGCCCACAATGTCATTCCCGCGAAAGCGGGAACCTCCGTTTGAGGTTGGCACCTGACACACGTACCTGCCTAATCGCCTCTCGGCGAACCCACCCGTACCCCATCGTCATCACCGGCGGGCGTCGCCTATGAAAGCCACGCAAAGCGCCCACCCTTCCGCTTTCAGTTGACCCCGCACCGCGCTTTTGCTTGAAGTCTGCCAAACCTTTTATTCGGCCCGCCCGGTATCCGTTGGCGGGTCGTTGCTGTTGCGAGTGACCTGATGCTTGAAAAGACCTATGAGCCCGGCGCCGTCGAG
>DATMSY010000211.1:0-18932 GCA_035565135.1 Devosia sp.
TCGGCGCCGCGATCGATCAGCATGACGCTGGCGCCCAGGCGCCGGGCACGCAGGGCCAGGCCGATGCCGAGCGCGCCCGCACCGATGATGCAGAGGTCAGGATTTTGGAGGTCTGCCATGGACTGCCGGGCGAAAGAATTTTGTTGCAGACTTATGCGGCGATCCGGCGGCGAAGACAACCGGGGAGCAAGAGGCGGGAAAGCGCCTTGGGCATCGACTTGGCGCGTTGACTTGAGGCGTGCTTTTCCCTATAGACCCCACCAACCCGCACCGTGGGCGCCTGGGCGCTCGAACGCGTGTCTTAGATATTCTTGCGAAAGCAACGACCAATAAGAGGAACCGTGCCCCGCGCGGTCTGATGTTATGAAGCGTACATACCAGCCTTCCAAGCTCGTGCGTGCCCGCCGTCACGGTTTCCGTGCGCGTATGGCGACCAAGGACGGCCGCATCATTCTGAACCGCCGCCGCAACGCCGGCCGCAAGAAGCTTTCGGCCTAAGGCGCCCTGGCCGGATGACGGCCATGGAGCAGCCGACAGGCGCATTGCGCCGGCTGACCAAGCGAAGCCAGTTTCAACGGGCCGCCCGGGGCAATCGCGCCGGGCGTTCTGCGTTTGGGCTGCAGGTTGCCGAGACAGGCGCGCCCGAGCCGGGTGTCGGCTTCACCGTCACCAAGAAGACGGGCAATTCTCCCCAGCGAAATCGCATAAAACGACGTCTTCGCGCGGCTGTGACAGCATGCGCGCGTGACTTTGTGCCCGGCCACGACTATGTGCTGCTCGGACGGCGCGAAGCGCTGAGCGAACCCTTTGCCAAGCTGGTTGCCGATCTGGGCGCTTTGATCGTGCGTGTGCACGAGCCCAGATCGAGTGAACAGCGCCATTCTCCCGGCCGCGGCGGCCCACGGAAACCGAGACAATGACTGACAATCGCAACATTATCCTAGCCATCGTGCTCAGCATGGTCGTGCTGTTCGGCTGGCAATTCTTCGTTGCCGGCCCGCAGATGGAACGGGCCCAGCAGCAGGCCCAGATCGCCGCCGAACAACAGGCTGCCGCCGATGCCGCGCTGGCGACGCCCGCGACACCGGCAACGCCGGGCGCAGCGGCCGCCACCCCGGCCGCGACGGGAACGCAGACCTTTGCCTCGCGCGAAGAGGCCGTGGCCGCCAGCCAGCGCGTTGCCATCAGCACCGAGGATCTCGAAGGCTCGATCAATCTCACCGGCGCGCGGATCGATGATCTGCGCCTCAAGCAATATCGCGAGACGGTCGACCCGCAATCCCCGATCATTACCCTGCTGACGCCCGCGGGTGTGCCCAATGCCTATTTCGCCGAAGAAGGCTGGGTGCCGGTGGCCGGCACCAATATCGCCGTGCCGACCGCACAGACGGTCTGGACGGTCGAAGGCGACAATTCCACCCTCACCGCCACGACCCCGGTGACGCTGGCCTGGGACAATGGCGCCGGCCTCATCTTCCGCCGCACCATTTCGGTCGATGCGCATTATCTGTTCACGGTCAGCCAGACCATCGAGAACCAGACCCAGGGCGATGTGGCGCTTTACCCCTATGCCCGCGTCATCCGCCACAATACGCCCCATGTACAGAATTTCTTCATCCAGCATGAAGGCCCCCATGGCGTGCTGGGTTCGAACAATCTCATTTCCAAGAAATATTCGGACCTGCAGAACGACCGCCAGCTGACCTTCGAAAATACCGCCGGCTGGCTGGGCTTTTCGGACAAGTATTGGGCAACTGCAGTGATGCCGCCGGCCGGAACGGCGCTCAATGCCCGGTTCAACTGGTCCAATACGGCCGGCTATGACGATTACCAGACCAGCTATGTGGAAACCTCGCCGGTGGTGATCGCGGCCGGGGCCAGCGCCACGCGCGAAAGCTATCTGTTCGCCGGCGCCAAGGAAGAATCGGTGATCTCGGCCTATCAGAACCAGTACGGCTTCGACCGGCTGGAACTGCTGATCGACTGGGGCTGGTTCCACTTCCTGACCAAGCCGATGTATTACCTGCTCACCTTCCTCTACGGCATTCTGGGCAATTTCGGCTTGGCCGTGCTGGCGGTGACGGTTATCGTCAAGGCCATCTTCTTCCCGCTGGCCAACCGCTCCTACGCCTCCATGGCCGCCATGCGCCGGGTGCAGCCGGAGATGAAGTCGATCCAGGAGCGGCTCAAGGACGATCGCGCTGCCCAGCAGCAGGCGATGATGGAGCTGTACCGCAAGGAAAAGATCAATCCGCTCAGCGGTTGCTGGCCCATCCTGATCCAGATCCCGGTGTTCTTTGCGCTTTATACCGTGATCTTCATCAGCCTCGACATGCGCCATGCGCCGTTCTTCGGCTGGATCCAGGATCTGGCGGCGCCCGATCCGACCAATATCTTCACCCTGTTCGGACTGATCCCGTGGACGCCGACGGCCCTGCCCGTCATTGGCGGGTTCCTGCATCTGGGTGTCTGGCCGGTCATCATGGGCATCACCATGTGGGTGCAGATGAAGCTCAATCCGCCGCCGCCCGATCCGACCCAGGCGATGATCTTCAACTGGATGCCGGTGATCTTCACCTTCATGCTGGGCACGTTCCCGGCGGGTCTGGTGATCTATTGGGCCTGGAACAATACCCTGTCGGTCACCCAGCAATGGTTCATCATGAAGCGCCATGGCGCGGAAGTGAATCTGTTCGGCAATATCGTGGACAGCTTCAAGCGCAAGCCCAAGGCCGCCGAGACGACCAAGTCCTGATCGTCACCAGCGCCAAACCATGCTACTGCCCGCCGGAAGCCTTTCCGGCGGGCAGTGTTTTTGAGTGAGACCGAAATGAGCGACATCGACTATTCGCCCGACATGATCGAACGCGGCCGGCTGATGTTTGCCCGGCCGTTCCTGTTCACCAAGGGCTGCGTGCGCATTGCCGACCTGCCGCCCATGGACCGGGTCGAGATCGCATTTGCCGGGCGTTCCAATGTGGGCAAGTCGAGCCTGATCAATGCGCTCTGCGGCACGTCGAGCCTGGCGCGGACGTCCAACACGCCGGGCCGCACGCAGGAGCTCAATATCTTCGAGAGCCAGAGCGAGAATCTGCGCATCGTGGACATGCCAGGCTATGGCTATGCCAAGGCGCCCGAGGACAAGGTGCGGGCCTGGACCAAGCTGATCCATCAATATCTGACCGGCCGGGCGACGCTGCGCCGGGTCTATGTGCTGGTCGATGGCCGTCATGGTCCCAAGGACAATGACCTCACCGTGATGAACGAGCTGGATGGTGCCGCCGTCAGCTATCAGGTCGTGTTGACCAAGGCCGACAAGCCGCTCAAGGCGGAGCTGGAAAAGGTCATTGCCGCCACCCGAACCGCTATCGCCAAGCGCCCGGCGGCCCATCCCCATGTTATTTTGACGTCGAGCGTCAAGGGCGAAGGGTTGCGGGAATTGCGCACTGAAATTGCGATGCTGCTGGAGAGCTAGGCACAAGCCCTGTGGCTCTCGCCACCCCCTCCCAGCCTCCCCCATCAAGGGGGAGGTGCCGTCTGGGGGTGTGAACGAATAGTGACTCAAACGCGATGTCACCCTCCCCTTGATGGGGAGGGAAGGGAGGGGTGCTGGAAGCCCCGATGTAAGGCCTACCGCCCCACGAAAAACTGCCCGATATACCCCGCCACATCCTTACTGTCCGAGGGGGTCGTGACCGAGGCCACGGCCTTGTCGACCACGGCATCGGGCGCCTTGCCGCGGCGCAGTTCGGCTAGGGCGATGGTGTAATCGTCCAGGAATTCGGGATGGGGCTGAAAACTCAGCGCAGCGCCATTGCGATAGGCGAGCCCCGCATTGGGGGTGAAATCGGAGGCGAGGATCACTTCGGCCTCCTTGGGCGGCACAATGACCTGATCCTGATGCGAGCAGGCCACCGATAGGGCGGCGGGAGCGGCGCGCATGAAACCGGGCCGTTTGGTCACGCCATAGGTGTGCCGGCCCAGGCCCCAGCCCTTTTCGGATTTGCGCACATCGCCACCCAGCGCATCGGCCATGATCTGGTGGCCGAAGCAGACGCCGAGCATGGGTGTGCGGGCCGCATAGGCGCGACGGATGAAATCGCGCAACGGATCGAGCCAGGGCAGATCGTCATAGACGCCGGCGGCCGAGCCGGTAATGACGATGCCCTCAATGTCATCCAATTCGGGGAATGGGGCACCATCGGACACGGCCACCACGTCCTGGGTAAAGCCCTGCCCCGTGGTATCGAACATGCGCTCGAACATTTTGGCATAGGGCCCGAACTGGCTGCGCAGCGGCGCGGGCACATCGCCGGTCTGGATAATGGTGAGCTTCATGAGAATTGGCTGTCAGGGAGGGGTTACCCCTCGCATAGCGGAAAATGCCAAGTGGCTGCAACAGCCTTCCACGGCACGACCTCGTCCTTCGACAAGCTCAGGATGAGGTCTACTGGGTGGCGCCGTTCCCTCAGCAGACCTCATGGTGAGCGTGTCGAACCACGAGGTCGTGCCCCATTACGCCGCCTCGGGCTCAAATTTCAGCGCCACGCCATTGATGCAATAGCGCAGTCCGGTGGGGGCGGGGCCGTCTTCGAAGACGTGGCCCTGGTGGCCGCCGCAATTGGAGCAATGGACTTCGGTGCGGACCATGCCGAAGGTGTTGTCGGTCGAGGTGCCAATGGCGCCGGTGATGAACGTATAAAAGCTGGGCCAGCCGGTGCCGCTGTCGAATTTGGTTTCCGAGGAGAAAAGGGCCTGATCGCAGCCGGCGCAGGAGAAGGTGCCTGCGCGGTGCTCGTCATTGAGCGGAGAGGTAAAGGGGCGCTCGGTGCCTTCGTGGCGCAGCACGTCATAGGCTTCGGGCGCGAGCCTGGTCTTCCACTCTTCATCGCTGAGCTTGAAGGGAAAATCGCCTTCGGCGGCCATGGACCCCTGGATGGGTCGAAGGAGAGCGGCGGCGGAAAGGGCGGCAATTGCGGCGCCGCCGAGCAGCAGGTTGCGACGATCGACAGCCATTTTTCTGATCCCTGATCTGGGCGCCCCGCGCCTTGCGAGCGCGGGGCTGGTGACGGTCATTGTAGAACCTGGGAGGGAGCAATGGCACGTCAAGGTTTGGTGAAAGATGCGCGAACCGCACCCTTCTGCAGCGCCATTCGCAATGGCGCGGCGCAAGGTTACATCTTGGGGGTCAGCACCTTGTCGATGACGTGGATGACGCCATTGGACTGGATGACATCGGCAATGGTCACATTGGCCACGGTGCCGTTCTCGTCGGTGACGGTGACCTTGCCGCCTTCATCCTTGAGGGTCAGCTTGCAGCCGCCCACGGTATCGACGACATGGGCGCCGCCATCATCCTTGACCATGGTGATGATATCGGTGGAGAGCGCCTTGGCGGGAATGACGTGGCAGGTCAGAACCTTGGTCAGCATGTCCTTGTTTTCGGGCTTGAGCAGGTTTTCGACCGTGCCGGCAGGCAGGGCTGCAAAGGCCTCATTGGTCGGCGCCAAAACGGTGAAGGGGCCGGGGCCGGAGAGGGTTTCGACCAGGCCAGCGGCCTGAACGGCGGCAACGAGGGTGGTGTGATCGGCCGAATTCACGGCATTTTCGACAATGTTCTTGTCGGCAAACATGGCCGCGCCGCCCACCATCGGATTGTCCTGAGCGAAAGCGGCAGCACCGGCAAGGGCGCCCGCGGACAGCGTGGCGGCAAGGCAAAGAGCGCGCAGAGAGAGTTTCATTTGGATTTGGTCCTTCCTCATTTTTTTGTTCCCTTGATCGGCCGGGACAGGAGGAAGTACGGAGGGCGCGGAAAATAAGTTTCAGGCTGTTGGCGTAGCCTAAATCTGCTGCACGGCGCCCTTGGCGACGATGGGGCCGGTGGGGGCGCCGCTGGGCGAGCCGCCCTTGGGTTCGAGCGTGATGGCCAGCACCGAGCCCGCGCCCCAGCCGGCCAGGATCTCGGGCGTGATGGAAACCGTGCTGCGCTGATTGACCGGAATGACGCCCATCGAGACCGGTTTATTGCCGCCCTGGATGGCCCAAAGCTCGAAATCCTTGTCGGGCACGGCATCGCCGGAAAGCGCAGTCAACCGCACCTGGCCAGTGCCGTCATAGAGCGCGACGAATTTGACATTGCTGCCCTCTTCTTCGAGGGCGGCGACCAATTGGGTGGTAAGGCTCGATACATCTGGACGGGGCTGGAGCAGGTTGAAGCCGATGGCCGCCACGGCAATTGCCAGGGCACCAGCGGCAATGCTGCGCCAGACCAGGAGGCTTTCCCACCAGCCTGTTTGGGCGGGCGCAGTGGCATCGCCAAAGGCTCTCGCTTCGATGCCGGCCCAGAGCCGGTCCGGCACAGGCATTTCAGCATAGTTCTCATCGAGCGCGGCAAAGCGGGCAATCCAGAAATCGCGTTCGGCGCGGAGCGCGGCATCGCTCTCGATCAGCCTATGCACGCGTTCATGCTCAGTGGGGCCGAGCAGGCCGAGCACGTATTCGGCGACCAGCGCATTGCGCTTGCTATCGCCGCCATCCATGTCATCGCTCGTGCTCATGCCGTCAGACACTCTCTCAATTTCAACAGGCTCCGGCGGAGCCAGGTTCGCATCGTATTGAGCGGCACGCCATGACGTTGCGCCAGCTCGTCATAGCTATAGCCGTCAAGATAGGCGCCGCGCACGGCGTCGGCCCGATCGGGTTCGAGCGTGGACAGGCAATGCTCGATCCGCCCACGCTCCTGGCCATCGGCCGTTGCCCGCTCGGGCGAGGGGCCGGCATCGGGAATGTCCAGCGCCACATCGATTTCGTCGGCCCGTGGCCGGCGGGCGCGCAGGATATCGAGCGCATGATTGCGCGCCACCGCCACGAGCCAGCTGATCGGGCTCGTCTGGCCCGCAACATAGCGGTCGGCGCGCTGCCAGATTTTGACATAGACTTCCTGAAGGGCTTCTTCGGCTTCCGCACGATCTTTCAAAATACGCAGCGTGACGCCGAAGAGTTTCGCGCTGGTGCGGTCATAAAGCGCGCGAAATGCGGCGCGGTCGCGCAGGGCGCAACGCGCAATCAGGTCGGCGACCTCCCGGGCAGGGGTCTGCGTGGCCATAAATTACCGCCTCCTCCACCCTGCCTCGCTCCATCTTGGCGCGGCTTACAGGTGCAGCCTCTGCACAACGCATCAAATTGAAAAATGGATCAATGCCTCTTTGCAGCCACAAGCGTCTTTTCCTTTGCATCGGCATGTTCTAGACCCGTCGACGTCTATCTATGCCGCCTTGAGAGGGGATTGGGTCCACCCATGACACAGGATACGCCTTCCACCGACCGGTTCTCCCACGATGCTGGCATTCTGGCCCAGGCCCTGCCCTATATGCAGCGCTATGAAGGCAAGACGGTCGTCGTCAAATATGGCGGCCATGCCATGGGCGATGCCCAGCTGGGCCAGGCCTTTGCGCGCGATATCGCGCTGCTCAAGCAATCCAAGGTCAATCCGATCGTGGTGCATGGCGGGGGGCCGCAGATCGCCTCCATGCTGAAAAATCTTGGTATCGAATCCAAGTTCGAAGGCGGGTTGCGCGTTACCGATGCGCGGACGATGGAAATCGTCGAAATGGTGCTGGCCGGCTCGATCAACAAGGAGATCGTGGCCCTGATCAATGCCGAGGGCGAATGGGCCATTGGCCTCTGCGGCAAGGACGGCAATATGGTCTTTGCCAAGAAGGCTGAAAAGAAGATCAGGGATCCCGGCTCCCATATCGAGCGGGTGCTCGATCTGGGTTTTGTGGGCGAGCCGGTGGAAGTCGACCGCACGCTGCTCGACCTGCTGGCGCGCTCGGAAATGATCCCGGTGATTGCCCCGGTCGCGCCCGGTCGCGATGGCAATACCTATAATATCAATGCCGATACCTTTGCCGGCGCCATTGCCGGCTCGCTGGGCGCCAAGCGCCTCTTGTTCCTCACCGACGTGCCTGGCGTGCTCGACAAGGATGGCAAGCTCATCCCCGAACTGTCGGTGCGCGAGGCCAAGGATCTGATTGCCGACGGCACCATTTCGGGCGGCATGATCCCCAAGGTGGAAACGTGCCTCGAAGCGCTCGACAATGGCGTGGAGGGTGTCGTCATCCTCAATGGCAAGATGCCCCATGTGGTGCTGGTGGAGCTGTTCACCGAGTTCGGCGCCGGCACGCTGATCGTGCGCTAGACTCCGCCCTGACCGGAACGAAAAAGGCCGCCCAATGGGCGGCCTTTACTTTTATGCCTCGATGGGCACGTGCCGGGCGGGAGCGCCATGCCCCTGGCCCTGGCCACCGCCCTTCTTGAAGAAGGGCACCAGCAGCAGGACCAGCAGGAAGCTCGCCACCTGATACCAGAGGGCAAAGCTGGCGGCGTCGGCAAAGACGGCGTGCTGTGCATTGCCGGCGGCAAAGCCGGTGGCGAGCGAGCCGAAGAACATTTCGCCGACCAGCGCTACGCCCAAAGCACCGCCCACCTGCTGGAAGGCCTGTAGCGCACCCGAGCCGGCGCCGGCATCGCGATGGGGCACATTGGCCAGCACCAGCTGGAACAGCGAGGAAAAGCCCAGGCCCAGGCCGATGCCGGCAATGAGCAGCGGCGGCAGGAAGCTCCAGTGATCGATCGTGTCGCCGGCCCCGGCGATGATGAAATGCAGGGTGCCGATGCCAAAGGCCAGCAGCGCTCCCGAAGCCGCCAGCCGTCCGCGCAGATAGTGCGAGCCAAAGCGGCCGGCGATCAGCGAGGCGATCAAGACGCCGATGGAGAAGGGCGTATTGGTGAGGCCCGATTCGAGCGGGGTGAAGCCGAAGCCCGATTGCAGCAGGATCGAAATCACCATGAACATGCCCGGAATGCCCGAGGCAAAGACGGTGATGACGAAGGCGCCGAACATGAAATCGCGATTGGCAATGAGGTCGAAATTGAGCAATTGCGGCATGCCGGCCTTGGCGCGGGCGCGTTGCCAGAGGACGAAGGCCACGAGCAGGACAAAGCCCACGACAATCATGGCAAAGGCCCAGAGCGGCCAGCCATAGGCGCGGCCCTCGATGATCGGGAAGACCACGCAAACCATGCCCAGGCCAAAGAGCAGGATGCCGACATAGTCGTTCTTGAGCGCGGCATGACCGGGCAGGCGGGGGATGAGGAAATAGCCGGCAATGACGGCGGCGATGCCGACGGGGATATTGACCAGGAAAATCGGCTGCCAATCCATGCCGAAGACCTGGGCCGAAATCAGCACGCCGCCCAGAATGGGGCCACAGACCGAGGCGAGGCCGGCCGAAAGACCGAAGAGGGAAAAGGCCTGGCCGCGTTCATGGGGCGGGAAGGTGACGGTGGCAATGGCCAGCACCTGGGGCGTCATCATGGCGCCGGCCAGGCCCTGGATCACCCGGGCGACGATGAGGAATTCGATATTGGGCGAGAGGCCGCAGAGAGCGGAGGCGGCGGTGAAACCAGTCACGCCCCAGAGGAACATGCGGGTGCGGCCGACGATGTCGCCGAGCCGGCCGAAGGGCAAAAGCCCCAATGCGAAAGCCAGCACATAGGCGGCGATGACCCATTCGATCTGGCTATCGGTGGCGCCCAGCCCTTCGCGCATGGAAGGCAGGGCGACATTGACGATGGTTACGTCGATCAGGTTCATGAAATTGGCGATGAGCAGGATGAACAGAGCCAGCCAGCGGCGTGGATCTGGTGCGGCATGGGCCGGGTGTTCGGATGGCGTAGACATGATTAGCGTCCTTGGGAGGAAACGGGGTTGATTATGAAGGCACGCTCCAGCTCGCCCAGAACCTGGTCGAGAGAGACGCGGAATGAGGTCCATTGGCGCCAATAGTCGGCTAAGGCGCCGGTGGTGATCAGAGCAGCCGCGGCTGGATCAATGTCGTTTCGGAACGAGCCCTCTTCGACACCGCGGCGAAAAATTTCGGCGAATTGCAGCCGCCAGAAATCGTAGAGCGGGGTGATGATCTCGGCGATGGCCGGGTCGCGCCGGGCGCGTTCCACCATTTCGGTCAGCACGATGATGAGGTCGGGCATGTCCTCGACGGTTTCGCGGAAGTCGTCGAATTCGAGATAGAGGCATTGGAGCGCCGACTTTCCGGTGCGTGGATGCCGGGCCGATTGGGCCTTGAAGTCATCGCGCAGGGTCTCGGCGACGAGGGCGATCAGGGCCTCCTTGGACGGCACATGATAATGCAGCGTCGCGACATTGATGCCGACATGGGCGGCGATATCGCGGGTGCGCAGACCCTCCAGCCCCTTTTCGGCAATGATGGCGCGCGCGGCACGCGCAATGGCGAGGCGGCGATCCTCGCCGCTTTCGCGTTTGCTGATGGGGGGCGCTTCAAAGGTCATGACGGCATTCCGGCTTTGCCGGAGTGCCTATAGCGCAGGACGAGACATCAATCAATCATTTGATTGAGAGCGCCATCTCCATCATTGCTCGGCATAGGGCGAGCCACCACCCAGGCTGTCATTGGTGTGCTGGACCAGTACATTGCATAGGCACACCGCGTCGGTGCAGGCGTCGCGATCGGCGATGAAGCTGCCATAGACGGGCGGATTGGCGTGGTTGGTCTCGGTGCCGGTGGCGTTTTCATAGGCATAGACAGCGGCCATGCTATCGAGCAGGCCCATGGTCCACAGCTCCGATTGCGGGTCCTCGCTCGAGGCGCACATCAGGATATGGGCCGGATTGGTGGGCGCATCGCAGCTGATATCGGACAGCACATCGCCATAGAAATCCTCGAGTTCGGCGATGCGCTTTTCCACCGCCGGCATATCCAACCCGCAGGATTGGGCAAAGGCGGCCTGGGGAAGAGCGAGAAGCAGGAGCGTGAGCGGCAGGCGCATCGCAGGGTCCTTGGTGTGGTGGCCATTGGGCCGGGTGAGGATCACAGTAGAGATTGTGTATGTCGTTTGTTTTCCGCGAAGTAGAGAAATTTGCGGCGGAAACTGCAAATACCGGCAGACAAGCGAAATCGGCCCTGCCGGACGCTTCGGCGCGCCCCGGCCTTGACAAGCGCCTGATCTGGGAGCCCCTCTCGCAGCCGCCAGACCACCGGAGTACCCGCCATGCAGGACGATTATGTCCGCCGTATCCTCACCTCCTCCGTCTATGAGGTTGCCGAGGAGACGCCGCTTGAAAAAATGCAGCTGTTGTCAGCGCGCCTCGGCGCGGAAGTGCTGCTCAAGCGCGAGGATATGCAGCCGGTCTTTTCCTTCAAGATTCGCGGAGCGCATAATCGCATTGCGCAATTGACCGAGAGCGAACGCGCCCGTGGCGTGATCTGCGCCTCGGCGGGCAATCATGCCCAGGGCGTTGCCCTTTCTGCGACGCGGCTGGGTATCCGTTCCATCGTTGTCATGCCGACCACGACGCCGGTGATCAAGATCGGCGCGGTGCGCCGGCTGGGCGGGGAAGTGGTGCTATTTGGCGACGGCTTCGATGCCGCCCGCGCGCATGCGGCCGAGCTGGCCGAGCAGCATGGCTATGTCGTCGTACACCCGTTCGACGACCCCGATGTCATCGCCGGCCAGGGCACGATCGGCATGGAATTGCTGCGCCAGCATCCCGGCGATCTGGGCGCCATCTATGTGCCGGTGGGCGGAGGCGGGCTAGCGGCGGGCATTGCCGCCTTCGTCAAATTCCTGCGCCCCGAGGTCAAGGTGATCGGCGTCGAGCCCGAGGAAGCGGCCAGCATGAAGGCGGCGATCGAAGCGGGCCATCCGGTGGCACTCGACCAGGTTGGCCTTTTTGCCGATGGCGTCGCCGTGCGCCAGGTGGGCACCGAAACCTTCCGGCTCTGCCGCGAATTGCTGGACGATATCGTCACCGTCACGGCCGATGAAATCTGCGCCGCCATCAAGGACATCTTTGACGATATGCGGGCCATTGCCGAACCGGCGGGCGCCCTGGCTTTGGCGGGCCTGCGCCGGCAGGTGGAGCGGGGCGAGGCGCCGCGCGGGGCGCTGATTGCCATCAATTCGGGCGCCAATGTCAATTTCGACCGGCTGCGCTATGTGGCCGAGCGGGCCGAGATCGGCGAGCGGGCCGAAGCGCTATTGTCGGTGGAAATTCCCGAACGGCCGGGCAGCTATCGCGCCTTCATGCGCCTGCTTGGCCAGCGCTCGATCACCGAATTCAATTATCGCTTCGCTCATGGCAGCACGGCCAAGATTTTCGTCGGCATCAAGCTGGGCAGGGGCGACACGGAAAAGCGCGAAATCATCACGCTGCTGGAAAATCACGGGCTCAAGGTGATCGACCTCACCGACAATGAAGTGGCAAAGCTCCATGTCCGCTACATGGTGGGCGGGCGGGTCAACGACCTCGAGAACGAGACCGTCTATCGTTTCCAGTTTCCCGAGCGGCCGGGCGCCCTGCTCAAATTCCTCGAAGGGCTGCACGACGCCTGGAATATCTCGCTGTTCCACTATCGCAATCACGGCGCTGATTATGGCCGGGTGCTGGTGGGCGTGCAGGTGCCGCCCGAAACGCGGGCCGATTTCATCGCCCATATCGACGCCATCGGTTTTCCCTATTGGGATGAAACGGACAATCCGGCCTATAGGCAGTTTCTCGATCACGAACGGGCATAAAAACCCGGTTCGTCACATAATCGTCGCCGCTATTATGCCCGGATAAACCAGCAGCGGGTTTTGCGGGCGCATTTCCGCCCATAATCGATTGCAATGGAAGCACTTAGAACCCATCTGCAACGCCAGGGTCGCCGTTCCATTGTGGAACCATACAACAATATCGACAACAAGCCGGAGACGATGATGAGGATAACCAAGACAGTAAGCCTGATGCTGCTGGCCAGCGTGGCCACGATCGGGGTCGTACAGCCTTCCATGGCCCTGGAAGCCCAGGCTTTCCTCGATCGGGTTGCCAAGGTCTACAAGACCATGGGCTATGAGCTGAGCTTCGGCGAAGGCCGGGTCGAGGGCGATACTATCATCGTCGATGGGGTCAAGGTTGGCCTGGCCGGCATCCAGACGTTCGATTTCCCCACCGAAGTCACCTTCTCCGGCGTCACTGAGCGCTCCGATGGCGGCTATATGGTGCGCGAAGTGAGCGTGCCCGACATCGACACCGAATTCGCCAAGAAGCCGGCCGGCCATATCACGCTTGCCGACATCAAGGTGGAGGGCCTCTATCTGCCGGGTGGCGACACCATTCCGGCCGCCGACCTGCTGCAGGCGGTGCAGTCGATCAGCACCGGCCCCCTCTCGCTGACGCGCGACGGCAAGGAAGTGCTCTCCTATGACTCCGTCGTGGCCGGCTCCACCTTCACACCCGCCCAGGGCGAAGCGATCACCGATCTCACCTCCAAGCTGGCCGTCAACGGCCTCAATGTCGATCTCAGCAGCGTCAAGGAAGAAGACCCGGCCGCCGGCGCGATCATCGATGAGCTGCAGCTCGACACGATCTCGGGCAACATTACGCAGAACCTGACCTGGTCGATGGCCGATGGCCATATGGTGGTGGACCAGTTCCTGTTCGATTTCGCCGATGTCGGCGCGCTCGACATCAATCTCGATGTCACCGGCATGACCCCGGAAATGCTCGACAAGATCTATGCCATGCAGGCGTCGATGGCGACGGGCGACGCCACCAGCGAAGAGGCCCAGTCGGCCCAGATGATGAGCGGCATGCAGCTGATGCAGGCGGTTTCCATCGTCTCGGCCAAGGTGCGCTATGACGATGCCTCGCTCGCCGGCAAGCTGCTCGATTTCTTTGCCGGCCAGTCCGGCGCCGATCGCGCCACGTTCGTCGCGGGTCTCAAGTCCATGCTGCCCGCCCTGCTCGACCAGAGCGGCATCCCGTCGCTCAAGGATGTGGTCGTGCCGCCGGTTTCGGCGTTCCTGGATGACCCCAAGAACCTTGAAGTCAGCGTCAAGCCGGAAAACCCGACCACGCTATTGGTGCTGACGGCGGCCGCCGCCAATCCCGCCGGGCTGATCTCGGCGCTGGGCCTGGCCGTTTCGGCCAACCAGTAAGACCAAACGGGCGGTCCGCAGCGCGGGCCGCCCACTCAAGTGTTAGATGAAACCGTCAAGGTTTTGCACTATATTGGGGCGATGAACGATCTCACGCCGCCCATCCGCAGCCTCTCCCACATTACTGATTGGGTGTTCGACCTCGACAACACCCTTTATCCGCGAGAGTGCAACCTCTTCGCGCAGATCGATGTGCGCATCACCCATTATGTGATGGACCTGACCAAGCTCGATTTCGATGCGGCACGGGCGCTGCAGAAAACCTATTACCGGGATTTCGGCACCACGCTGAACGGGCTGATGCAGCAGCATGAGGTCGATCCCGACCATTTCCTTTCCAGCGTGCATGCCATCGACTATTCCCCGGTCGCGGCGCATCCGGACCTGGTGGCGGCGATTGGCGCCCTGCCCGGCCGCAAGTTCATTCTCACCAATGGCGATGTGGGCCATGCCCGTTCGGTGCTGGCCCGGCTGGGGGGTAGTGACCTTTTCGAACATGTCTACGATATCCGCGCCATGACCTACGTGCCCAAGCCGCATCGCGAGGCCTATGCCGGGTTCTTCGCCGCCCATGGTGTCGATCCGACACGGGCAGTGATGTTCGACGATCTCGAAAAGAACCTCGTCGTGCCGCACGAAATGGGCATGTCCACCGTGCAGGTGGTGGCCGGGCCGGACTTTGCCCATGAGCAGGTGGACGAATGGGAACTGGGCCGCGGCAGCAGCGCCCATGTGCATCACATTACCGACGATCTGGCCCGGTTCCTGCGCGAGCGGCCGTAAGGGGCACGACCTCGTGGTTCGACAAGCTCACCATGAGGTCTATTTTTAGATCGCGCGTCCCGCAGTAGACCTCATCCTGAGCCTGTCGAAGGACGAGGTCGTGGCTACATGCTGTTCAGGTGCAAAATATTGCCGTCGGGATCCTTGAACCAGACCATCTTGAAGTCGCCGGCGACATGGATATCGCCACGCAGGTCCATGCCCTCGTAATGCTCAAAGCTGACGCCCCGGCTTCTGAGATATTCGACGATGGGTTCGATTTCCCCGCCCACGCCCCAGACCACGGCATTGGCCTTGTTGGTGCCGGCAAAGTCGGATTTGTAGACGACGAGCCCGGTCTTGCCGGTCTTGAATTCCATGACCATGTCGTCGGACTGGATCAGGGTCAACCCCAGCACATGTTCGTAAAAGTGCCGGGCGCGGGCCATATCGGAGACCGCGACGATGGCGGCCGAGTCGAAATCCTTGAGCATGACGAACGCTCCTTGATTGGCTATGCTGATCCAACGCGCCGCCCGGTCTTGGGTTCAATCTCCGGCGCATCAGCCATGAATACATTTGGATAAGGGCGCGGCCGCCCCATTGCGGCGCGCCAGGGAGCCGCAGCATGGAATATCGCCGTCTTGGAAAATCGGGCCTCAAGGTCAGCGAGCTCTCGCTGGGGAGTTGGGTCACCTTCGGCAAGCAGGTCGACGAAAAGGAAGCCATGGCGCTGATGGGCCTGGCCTATGATGCCGGCATCAATTTCTTCGACAATGCCGAGGGCTATGAGGCCGGGGAATCGGAAGCCCTGATGGGCGCTGCGCTGGAAAAACTCGGCTGGAGCCGCGATAGCTATGCCGTTTCCTCCAAGGTCTTCTGGGGCGGCAGCAAGCCGACGCAAAAGGGCCTCTCGCGCAAGCATGTGACCGAGGCCTGCCATGCCGCGCTCAAGCGGTTGCGGGTGGATTATCTCGACCTCTATTTCTGCCATCGCCCTGATATCGATACCCCGATCGAGGAAACGGTCTGGGCCATGCATAACCTCATCACCCAGGGCAAGGTGCTCTATTGGGGCACTTCGGAATGGAGCGCCCAGCAGCTCACCGAAGCCTGGGCCGTGGCCAAGGACCTCAAGATCACCCCGCCGGTGATGGAACAGCCGCAATATAATCTCTTCACCCGGCAGAAGGTGGAGGGCGATTATCTCCCGCTCTATGACCTGATGGGCCTGGGCACCACGATCTGGTCGCCGCTCGCCTCGGGCGTGCTCACCGGCAAATATAACGATGGCATTCCGGCCGATAGCCGCATGAACCTGCCCGGCTATGAATGGCTCAAGCACAGCTGGGAAAGCGAAGAGGGCAAGGCGCGGCTCGAAAAGGTCAAGCTCTTGGCGGCTCTGGCCAAGGATATCGGCCTGCCCATCCACCACCTGGCTTTGCTCTGGTGCCTCGACAATCCCTACGTCTCGACGGTCATCCTGGGCGCCTCGCGCAAGAGCCAGCTGGAGGACAATCTCTCGGCGCTCGACGCCAAGGACAAGATGACCCCGGACGTGGCCGAACGGATCGAAGCGATCATGGGCAACAAGCCGGCGGCGCCGCAGCGGTATTAAGCGTCGCTCTGCATTCTCAATCAGGTCACCCTCCCCCTTCTGGGGAGGGTGTTGAGAGCCCCGATCTCTCAACCAAAACACTGTCACGCCCCATCTTCTCCCCTTCCCCGCCGCGTTCTATCATCTGCGCATGACCGACCGTTCCGGCCGCAGGCCGCTTCCGCCCGAGACTGCCCCGACCTTCCGCGAGCGGCTGGAGAATCTGCGCCATCTGGGGCGCCTGGTGTCCCAGATCTGGCGCACGAGCCGCCCACTGACCGCGGCCAGTATCGGGCTGAGGCTGATCGCCTCGGTGCAGCCGATCGCCATGCTCTATGTCGGCAAGCTGATCATCGACGAAGTGGTGCGGCTGACCGGCCTATCCGCCCCTGGCCCGGCTTTTGCCGATTGGTGGTCGAGCGGCGCGCTCACCGCCATTATCGGCCTCTTGGCGCTGGAACTGGCGCTGGTGATCTTTTCGGACCTGCTCGCCCGCGCCACCGGCCTGGCCGATGCGGTGCTGTCGGAACTCCATTCCAACCAGGTCAGCGTGGAGCTCATGACCCATGCGGCTAGGCTCGACCTCATGCATTTCGAATCGGCCGAATATCAGGACCGGCTGGAGCGGGCCCGCCGCCAGGCCGCCGGGCGCAATGCGCTACTCAGCCAGATGTTCGGGCAGGCGCAGGATATCATCACCGTCGCGACGCTGGCGGCGGGTCTCTTCTTCTACGCGCCTTGGTTGATCCTGTTGCTGCCGCTGAGCTTCGTGCCTGCCGTGTGGGGCGAGACGCGCTTCAATACCCTGGCCTATTTCATGAACCGCTGGCGCACGCCGGAGCGGCGGGAGCTCGAATATATCCGCTATATCGGCTCGAGCGCCGATACGGCCAAGGAGATCAAGCTGTTCGGGCTGGGCGGCTTTCTCATCGAGCGGTTCAAGAAACTGGCGCACACGATCTTTCTCGAGAACCGCAAGCTCTCGACGCAGCGCGCCGGCTGGGGCGCGATCTTTTCCTCGATTTCGACGCTGACCTATTACGGGGCCTACGCCTTCATCGTCTGGCGCACCATTATCGGCAATTTTTCCATCGGCGACCTCGCCTTCCTCTCTGGCTCGTTCCTGCGGCTCAATGGCCTGTTCCAGAAAATCCTGCTCGGCTTCACCCAGATTGCCGGGCAGTCGATGTATCTGGACGATCTCTTCTCCTTCTTCGAGATCGAGCCCACAATATTGCCACCGGCCCATCCCAAGCCGTTTCCCACCCCGATCCGGCAGGGCATCGTCTTCGAGGGTGTCGGCTTCCGCTATCCCGATACCGAAACCTGGGCCATTCGCGGACTGTCCTTTACGCTTCATGCGGAAGAAACGCTGGCGCTGGTGGGCGAAAACGGGGCGGGCAAGACCACGATCGTCAAGCTTTTGACCCGGCTCTACGACCCCGATGAGGGCCGCATCACGATCGATGGTATCGATCTCAGGGACATGACGATCGAGGATATTCATGCCCATATCGGGGTGATCTTCCAGGATTTCATCCGCTACAGTCTCTCGGCGCGGGAGAATATCGGGGTGGGCCGGATCGGCGACCAGCACGATATGGAGCGTATCGAAGACGCCGCCGAACGCAGCCTTGCCGATCAGGTCATCGGCAAATTGCCCGGCGGCTACGACACCCAGCTCGGGCGCCTCTTCAACAAGGGGCGCGACCTTTCGGGTGGGGAATGGCAGAAGGTCGCCATCGCCCGCGCCTATATGCGCGATGCCGATCTGATCATTCTCGATGAACCCACTGCCGCGCTCGATGCCAAGGCGGAGGCCGAGGTGTTTTCGCGCTTCAAGAGCCTGGCGAGCGGCAAGACCGCGGTGATCATCTCGCATCGCTTTTCAACGGTGCGCATGGCCGACCGGATTCTCGTGCTGGAGAATGGCGCGATTTTGGAATCGGGTTCGCATGAACAATTGCTGGCGCTGCGCGGGCGCTATGCAGAACTGTTCGAGCTGCAGGCGGCGGGGTATCGGTAGAGCCCGCTACCCTACCTTCACCAGCACCCTTCCCTTGACCTCCCCGGCCAAAATCCGCTGTGCCGCCGCGGGCAGGCCCTCGAGCCCGATTTCCTCGACCAGTTCCTCATAACCCGCGAAATCGAACAGGCCCACCAGCCGCTGCCACGCCGCCACGCGGGTCGCATAGGGCTGCATGACGCTGTCGATGCCGATCAGTGTCACCCCGCGCAGGATGAAGGGCAGGACATTGGTTTCAAGCTCGATGCCCCCCGCATTGCCGATGCTGGCAGCGGCGCCACCATAGTTGATCTGCCGCAGCAGCTTGCCCAGCACCTTGCCGCCGACATTGTCGATGGCCGCCGCCCAGCGCGCGCTTTCGAGCGGCTTGTCGGCGCCGCCCAGAAAGGCATTGCGATCGATGACGCTATTGGCGCCCAGCAGGCGCAAAGCGCCGGACAGCTCGGGGCGCCCGGACAGCGCGGCCACCTGATAGCCCAGTCGTGCCAGCAGCGATGTGGCAATGGAGCCGACACCCCCCGCCGC
>DATMSY010000212.1:0-7292 GCA_035565135.1 Devosia sp.
ATCCATGCTGAAGGCTATCCCGGCGCTGGATGGGTGCGGATCGCCACGGACATGGATTCCGGCCTGCGCCGGAATGACACCGCATGCTTGAATGCGCCCAGAGTAAACCCTCCCCCTTGTGGGTCGACTTTTTCGCTGCAAGCGAAAAGCTTGGGATCAACGAGGGGGTGGCCACACACATTGGATTCGCGGAGAGACACCCCCACCCTGCTCGATTCAACGGACTTAGCTCACGCTAAGTCCTATCTCGCTTCCCTCCCCACAAGGGGGAAGGTGACGACTGAGAGGTCCGGATCAGGTCAGGCAGGGAGGCCAGTGCTTTACCGACCGCTGCGATAGTTCGGTGCCTCACGGGTGATGGTTACGTCGTGGACGTGGCTTTCGCTGAGGGCGGCGCCGGAGATTTTGACGAAGACGGAGTTTTCGCGGAAGTCCTTGAGGTTATGCGCGCCGGTATAGCCCATGGAGGCGCGCAGGCCGCCCGCGAGCTGGTGGAGCACGGCGCCGGCTGCGCCCTTATAGGGCACTTGGCCTTCGATGCCTTCGGGGACCAGTTTCATCTGGTCGCGCACATCCTGCTGGAAGTAGCGGTCGGCGGAGCCCGAGCCCATGGCGCCGACGGAACCCATGCCACGATAGGATTTGTAGGAGCGGCCCTGGTAGAGATAGACCTCGCCGGGGGCTTCGTCGGTGCCGGCCAGGAGCGAGCCGACCATGACGCAGGAAGCCCCTGCGGCCAAGGCCTTAGCCATATCGCCTGAGAATTTGATTCCGCCGTCAGCGATGACCGGAATGCCCTGCTTGGCGCCTTCCTCGGCGCAGGCCATGACGGCGGCCAGTTGCGGCACGCCGACGCCGGCGACGATGCGCGTGGTGCAGATGGAGCCAGGGCCGATGCCGACCTTGACCGAATCCGCGCCCGCGTCGATCAGCGCCTTGGTGGCCTCGGCGGTGGCGACATTGCCGGCGACGATGCGGGTGGAATTGCTCTCGCGCTTGACGCGCTCGACGGCCTCGGCCACGCGGACCGAATGGCCATGGGCGGTGTCGATGACGAGCAGGTCGACGCCCGCATCGATGAGCTGAAGCGAACGCTCAAAGCCCTGATCGCCAACGGTCGAGGCAGCAGCGACGCGGAGGCGCCCCTGGGCATCCTTGACGGCATTGGGATTGAGCTGGGCCTTTTCGATATCCTTGACGGTGATGAGCCCGATGCAGCGGCCGTCATTGTCGACCACCAGCAGCTTTTCGATGCGGTGACGGTGCAGCAGCACCTTGGCCTCGTCCTTGGAGACGCCTTCGCGCACGGTGACCAGATTGTCCTTGGTCATCAATTCGGCGATGGGCTGGGCGGGGCTGGACGCGAAGCGCACGTCGCGATTGGTGAGAATGCCCACGAGCTTGCCGGTCATGCGGCCGCCCTTGCCGCCATTTTCGACCACGGGAATGCCGGAAATGCGGTTGACCTGCATCAGCGCCAGCGCGTCGGCCAGCGTGGCCTCGGGGCCGATGGTGATGGGGTTGACCACCATGCCGGATTCGAAGCTCTTGACCTGGCGGACCTGCTCGGCCTGCTGCTCGGCGGTGAGGTTCTTGTGGATCACCCCGAGGCCGCCGGCCTGGGCCATGGCGATGGCCATGGCGCTCTCGGTGACGGTATCCATGGCCGAGGACAGGATGGGAAGATTGAGCGCTATGTCCTTGGTGACATAGGTGGAAATATCGGTCTCGGTGGGGAGAACGTCGGAGCGCGCGGGCTGCAGCAGCACATCGTCGAAGGTCAGCGCAGCGTCGCCGGTGATGGTGGTAATAATCTTCGCCAAGGCCAGACCTTTCCGGACTTCTGTGGGTCACAGAGATGAAGGAGTGCGAACCGGACGAGAGACAGCGCCGGGTTCAGGTTGGCGAGGGTCAATAGCACCCGCTGCCGGGCTTGCATAGGGGGTGCGACCGCCGGCGCGCGCATGGCTCGAATGCCACTGCCGCGCCATACCCTTCCGGCGGCGACAAAAATTATGCATCCGGGCTTTGCAGGGGGCGCCGAGCCGTTCATAGTCAAACCGGCTGGCTCTCAGCCATACAAGATTCCCCGGTGCAATGCCTGCTCTCCGCGTCACCCCGCTCATCCTGGCGGTCGCCCTGTTCATGGAACAGATGGACTCAACCGTCATCGCTACGTCGCTGCCCGCGATTGCCGCCGATATCGGTACCGAGCCGATTTCGCTGAAGCTCGCGCTGACCTCCTATTTCGTGGCGCTGGCCATTTTCATCCCGATCAGCGGATGGATGGCCGACCGATTCGGCGCCAAGAATATCTTCCGGCTGGCCATTTTCGTGTTCATGCTGGGCTCGCTCGCCTGTTCGTTCTCCTATTCGCTCGAGACCTTCGTGATCTCGCGCTTCTTCCAGGGCATTGGTTCATCGATGATGACGCCGGTGGGGCGCTTGCTGCTGGTGCGCTCGACGCCGCGCAATGAGCTGGTCAATGCCATGGCCTGGCTCACCGTGCCGGCGCTGCTGGGGCCGGTGACCGGGCCGCTGATCGGGGGCTTTCTCACCACCTATCTCAGCTGGCACTGGATTTTCTGGGTCAATATTCCCATCGGGATTGCCGGGATAATCCTGGCCGGAATTTTCCTCAAAGTGCCCAATGGGCGCAATCCACGGCCCATCGATTTCGTGGGTTTTGTGCTGGCCAGTATAGCCTTTGCCGGCACAGTCTTCGGCCTGTCGGTGGTGAGCCTGCCGGCGCTGCCGCTGATCTATGGCTATCTGACGCTGGCTGTGGGGGTGACGTCGGGCATTCTCTATCTGCTGCATGCCAAACGGACCGAATTTCCCCTGCTCGACCCGGCCCTGTTGCGGCATAAGCTGTTCCGCAGTTCGATCACCGCCGGGTCGATGTTCCGCATCGGGGTTGGTGCCGTGCCGTTCCTGTTGCCGCTGATGCTGCAACTGGGATTTGGGCTCAATCCGTTCCAGTCGGGCGCCATCACCTTCGTCTCGGCCATCGGCGCCATTGCCAGCAAATTCATCGCCGAGCGGGTCTATCGGCGCTTCGGTTTTCCTCGCGCTTTGGGTTGGGCCTCGCTGCTGGGTGGCTTGCTGATAGCGGCGCAGGGGCTGTTCACGCCCGATACCTGGGTGCCGGTGGTGATGGGCGTGCTGCTGCTGGGCGGGGTGTTGCGGTCAGTATTTTTCACCGGCAGCAATGCCCTGGGCTATGCCGATATCAGCGATGACGAGGCCAGCCAGGCGACGGCCATTGTCGCGGTGGCACAGCAATTGAGCGTCGCCTTCGGCGTGGCGGTGGCCGGTCTGTTGCTCGAAATGAGCACGCGGCTGCATGGCGGCGCGCTGTCGCTGATGGATTTCCAGATGGCATTTTTCGTGGTGGGCATAGCCAGCGCGTTTGCCAGCATTGTTTATTTCAGGCTGCCGGCCGATGCGGGCAGCAATGTTTCAGGCCATGGGGCACTCGCCGCCAGCAAGGAGTAGCCGGGCGTTTGGCCCGGTGTTCAGCAATTGTCGCGCATCACACCGCTTATTCTTGCCACCGCGCTGTTCATGGAGAACATGGATTCAACGGTCATCGCCACATCATTGGCGGCGATTGCGGCCGATATCGGCACCGACCCGATTTCGCTCAAGCTGGCGCTGACGGCGTATCTGGTGGCCTTGGCCATCTTCATCCCGATTTCGAGTTGGATGGCCGATCGGTTTGGTGCGCGCAATGTGTTCCGCATTGCCATGCTGGTGTTCATGATCGGCTCGGTGGCCTGCGCTTTTTCGAGCTCGCTCAGTGCTTTTGTGGGCGCGCGGTTCCTGCAGGGCATGGGCGGCGCCATGATGGGTCCGGTGGCGCGGCTGGTGCTGGTGCGGGCCACGCCGCGGCATCAATTGGTCGACGCCATGGCCTGGCTCACCATTCCCGCGCTGATCGGCCCCATTGTCGGGCCGCCTTTTGGCGGGTTCCTGACCACCTATTTTTCCTGGCACTGGATTTTCATCATCAATGTGCCGATCGGCATTATGGGCATGATCCTGGTCGGCCTGGTGCTGCCCAATGAGCAGCGCAATGCGCCGCGCCGCATCGATGGCAAGGGTTTTGTGCTGGCGGGATCAGCCTTCGCGCTGTTCGCCTTCGGCTGTTCGGTGGTGAGCCTGCCGGCCCTGCCGCCCATCTATGGCGCTATCGCTGCTGCGGCCGGGATCGGACTGGGCCTGGTCTATGCAAGGCACGCGCTAAAAACCGAATATCCCCTGCTCGACCTGCGCCTCCTGGCCTTTCCCAATTTCCGGGTGGCTGTAGTGGCCGGCACCTTCTTCCGGCTCGGCCAGGGCGCGACGCCCTTTCTCTTTCCGCTGATGCTGCAGCTCAATTTCGGCATGACGCCGTTTGAATCGGGCATGGTGACCTTTGCCGGAGCCATCGGCGCGCTGGCGGCCAAGTTCGTCGCCAACTGGATTTTTGCCCGCTTCGGCTTCAAATATCCGCTGGTCGCGTCCACGGCGATTTCAACGCTGGGGATTCTGGCCATGGGCTTTTACCAGCCCGATACCTGGATACCACTGATCCTGGCGATCCTGGTCTTTGTCGGCTTCTGGCAATCGACCTTCTGGACCGGCTCGAACGCCTTCGTCTTTGCCGATATCGAGGACAAGGATGCCGGCCAGGCCAATGTGATCAGCCAGGTCTGGGGCCAGCTCATGTTCGCCATGGGCGTGGCGCTGGGCGGCGGCATGCTGGAGCTGGCGCACAAGCTGCGCGGCGGGGGCGAACTCGTGCTGGCGGATTTCCACATCGCCTTCTACGTGGTGGCGGCGGTGTGTGGGGTTTCGACGCTGCTCTTCCTGCGCCTGCCCAGGAATGCAGGCCACCAATTGCTCGGCAGCGCGCATCTGCATTGAGTTTTAGTGGGGAAGTCCTTCTCCCACGGGGTCATTCCCGCGAAAGCGGGAACCTCCGTTTATGGATATGGGATTTAGAAAACAGAGGTTCCCGCTTTCGCGGGAATGACATCGTGGTTGTGGCTGGTGTCTGCCAAAACCCCGGCGTTACAGCTTCTAGATGCCCTCGTCGTCGGCTTCCGCACCATCCGCATCCCGCCCCTTAAAACCCTTGGCGATCAGATAGGCCTCGGCCGAATCCGAACGGCTGGACGGGGGCTTGGCGTGCATCGTGGTTTTGAAGTGGCGCTTGAGCATGTGCAACAGCTCATGTTCGGTGCCGCCCTGGAACACCTTGGCGATGAAGACACCATTGGGCGCCAGCACATCGAGCGCGAAGGCGGCGGCGATCTCGATCAGGTGGATGATGCGGATATGGTCGGTGCCGCGATGGCCGGTGGTGGGCCAGGCCATGTCGGACATGACGATATCGGCCTTTTTGCCGCCCATGGCCTCGATCAGCATGGCGGGGGCATCGTCCTCGGTGAAATCCTTCTTGAGCAGGATGACGCCGGGAATGGGGTCCATTTCGAGATAATCGATGCCCACGACCAGCGGATTGGCCTCGGTCGAGCCCGTTGCCTTGGCCGCCACCTGGCTCCAGCCGCCCGGCGCCGCGCCCAGATCGACGACGCGCATGCCCTTGCGGAAGAATTTGTGCTTTTCGTCCATTTCCTTGATCTTGAAGGCGGCGCGCGAACGATAGCCCTCGGCGCGGGCGCGCGCCACATAGGGATCGTTGAGCTGGCGTTCGAGCCATTTGGTGGACGACACCTTGCGGCCCTTGGCCGATTTCACCCGGATCTTGAGATCCTTGTCGGATTTGCGGCCACCCGTGCCGAGCGCTTTATCAACCATTGGCTGTCCTCCGAGCCGGGTAGCGGGACGCGCGATTGCGCGTCCGGTCGGCGTCCATGAGCGAGATCAGAATGCCCTCGCGCAGGCCGCGATCAGCGACGCGTACGCGTTCGGTGGGCCATTCGCGCCGGATCGCCTCGAAAATGGCGCAGCCGGGCAGCACCAGATCGGCCCGGTCCTTGCCGATGCAGGGATGGGCGACGCGGCGCTCGAAGGGCATGCCGAGCAGCACTTTCATCGTGTCATCGACTTCGCCGCGCTTCATCCACAACCCATCGACCTTTTGCCGCTCATAGCGCTCAAGACCGAGATGGAGCCCGGCCAGCGTGGTCACCGTGCCCGATGTGCCGATCAGATGCACCGGATGAGTGCCGATCATGTGGCGCAGCTTTTCGCGGCCGCGGAACTGGCGCAAGTGCTCCGAGACATGGCTGACCATGGCCTCGAAAACCTGGGGCGTCACATCGACGCCGCCGAACTTCTCGGCAATGGAGACCACGCCCACGGGCAGCGATTGCCAGGAGCGAATCGAGGCCGACATGCGGCCCTGCGATTTGGGCCTTCCACCGCGAAAATCGAGCCAGGCCAATTCGGACGAACCGCCGCCAATGTCGAACATCAGGGCGCCCTGGGCGGTTCCCTCGATCAGGTCGGCGCAACCGGTGACAGCCAATTCGGCCTCGGTGCGGCGATCCACGATTTCGAGGTCCAGCCCCAGTTCCTCTTTGACGCGAGCGAGGAAAGCCGGGCCATTTTCGGCGGCGCGGCAGGCTTCGGTGGCGATCAGCCGCATGCGGGCGGGCTGGTGCTCGCGCAGCTTGTTGCGGCACTGGCGCAGCGCTTCCATGGTGCGTTCCATAGCCGCATCGGACAGGCGCCCGGTGACCGAAACGCCCTCGCCCAGCCGCACGATGCGGGTAAAGCCATCGAGCACGCGAAAGCCGTGGTCATGCGGGCGGGCAATCAGCAGGCGGCAATTATTGGTGCCGAGATCAAGCGCGGCATAAATGGGGCCGCGGTGCTTGCGGGACGGATTTGGGGCGGGCTTTGTCCGCTGGTCCGCTCCGGGCCCTGGAGGCGCCGCCCCCCCTGCCCTTCCCATCTGCGCAAGGCCAGACGGGGCTCGGACTGCCACCTCTTCGTCCGGAGACGAAACCGTGGCAACGGACCGATCAGCATCGGTCACTATGGTCTCCTAGCGTGCGCGGTCGCGGAACCGGACTGGCCGATCGCGCCCGAACGCACTGTCATTGCGTGTCACCGATGACGGTAGAGCAAGGGGGCCGGAAGCGCAATCCAAACGATAGCAGGGCAAAGACCCATCACAGGCGCTTGCAATCTCCGCCACCATTGTCTATGCAGACCCCGCGCCGACGAGATGGTTCGCCCACCGCCCGCGCTTACCGGCCTTCCGGCTCATGCTGGGGAATAGTTCAACGGTAGAACAGCGGACTCTGACTCCGTCAATCTTGGTTCGAATCCAG
>DATMSY010000213.1:0-3994 GCA_035565135.1 Devosia sp.
CTGCCTCGCCGTGGGTTTGATCGGCGTGATTTCCATTCTCAAGCTCGTCTTCTGGGGTTAGTGCCTGATGGCTTCCACTTATGAACTCATCGACCACGAATTCGACGTGGTCGTGGTGGGCGCCGGCGGCGCAGGTCTCCGCGCGACTCTGGGCATGGCCGAGCAGGGCTTCAACACCGCCTGCATCACCAAGGTCTTCCCCACCCGCAGCCACACTGTGGCGGCACAGGGCGGCATTGCCGCCTCGCTGCAGAATATGGGTCCCGATAGCTGGCAATGGCACATGTACGACACCGTCAAGGGGTCGGACTGGCTGGGCGACAATGACGCCATGGAATATCTGGCGCGCGAAGCCCCGGCTGCCATTTATGAGCTCGAGCATTACGGCGTGCCGTTCAGCCGCACTGAGCAGGGCAAGATCTATCAGCGCCCGTTTGGCGGCCATATGACCGAATTCGGCGATGGCCCGCCGGTGCAGCGCACCTGCGCCGCCGCCGACCGTACCGGCCACGCGATTCTGCACACGCTGTACGGGCAGAGCCTGCGCAACAATGCGCAATTCTATATCGAATATTTCGCGCTCGACCTGATCATGGGCGAGAATGGCGAATGCCAGGGCGTGATCGCCTGGAAGCTCGATGATGGCACGCTGCATCGCTTCCGCGCCAAGCTGGTCGTGCTGGCCACCGGCGGTTACGGCCGCTCCTATTTCTCGGCCACCTCGGCCCATACCTGCACCGGCGACGGCAATGGCATGGTGGCGCGGGCCGGCCTGCCGCTGCAGGATATGGAATTCGTGCAATTCCACCCCAC
The DNA here is from genome assembly GCA_035565135.1 of Devosia sp. GTDB lineage: Bacteria > Pseudomonadota > Alphaproteobacteria > Rhizobiales > Devosiaceae > Devosia. The sequence goes on from DATMSY010000213.1 coordinate 814, forward strand.
CGGCATCTATGGCGCGGGCGTCCTCATCACCGAAGGCGCGCGCGGCGAGGGCGGGTATCTCACCGATTCGGAAGGCGAGCGCTTCATGGAGCGCTATGCCCCCAATGCCAAGGACCTGGCCAGCCGCGACGTCGTCTCCCGCTGCATGACGCTTGAAATCCGCGAAGGAAGGGGCGTTGGTCCCAACAAGGACCACATTTATCTCCACCTCGATCATCTTGATCCCAAGGTGCTGCATGAGCGCCTGCCGGGCATTACCGAATCGGCGAAAATCTTTGCCGGCGTCGACCTCACCCGCGAGCCGATCCCGGTGCTGCCCACCGTGCACTATAATATGGGTGGCATTCCCGCCAATTATCATGGCGAAGTGCTCGACCCCACGCCCGACAATCCCAACCGCATCGTGCCCGGCCTGATGGCCGTGGGCGAAGCGGCCTGCGCCTCGGTGCATGGCGCCAACCGGCTGGGTTCCAATTCGCTCACCGACCTTGTGGTCTTCGGCCGCGCCGCCGCCATTCGCGCCGGCCAGGTGATCGATAAGGCGAGCCCCGTTCCCGGCATCAATGCGGCCGAAGACGCCAAAATCCTCGCCCGCTTCGATCGCCTCCGCAATGCCAATGGCAGCGAGCCCACGGCCAAGCTGCGCGACGAGATGCAGCGCACCATGCAGGCCGATGCCGCCGTGTTCCGCACCGACCAATCGCTCAAGAATGGCGTCAAGGCGATGAGCGAAATCTATGCGCGCCTGCCCGACGTCAAGGTCACCGACCGCTCGCTGATCTGGAATTCCGATCTGGTGGAAACGCTGGAGCTGGAAAACCTCATGACCTGCGCCATCGCCACGGTGGTCTCGGCTGAAGCCCGCCACGAAAGCCGCGGCGCCCATGCGCATGAGGATTTCCCCAATCGCGACGACCAGGAATGGCGCAAGCACACCCTGTCCAAGGTCAATGTCGAGACCGGCGCGGTCGAGCTCAGCTACCGCCCGGTGATTGTCGATCCGCTGACCCCGCAAAGCGAAGGCGGCATCGACCTCAAGAAAATCGCGCCCAAGGCACGCGTTTACTAATGAGCGATCCGGCCGGATATTCGGGTACGCCGCTGGCGCAGAAGCTGGGGCTGAGAGATGGGCAGCGCGTGCTGTTCATCGATCTGCCGCAGGCGCTGGCCGGGCTCGCCACCAGCCGGTTGTTCACCCAATCCAGTCAGGTCACCGCCGCGCAGGCCGGCGGGGCGGAGCCCGGCTATGACGTGATCCATCTCTTCACCAGCGCCCGTGCCGTGCTCGAAGCTCTGGCGCAGCGCCTGATGGAGCTGATCGCCCGCAATGGCATGATCTGGGTGAGCTGGCCGAAAAAGGCGGCAAAAATCGCCACCGACATCACCGAGGATGTGATCCGCGCCGTGGTGCTGCCGCTGGGGCTGGTGGATGTCAAAGTCTGTGCCGTCGACCAGACCTGGTCGGGGCTGAAACTGGTGATCCGGAAGGAATTGCGTTGATGCGTTTGGCACTGGCTTTGGCGAGTTTGATCGCGCTCACGGCGCCGGCTTTCGCCGCGGCGCCCACGCCGGCGCAGAAGACCGAATTTTACCAGGTCTGCATGCGGATCGCGGGCGACGACACGCTGTGCTCCTGCAAGGCCGATGCGGCCATGACGCTGATCGATGAGCGCTTCATGGGCGTGGTGATCGCCTCGATGAAGGGCGGCTCGCCGGCCGAGGGCGATTACGTGGCCTACAATGCCTATGTCGCCAAGAGCAACCAGGTCTGCAAGCCGAATTACTAGACCAAATTCAGTGCCGGTTGAGCGGTACTTAGGAAAGGACCAAAAATGGTCGAACTGATGCTCCCCAAGGCCGACCGGCCGCAGCAGGGCAAGACCTGGCCCAAGCCCGAGGGCGCCAAGCGCCTGCGCGAATATCACATCTATCGCTACGACCCCGACAGACAAGCCAATCCGCGCATCGATACCTATTTCGTCAATCTGGACGATTGCGGCCCGATGATTCTGGATGGCCTGCTCTGGATCAAGAACAAGGTCGATCCCACCCTGACGCTGCGCCGCTCCTGCCGCGAGGGCATTTGCGGGTCGTGCTCGATGAATATCAACGGGCTCAACACCCTGGCTTGCACCAAGGGCATGGATGACTCGACCGGCCCGATCAAGATCTACCCCCTGCCGCATATGCCGGTGGTCAAGGATCTGGTGCCCGACCTCACCAATTTCTACGCCCAGCACCGCGCCATCGAGCCCTGGCTCAAGACCACCTCGCCCACCCCGGCCAAGGAATGGACGCAGTCCGTCCCCGAGCGCGCCAAGCTCGACGGGCTCTACGAATGTATTTTGTGCGCCTGCTGCTCTACCTCCTGCCCCTCCTATTGGTGGAATGGCGAAAAATATCTCGGCCCCGCCGCCTTGCTGCAGGCCTATCGCTGGCTGATCGACAGCCGCGACGAGGCCACCGAGGAACGGCTCGACGATCTCGAAGACCCCTTCAAGCTCTATCGCTGCCACACCATCATGAACTGCGCCAAGGTCTGCCCCAAGGGCCTCAACCCTGCCAAGGCCATTGCCCAGATCAAGAAGATGATGGTCGACCGCAAGGTCGCCGCATAATTTTGGATTTTTGGTTTTGAAGAGCCCGCGGGGACGACCTGCGGGCTTTTTGTTGGGGGCGGCAGTGTTTGCTCTGGACGCGTCCTGGAATGCGGTGTCATCCCGGCGGAGGCCGGGATCCATGCTGTGAAGAATCCGCCAACACCAGTGGTTGTGGGACCATGCGGACATGGATTCCGGCCTCCGCCGGAATGACGCCGTGGGTGCTTTGAGTCCTGAGCAAACACGCCCCCGACGGGAGGGCGCTCCAGCGCAGACGCTCAATACTGTTTCTGCCTCCCATCTCCCCCAACCACCGCATCTCCCTCGGGCTCGACCCGAGGGCCATTCTCAACCCAGCACAAGCGGCGAGTGGTCCTCGGGTCAAGCCCGAGGAAGACGCGGTGGGAGGGGAGGCATAGCGGGTTTTCCAAGGACTTCGGAGAGCCTCGCCTCCTCCTAGGGGGGGTTACGTGGGACTCACACTACCCACGGCGTCATTCCGGCGCAGGCCGGAATCCATGCTGTGCTTTCTCCACGCATGCGATGTTCGGATAGCCTTCAGCATGGATCCCGGCATGCGC
>DATMSY010000214.1:0-15700 GCA_035565135.1 Devosia sp.
GATCAACGCATCGAGCAGGGCGCCGGCGACACCGCGTCCCCTGGCCCATGGCGCGACGTAGATCGAGTCCTCGACCATGTAGCGATAGGCCTGACGCGTGCGAAACGGCCCGGCATAGGCGTATCCGGCGACCGCGCCGTCCGATAAAGTCCCGGCGCCCCGAGGCGGCGTCCGTCTCATTTTTAACTCATCACGAGGCGAATGCCGTCTCGGGGTCCGTCCGTCTTTTCGATAAACCGCAACCAGGCGGCGCTTTGGCACGCGCCGAAATTTCCCGCATTGTGTCGAAATCATCGCTTCTTGTTCGTTGTGTCGGTGAAGGGCGGCCATGGCGGGCGCCAGGACAGGGAAATATCATCATGCGTAAACTCACAGCCGGGCTGTTTCATTCCGTCGATGGCGTGGTCGAAGCCCCCGATCAGTGGCAGTTCGATGCCTTCGATGCCGAATTGGGCCAGATGCTGGGCGAGGTCATGGGCAAGGTCGATACGGTGCTGCTGGGCCGGGTGGGCTACCAGGAATGGGCAGGCTATTGGCCCAATGCCCAGGCCGATGGCGAATTTGCCGACTTCATCAATAGTGTGCCCAAGCATGTCGCCTCGCGCACGCTGAGCGGACCGCTCGACTGGTCCAATGCCAGCCTGATCAAGGGCGATTTCTTCGATTTCGTGCGGACGCTCAAGGGGCAAGAGGGCGGCGAGATTGCCGCCATGGCCGGCATTTCGCTGGTGCGCCAACTGCTGTTTGCCGGGCTGCTCGACGAATTGACGCTGATCACCCATCCGGTGGTGGCAGGGGCGGGCCGCCGGCACCTGTTCGAGCCGGGCGACGCGACGACGCGGCTGACCCTGGTCAAGAGCAGCACCACGTCCAAGGGCAATATCGTGCAGACGTATAGTCTGCGGGGGTGAGGGGGTGTTGGGGGCAATTTTGGGGAGCAGTGTTGACTCCGGTGCATCCAAGAATGCGGTGTCATCCCGGCGCAGGCCGGGATCCATGCTGTGAAGCCTCCACCAACACCAGTGGTTGTGGAACCATGCGGACATGGATTCCGGCCTGCGCCGGAATGACATTGTGGGTGGTGTGAGTCTCGAGAGAACATTGTCCCTCAAGGGGACTGCATCGTGGCTCGCCAGAAAACCAGAAAACCAATTGCCCCCACACCCATCGATCTTGCGCCCTGAACCCGCTATTGGGTGCCGGAACGGCTGCCGTCATACCCTCGCCCCATCGCTGCGGCATGGGAGAGCAGGCAAGGGAGGGTATGATGCAGGTTCTGTTCGCGGCTTTATTGGTGTTTGGCCTGGGCGCCGTCCCCGCCCTGGCGCAGGCGGAAGCGGGTCCCGATCTCTCGCAGATCCTTGCCGATCGCACCGGGGACAAACAGGGTGTCGGTATTGTCGCCGGCTCGATAGCGGGCGCCGATATCGGCTTTGCCGCGAGCGGCACTCTGGCCGAGAATGGCGCGGCGGTCGATGAGAAGACCATTTTCGAAATCGGCTCGCTGACCAAGCTGTTCACCAATCTGCTGCTGGCCCAGATGGTGCTGGAGGGAAGGATGGATCTCGATCGGCCCGTTGCCGATTACCTGCCCCAAGATACGCAATTGCCCGATTTTGCCGGGCAGGGCATGACCCTGTTCGATCTGGCGACCCATAGCGCGGGCCTGCCGCCCATCCCGCCCGAACTGGGCCTAGCCGACCGGGCCAATCCCTACGCTGCCTATAGCGCAGACAATCTTGGGGCCTTTCTCGCCGCCTATGACCTGCCAAGGGCGCCGGGCAGCCGGTTCGAATATTCCAATATCGGCATTGCGCTCTTGGGCCAGGCGATCAGCCATGTCGCGGCCAAGCCCTATGCCGATCTGGTCGAGGAGCGCATTCTGACCCCGCTCGGCATGCGCGAAACGGGGCTGCAGCCGGTGGATGCGGCCCGCTTTGCGGAGGGGCACGACGCCGAAGGAACGGCAGTGCCGCATTGGGATTTCGACGTTTTCGCGCCCGCCGGGGCCTATCGGTCGACGGCGGCGGATATGGCCAAATTCGTCGCCGCGGCCAGTGGAGCCACCCCCAGCGATCTCAAGCCGGCTTTCGATTTGATGCTGGCCAAGACCCGCCCGGCCGGTTCGCCCAATATGCGCATCGGGCTGGGCTGGATGATCCTGGCCCATCCCGGCGGCGACATTGTCTGGCATAATGGCATAACCGGGGGCTTTAACAGCTTTGCCGGCTATGATCGCGGCAGTGGCAAGGGCGTGGTGGTGCTGGCCAATCAGGTGACCCAGACGGGTATCGAGGATATCGGCTTTCACCTGCTCGATCCGGCCCTGCCGCTGGCGCCCCAGCCGGTGGCGCGCGAAATTGTCGAGATCGATCCGGCTATCCTGCCGGGCTATGCCGGACGATATCAGCTGGGGCCCGAATTCCACCTCACCGTCACCGCCGAAAATGGCCGGCTTTTCGTTGAGGCCAGCGGGCAGGACAAGTTCGAAGTCTTTCCCGAAAGCGCGACCCGGTTTTTCTATCGCCAGGTCGATGCCCAGATCAGTTTTGAAACCGATGCCAGCGGGGTGGCGACGGGGCTGGTCCTGCACCAGAACGGGCAGGATATTGCCGGGCGCAAGCTATGAGCGGGCGCATCGTCATCCTCAATGGCGCGCCGCGCGCCGGCAAATCCTCGATCGCGGCGGCCATGCAGCGCGACGCCCATGGGCGCTGGATCAATCTGGGCGTCGATGCGCAGAACAAGGCCCTGCCGCCGTCACTCCTGCCTGGCATAGGCCTGCGGCCCGGGGGCGAACGGCCGGACCTCGAGCCCAATGTGACCCCGCTCTATCTGGCGCTCTATGACAGCATTGCGGCCCATGCCAGGGCGGGTTTCGACGTGGTCGCCGATCTCGGCCATCACGACGATTATTCGCGCCCCCTCGACATCCTGCCGCAATGCGCCCGGCGCCTGGCCGGGCTGCCGGTGCTGTTCGTGGGCGTGCACTGCCCCATCGACATCATCATGGCGCGCCGCAATGCCGATCCGCAGGACGGCTTTTATGCCAGTGGCGACATTGTGCCGCCGCCGGTGCTGCGCTGGCAGGATGCGGTGCATGTGCCGGGCATTTACGATCTGACGCTCGATACCGGCGCCTTGTCGCCGGAAGCCTGCGTCGCCGCGATCACGGAGGCCTTGTCCAACCCGCCGCGACCAAGCGCGTTTGAGATTCTGGCGGGGCTTTGAAAATGCCCGACAACGTGATTTGCCGCCGAACCCGCAGAGGCGCACCCTTTGCCCAGGAAGGAGGGTGACATTATGAGCATGCTGAGAAATGCCGTCGGCGCCGTCTTGCTGATTATCGGCGCCGTCTGGATATTGCAGGGCGCCAATGTGCTGACCGGCAGCGCCATGTCGGGCCGCAGCCAATGGCTGGTGGTGGGCATATTGGTGGTGATCGCCGGCGCCGTGCTGCTGTGGTGGAACAACCGCATGCGCCGTTCGGTGCGTTGACGCCGCGGTTTTGAATGCGTCGGGGAAGCCGGTCGCTCCTAAGGCTCGCCCAGCAGGGCGCGCATGGCGGCGGCTTCTTTCTTTTCCAGATGCGGCAGCATGACCCGCAGGGTTTCGGCGCCGACGATTTTGTCGTCGCGATAATAGAGCCAGTCGGAAATCTCGGCGGGATCAACCTTGACCCGCTCGCCATAGGCCACGGTGAACACGTCGACGGGTTCATTGGCGATGACGCAGGTGGCGTCCTGGGCATTGCCCTCGATCTCTCCGCACCAGAAATGCTCGGTCTGGTCGCCGTCGGAAATGCCCAGCTTGAGCGAAAAATCGGCTTCATTGGGCGCCGGGGCGGCAAACCTGCTCCAGAATTCGGGCAGGTTTTCACGCGCCTTGGCGATGGCCGCATTCATATCGGCATCGTCGGTGGCGAAGGGAATGACGGTATTTTGCGCCAGGGCAGGCACCGTCATGGCCAGCAGCGTCGCAAGGCCCATGGCGCGGAAAACGATTATGGTCATGCCGGTCTCCCAAACTGCCGCCCGAGTGAAGCCGGCGAATATGACCGCAATAGGAAGCGGCTGAGGCGTACCGCATGGCAGCCCCAGCCAAAGCGCCAAAAGCTATTTCTGCGTCTTGGCCAGTTCGATGGAATCGAGGATCACCTTGCGGGCGTCGGCCAGATTGCCGATGCGGTCGATCTTGGCCCATTTGCCGGGCTCGAGATCCTTGTAATGGGTGAAGAAGTGCTTCACCCGCTCGAGCTGGATCTCGGGGAAGTCCTCGATGTCTTTGATATTGTCATACATGCGGGTGAGCTTACTGACGGGGACGGCGATGATCTTTTCGTCCTGGCCGCCATCGTCTTCCATAAAGAGCACGCCGACCGGGCGGCTGCGCACCACGGCGCCGGGCACCAGGGGGCGCGAATTCATCACGATGACGTCGAGGGGGTCGCCATCGCCGCACAGCGTATGGGGTACGAAGCCGTAATTGCCGGGGTAGCGCATGGGCGTATAGAGGAAGCGATCGACGAAAAGCGCGCCGCTGGCCTTGTCGATCTCGTATTTGATCGGCTCGCCGCCCAGGGGAACTTCGATGATGACATTGAGGTCGTCGGGCGGGTTCTTGCCGATTGGGATCGCGTCGATGTTCATTTTACGTCAAAGTCCGTTCATCAAGGGAGGCGAAAAGTCGGCTTTTGTTGCCCAGAACGGGCCGCAAAAGCAAGCCAGTTTGGCTTATCCCGTTTTGTCTCCGCCGCTCGCGGCAAAAACTTGTCCCCCGGAAAGGAAGGCGCCATGAAATTCCCGCTAGAGGCGATTGTATTGGGCGCCTGTTGCGCCCTCCTGCCGGTGCTACCGGCCCATGCCGCCTTCAACAGCGCCTATACCGATATCAATCTCGATCAATGCCTGGTGCTCGATGCCGATGATTTCGGCGCCAGTTGGGCCTGTCCGGGCTATAAGGGCTATCCCATGCTGGTCAGCGAAGGCGATCTGCGCTTTTCCATCCGCTATGGCTTCAATATCGACAAGGAGCCGCGCGGGCAGACGCTGTCGCCCTTCAACAATCTGGGGCCAAAGCTGGAATGGCGCCTCTCCAATGCTTCGGGCCGCTGGCTGCCGGTGGCGACCATCGTGCGTTACCACACGGCCGATCCCGAAACCGGGGAGAACAAGGGCCAGGTGCTGGTGGTGACGCAATTGGCCGAGGGCAATAGCTGCCACATCGCCTATATCGATGCGCTGGCCAATGACAATGCCAATGAATTGGCGCGCGAGGCAGCCGACAAGGCGGGCACGTTCGATTGCGCCAATGACGAGGTCGAAACGATCGGCAAGTTCGAAGCCTGGTAGTCCTAAGCCTTTTCGGCGCTGCCGATCTGTTGGCGCAGCACGGTGCGATCGCGGCTGGACACCCCGATCAGCTCGGCCACGCGCCAGACCATATTATCCTCGAGCTCGTGGTTCTTCTTGTCGGCAAAGACCACCATCCACATCATGCGCACGATTTCGAGGCGCTCGTCATTGTCGAGCGAGGAGAGGGCCGAGGTGAATTTATAGAAATCCACCGCCTCGGCATCGCGCAGGGTGGCCTGGTCCACCAGACGCTCCACCGCGGCTTCGTCGAGATCGTAATAATCCATGAGGCCGCCCTTGATGGCGCGGCGCTCCTCCTCGTTGACCTGCCCATCGACGGAAGCCAGATGCACCAGGAGCGCGGCGACGGCCAATTTGGGGTCGTGGTCGGAGAGGGCGCTTTCGGGCTTGTTGAACAGGCGGGTAATGGCCTCGAACATGGATGGCCTCCTCTGGGGCGCGGCGAAAAATGGGGTGCGCGCCAGCAGGCAGGCCTCAAACAGATAGCAGTCCCTGCGATTCTCTCAATGGCCGGAAGCCCGGGTCACGCGGTCTTGACCGGCATTGATGCAGCCTCGCCACAGCTGGCCTCCAACAAAAAGGACTCGACTCTGGGCTCAAACGGAGTCTAATTGTTCCTGTTTTGTTCACAAAGAGGGTCGGGGCGATGAGCGACCGGCAACAGCGCCTTGCCGCGCTGCGCGACACTATTGCCGATATCGAGCGCAAGCCGGCGCTGGCCGAAGCGCGGGCAATGGTGAAAAACGATGCGGCGGGATTTCCACTCCTGGCGGGCGGGCTGTTGCAGGAAATGTTCACCGATGAGCGCCGCAATGCCGGCGCGGTGCTGGGTTTCGCGCTGGCCCAGGCCAAGGGGCTGTTGAACCAGCAGCGGCTGGCCGTGATCTACCTGCAATTGGCCGAGGACGCCCAGAAGCTGGGGCTACCCTATGGGCCGGGGCTGATGAGCTTCGGGCTGGCGCCCGATGCGCTGATCCTGGTGCGCGCGGCCAATATGGCCGAACTGCTCTGGGCTGCCGAGGAAGCCGTCGCCTGCCGCGCGGTGGCGGCGGTGATTGCCGATATCGGCAGTCCTTCCAGATTGCTCGATTTCACCGCCAGCCGGCGGCTGAGCCTTAGGGCGGCCGAAACGGGCAGTTCGATTTTCCTCTTGCGCTATGGCGCCGGGCGCGAGGCGAGTGCGGCGCATTTGCGCTGGCAGCTGCTGCCCGCGCCCAGTGCGCGCCAGCGCCACGACGCCAAGGCGCCCGGACCGCTGCGATGGCGGGCGCGCCTCGAAAAGGGAACGCTTATCAAACAGACCGAATGGCTGCTCGGTTGGACGGAAAATGGATTTTCAGCATTCGCTTCTCAACGCCGCTCTCAAGACCGGATCGCTGCAGGCGCGCCGCTATCTCGCGCTGTTCCTGCCGTTCTGGCCGACCGATTACCTCAAGCGGGGTGATGGCGCACTCAAGTCTCCGCTGGCGCTTTACGAGCGGATAAAGGGTGGGCTGCGGCTGGCGGCCATTGATGCCGAGGCGGCGCGGAACGGCCTCAGCGTGGGGCAGAACCTGGCCGATGCCCGCGCCATGGTGCCGGGCCTCACCGTATTGGAGCTTGATCGTCCGCTGCTCGAAGCCGCCTTTGCCGATTTCGCCGATTGGCATTCCAATGCCAGTCCCCTGGTTTCGGTGCTGACCGAGATGGCCGGCTATGGCGATCTGGTGCTCGATATTACCGGGGTGGCGCATCTGTTCGGGGGCGAGCGGGCCATGCTGCGCCTGCTGCTGACCCGGCTGCGCGAGCTGGGCTATACGGTTTCAGGCGCCATTGCCCCCACTATCGGGGCGGCCTGGGCGGTCAGCCATTTTGCCCGCAGCCAGGTGGTCGAGCCGGATGATCTCGATGCCGTGCTCGAGGCCTTGCCGGTCGCCGCATTGCGGCTCGAACAGGCCCAGATTGCCGGTCTCGTGCAGATGGGGCTCAAGACCATCGGCCAGCTGCGGCCGCGCGAACGCAAGCCGCTGCAGGCCAGGTTCGGGCTTTCCCTGCTGACCCGGCTCGATCAGGCCTTTGGCATGATCGAAGAGCGGATGGTGCCGCGCCTGCCTTTGGCCGAGCGCTATGCCGAGCGGCGTTTCGTCGACCCGATCGGGCTGCTGGACGATGTGCTGATGACTGCCCATGACCTGGCCATTCAGCTGGCGATCAGGCTGGAAACCGAGGGGCTGGGCGGGCAGGCCTTTCACCTCTTTCTCTATCGGGTCGATCACAAGGTGATGGCGCTATCGGTCAATTCGGCTCGGCTGACGCGGGACCCCGACCATATCACCAAGCTCTTTTCCAACCGCTCGGAGCGGCTGGCGGGGGAATATGATGCCGGTTTTGGCATCGACATGATCCGGCTAGCGGTGAGTTCGGTGGCCGGGCTCGATGCGGCGCAGCTGGGCGCTTTTTCGCATCAGGACATGGCCGAGGATCTCGACCAGCTCAATGACCGGATGAGCAGCCGGCTGGGCTCGCTGGCGGTGCTGCGCACGCAATTGGTGGCCAGCCATATTCCGGAACGGGCGGCGCGGCTGGTTCCGGCCCTGGTGGCCAATAATGATCCGGCTGGTACCGGCATGCGGCCGGCACTGGTCCGCCCCTTGCGGCTGCTGCCGGTACCCGAGCCGGTGGCCATCAATGCCGAAGTGCCCCATGGCCTGCCGGCCTCGATGACCTGGCGGCGGGAAAGCTACAAGATCGAAAAGGCATCGGGGCCCGAGCGGCTGGGGGCTGAATGGTGGCGCAGCGGCCAAAGGCTGCATCTGGTGCCGGTCGAAAAGCCCGAAAAGGGCGAGAAGCCGCCCTATATTGCCGATCTGCCGCTGCACGATCCCGATGCCGCAACGCGCGATTATTATGTCGTCGAGGACGAAACCGGCCGCCGCTTCTGGATCTATCGACAGGGTTTCCATCGCCCGGACGAGCCCGCGGTCTGGTATCTGCATGGATTTTTCGCATGAACCAGGTCGTCGATTTCGCGCCGCGCGCCCTATCCCGGAAACCGGCGCCATCGCCCGCCCCCGCCTATGCCGAACTGGTCTCCACCAGCAATTTCTCCTTCCTGCGGGGCGCCTCGCATCCGGAGGAAATGGTTGCCGCGGCCATGTTCATGGGACTGGCCGGGTTCGGCGTTACCGATCGCAACAGCTTTGCCGGCGTGGTGCGCGGCTATGTGAAGGCGCGTGATCTCAAGGACCAGTTTCCCGAGCGATTTGCCGGTTTTCGCTACCTGGTCGGCGTGCGGCTGAGCTTTGCCGACGGCACGCCCGATATCATCGCCTATCCCACCGACCGGGTGGCCTATGGCCGGCTCTGCAAGCTGCTCACCGTGGGCAATCAGCGGGGCGAAAAGGGCAAGCCAATTCTCTATTTCCCCGATCTCTTCGGCTCCGGCGGTCCCGGTTCGACGAGCGAGCAGGGGCCGACCGAAAACTATGCGCAAGGCCAGCTTTTCATCCTCATCCCCAATGAGGAAAACTGGTCCTTGACCGAACAGACGCTGGAGCAATTGCGCAGTTTGGCGCGCGGCCGCGTCTGGGTTGCTGGCTCGGTGCGTTTCGACGGTCATGACCGGGCTCGGCTCAACCGGATCGACCAGCTCGGCAAGCGTCATGGCGCGCCCATGCTGGCCAGCAATGACGTGCTCTATCACGAGCCGGACCGGCGCATGGTGCAGGATGTGGTGACCTGCATTCGCGAGCACCTGACGCTCGAAACCGCCGGCTGGCTACTGACCGCCAATGCCGAACGGCATCTCAAGCCCGCCCGCGAAATGGCTCGCCTGTTCAGTGAACATCCCGATGCCATTGCCGAAAGCCAGCGTTTCATCAAGCGGATCGGCTTTTCGCTCGACCAGCTCAAATACAACTATCCCGAGGAAACCATCGGCAATGGCGAGACGGCGCAGCAGACGCTGGAACGGCTGACCTGGGAAGGAGCGGCGAAGCGTTTTCCCGAAGGGATGACGAATGACATCAAACGCTCGATCTGGAGCGAACTCTGTCTGATCGCCTACAAGGGCTATGCCGCCTATTTCCTTACGGTGCACGACATCGTCCGCTTCGCCCGCGATGAGCGAAACATTCTGTGTCAGGGGCGCGGATCGGCGGCCAATTCCACGGTCTGCTATTGTCTCGAAATTACGGCGGTCGATCCACGCAAGGCCAAGCTGGTCTTTGGCCGCTTCATCTCCACCGAACGCGACGAGCCGCCCGATATCGATGTCGATTTCGAGCATGAGCGGCGCGAGGAGGTGATGCAGTATGTCTACCAGAAATATGGCGGCAAGCGCACCGGGCTGACCGCCAATGTCATCACCTACCGCTCCAAAAGCGCCATGCGCGAGACTGCCAAGGCCTTCGGCATTTCAGACGATGTGATCAATGCCTTCAACCAGTTGAACTGGGGCTGGGGGTCAAGTGTCGAGCTGGGCAAGGTCCGCTCGATCGGGCTCGACCCGGACGATCCGGTGCTGGCGCAGATGTTCGAGGTCATCAAGGTCCTCAAGGGTTTTCCACGCCACCTCAGCCAGCATGTGGGCGGCTTCGTCATCACCCGTGACTCGCTGGAAAGCCTGGTGCCGATCGGCAAGTCGGCTATGGAAAACCGCAATATCATCGAATGGAACAAGGACGATATTGACGCCCTGGCCATCCTCAAGGTCGACGTACTGGCTTTGGGCATGCTCACCTGCCTGCGTCGCGCCTTCGACCTGATGAAGGAGCATTATGGGCAAGAGGTGAAACTGGCCGAGCTGCAGAATGAGGAAGCTGATTTCCCGCCTTTGGCCGTCCCCGTCTATGAGATGACGCATCGAGCTGACACGATCGGTGTGTTCCAGATCGAAAGTCGGGCGCAGATGTCGATGCTGCCCCGCCTCAAGCCGGTCGAATTCTACGATCTGGTCATCGAGGTCGCCATCGTGCGACCCGGCCCTATTCAGGGCGGCATGGTGCATCCCTATCTCAAGCGCCGGCAGGATAAGAAATGGAAAGCAAACCCCGACGATCCTTTGGATATGGTGCTCGAAAAGACGCTTGGAATACCGCTGTTTCAGGAACAGGCCATGCAAATGGCCATCAAAGGGGCGGGTTTCACACCCGGTGAGGCCGACCAGTTGCGGCGCGCCATGGCAGCTTGGCGGCGTACCGGAAAGATCGGTATTTTCAAGGATAAATTCATCAATGGCATGCTGAAGAATCCTCGAGGCTATGCGCGGGAATTTGCCGAGCGTTGCTTCTCCCAGATTGAAGGTTTTGCCGAATACGGCTTTCCCGAAAGCCATGCGGCGTCCTTTGCGCTGCTGGTCTATGCCTCATGCTGGCTCAAATGCCATTACCCCGATGTCTTTGCCTGTGCGCTGCTCAATTCCCAGCCCATGGGTTTCTATGCCCCCAGCCAGCTCGTGCGCGATGCGGTCGAGCATGGGGTCGAGGTGCGGCCGCCCGATATCAATCGGTCGAACCATGATAGCTCGCTCGAGGATGATGGTTGGAAGGCCAGCGCCCATGTATGGGAACGTCATGCCGTCATGCGGGACGTCATCCGCTCAGAAAGGGCGCTGCGGCTGGGCCTGCGCGAAGTTCAGGGTCTGGCCAAGAAGGATATAGAGCGGATCATCGAGCTGCGGGGGGAGGGCTATACCTCTATTCGTGACCTCTGGCTGCGGACCGGCGTGCCGATTGCGAGCCTGGAAAAACTTGCCCGGGCCGATGCCTTTGCTCGGCTGGGCCTCAACCGGCGCGAGGCGCTGTGGACGGTCAGGGGATTGGTCGGCACGCATGGGGCTGAGATGCTGCCGCTCTTTGCTGCCACGCAGCCCACTCAACCGGCATTGGCGGAAGAGCCGTCCGGCCTGCCGCTGATGCGGCCCGGCGAGGAGGTGATCCACGATTATGCCTCGCTATCGCTGTCGCTCAAGGGGCACCCGGTGCAATTCCTGCGGCCCATGCTCGATGGACGGGGTACGGTGCGGGCGGAAAACCTGGACAAGGTGACGCCGGGGCACCGGATCGAAGTGGCGGGGCTGGTGCTGGTGAGGCAGCGCCCCGGCACGGCGAGCGGGGTGATTTTCGCCACGCTCGAGGACGAAACGGGGATCGCCAATATCGTCATCTGGCCCAAGCTTTTCGAGAAAGACGAAACGCGCCGGACACTATTGGCGAGCCGCCTGCTGGCCGTGCGTGGCAAGCTGCAAAAGGAAGGCCTGGTGATCCATATCATTGCCGAGGACATGACCGATCTCACCCCCCAATTACTCGATATCAGCAATGGCAGGGATATCGGGGAGATCACCCCGCCCCGCGATCGCAATCGCGAAGAGGAAAAAGCCCGGCGGCAGGCCTATGCCGCGCTACCCGGCGGGCGGAATTTCCACTGAGTTTGGGTCAGGCCAGGATCGCGTCGATGGCCTTGGCCAGGGCGATGTCCTTGTCGGTGAGGCCCCCGGCGTCGTGGGTGGAGAGCGTTATGGTGACGCTATTGTAGCTATTGGACCAGTCGGGGTGATGGCCGGCTTTTTCGGCGGCCAGCGCCACCCGGCTCATGAAGGCAAAGGCCTCGGAAAAGTCCTTGAACTTGAAGGCGTGACGAAGCGCCCCGGCGGGCTCGTCATAGGCCCAGCCATTGAGATTTTTGAGGCCATCCTCAAGTGCCTTGCCCACCAGCTTTTCGGCCATGATCACCCCTCCGCCTTGTCTTTTCGTGCCCCGGTTTAGCCGGGCAAAGCGATGCTTCCAAGGCGCGGGACCGGGCGAAAGCATTAAACGCTTGTTCACCTTTTGCGAGGGAAAACCGGCAAGGCAAGGCGTTCTTAATGCCTCAAGCGCCTGATATCGCCCCAACACATTGGGGATAAAGGGTGTTTACCTCGGCCCGAAAATCGATGCCGGCCCTCGATTACGTGTCCATCATCCGCTCCGTCCATGGCGACCGGTGCGCAATGCTGGCTGGGGTTCTCGCCACGGCCATCGTCGCCGGATTGACCGCCCTGCATGCCAATTCCGCGGCGCTGGTTGGGGTCACCATGGCCTTTGTCGCGCTGGGCCTGGTCCGCTACGCCGATATCGGGGCCTTCTGGCGCGCGGCCATCGACAGCGACGATGCGCAGGCGGCGCAATATTGGGAAAACCGGACAGTGATCAGCGGGGGCCTGCTGGCCCTCAGCTATGGCCTCTGGTGCTTTCTCGCCCTGGCCATCGTGCGCGATCCCTTTGCCGAACTGGCCAGCGTTTCGGTCTCGATTGCAGTCATGGTGCGCATCTGCGCGCGCAATTTCGGGCTCGACCGGCTGGTCACCATCCAGATGCTGTCGATCATCGTGCCGCTCACGGCCGGGTTTGCCTTGCATGGCGATCTCTACCACATAGCGCTGGCGGCGCTCTTGGGACTGATGCTGGCCGGCTTCCGCAAGCTGGCCGCCGATATCCGCGCCATCCTTTTGAGCGCGGTGCATGGCCGGGTCGAGGCCTCGCGGCTGGCAGGGGAGCTCGACATGGCCATGGCTACGCTCGAACATGGCCTTGTCATGCTCGATGAAGCGGGCATTGTCGCACTGGTCAATGAGCGGGCGGTGCGCAGCTTTGCGGAACTGGGGGCCCATAATCTGCTGGGCCAGTCCCTTGTCGCCACCCTCACCGCCATGGGCGACGATGGCCGCCTGCCGCGCACGGCGGTGCACAGGCTGCTCGACATGATCGGCAGGCGGCAATCGGGCAAGGTGTTGCTGAGCCTGCCCGACGGGCTTTATTATGAGGTCACGGTCAGTGTGCGGCAGGAGCGCTGCGTGTTGCTGTTCGAAGATATCAGCACCCGTGTCGATAGCGAGGAGCGCATCGCCTTCATGGCGCGGCACGATGCGCTGACCGGCCTGCCCAATCGCAGCTTTTTCGGCGAGCTGGCCACCGAAGACCTCACCAGCCGGCACAATATTGCCGATGGCGGCCGGACAGTGGCGCTGATGCTCGTCGATATCGATGATTTCAAGCATATCAATGATACGGCCGGCCATATGGTGGGTGATCAATTGCTGACCCAGGTGGCGCAAAGGCTGCGCGCCGCGACGCCCAGTGAGACCATATTGGCGCGGCTGGGGGGCGATGAATTCGTCGTCTATTGCCGTTCCATCCCCGATGCCCAGGCGGCCAATCGGCAGGCCGCCGCCCTGCTCGCGGCTTTCGGCCCGCCCTTCCTGCTCGATGGCAGCACGCTCAATGCCAATGTCAGCATTGGTCTGGTCACCAGCGCCAATATCGAGGAGGGGCTGGAAGAGCTGATGACCAAGGCCGATCTGGCGCTTTATGCGGCCAAGAGCGACGGCAAGGCTCGCAGCCAGATTTTCCATGCCCAGATGGATATCGATTATCACTACCGCCAGCGGCTCAAGGCCGATCTGCGCGAGGCGGTGCGCAATAAAATGCTGACCCTGGCCTATCAGCCGCTGGTCGATATCGGCACCCGCCGGATCGTCAGTTGCGAGGCGCTGACGCGCTGGAACCATCCCGAACTGGGCCTGATCGCGCCCTCGACCTTTATTCCCCTGGCCGAGGAAATGGGGCTGATTTCGGATATTACCGAATGGGTGGTGAGCACCGCGACCGGCCAATGCAGCCAATGGCCCGGCGCGGTGAGCGTTGCGGTCAATATCTCGGCGCGTGATTTCCGCGGCATGGATCTTGAGGCGGTGATTGGCAGGTCCCTCGCGCGGTCGGGGCTCGATCCGGCGCGGCTCGAAATCGAGGTCACCGAAACGGCGGTGATCGAGGAGCATGAAATCGCCAAGCGGTTATTGGCGGCGCTGGCCGCCAAAGGCATTGCCATTGCGCTCGACGATTTCGGCACGGGCTATTCCTCGCTCAGTTACCTGCACGCGCTGCCCTTTACCAAGCTCAAGATCGACCGCTCCTTCGTGGCCGATATTGCCAGCAACGAGAAATCGCGGCGCCTTTTGACCAATGTGGCCCGGCTCGGGCGCGATCTCGATCTCATCGTGGTCGCCGAGGGGGTGGAGACCGAAGCCCAGCTCAGCGTGGTGCTGGACGAGACGCAGGTGCAGCAGGTGCAGGGCTATTTCTTCAGCCGTCCGCTGCCGGCGCGCGACATTGCCGAACTGATCGGCCGGCTCAATGCGCCGCAAAATCTGGGCCGAGCCAACCGGCGGCACGGCTGATCCTATTCGAGATCGGGCACATCGCCATGCTGGAACAGCACGACGGGGTCGCCGAATTCGCCATTGACCAGATCGGCCGAGCGCGACCAGGCGATGACGCCGGCATGCTTGCCTGCAAGGTCGCGTCCGGTGCGCGCGGCGGTGGATTCATCACGCATTTCACGCGCTTCGAAAGCGGGATACAGCTCGCCATCCTCGCCCTTGTCGAAGGCGAGCAGCACGATGAGCTTGGTGGGCAAAGGCTGTTTTTCGGTCATTTCAAGCTCTTGATGGCGCGCAGATGCTTATACGCCCGTTGCCGGGAACAAAATCAATCACAATGGAAAAGAAGTGTGGTGCCGCTTGCGTGACTCGAACACGCGACCCCATCATTACGAATGATGTGCTCTACCAACTGAGCTAAAGCGGCTTTCCGTGGTGCGGAACGCTGGGTCTTTTACGTTGGGTTTTCCGCCGGTGCAAGAGGCAAGGCGGGGTCGGCAGCGGGCAATTGCAAACCGGCCGGCGCAGGCGGGGGCACGGCGCGGCCGGTGACCGAAACCGGCACCTTCCATTCAAAGGCATCGAGCCGCCCGGTGACAGGGGAAATGGGCTCCCATTCGTCGCTGACCAGGCCATCGGCGGTCCAGGCGGGATCACGCGGGGCGCGCACGGCGCGGGCCAGCCATTCGCGGGCCTTGCCCTGGTCGCCCGATTGGCCTTCCTCGATCTCGGCCATGAGGCTGGCGACGCCCTGAGTGGCGTCGGCGCCGGCAAAGGGCTCGAGCGCGGCGCGGGCGCGGGGCCAGTCATAGGCGTCGATGGCGGCGCGAGCCAGGGCCATGCCGGCGGCGCGGTGCGGCGGTGGCATCTCGATGATTTCGCCCAGGCGCTTGAGCCGGTCGATGGCCGAGGCGCCGGGCTGGGCATGGGCGTAGAGCGCGGCGATATCGGGATGGCCCGTGGAGCGCCAGATGCGGCGCAAGAGACTCATGGCCTTGCGCGTTTCACCGCGATTGATGTGGATGCGGGCGGCGATCAGGGCCGCCGGCACGAAATCAGGCAGCAGCTTGAGGGCCGTCAGGGCATGGTCGAGTGCGGGCAGCGGCGCGCTGGTTTCGGCTTCGCGGGCGCGGGCGGTTTCGATCAC
>DATMSY010000215.1:0-17868 GCA_035565135.1 Devosia sp.
ATCCACGGCGTCATTCCGGCGGAGGCCGGAATCCATGTCCGTGGCGACCCGCAGACATCCAGCGCCGGGATGGCCTTCAGCATGGATTCCGGCCTCCGCCGGAATGACATTGTGGGTGATCTTGGATCGGACCCCAATGGATTTCGTCGCTTGAGCAACTCCCTCCATTCGTCGTCATCACCCGGCTCGTCCGGGTGATCCATCTTTCAGCGAACGCGGCAGCAATGGATTGCCCGGACGAGCCGGGCAATGACGATGGAATGAAGGCTTGGGGAATACGAACCCTAAAGAAAACTCGCCTCAAACAACGTCTTGGAATAGGCCTGCGTGATCTCCCCACCCCGGAACGCGTCCGGGGTCAGCTCATCCACGAACACGCCATCCTTCATCACCAGCACCCGGTCGCACATATGCGCGATGACCGAGAGGTCGTGGCTGACCAGCACGTAGGTCAGCTGCTGCTCTTCGCGCAGGTCGCTGAGCAGGTTGAGCACCTCGGCCTGTACCGAAACGTCCAGCGCCGAGGTCGGCTCGTCCAGCAGCAGGATCTGCGGCGCCAGCATCAGCGCTCGCGCGATGGCGACGCGCTGGCGCTGCCCGCCGGATAATTCATGCGGAAACCGCTCGGCAAAAGCGCCCGGCAGACCCACCTGCTCCAGCGCCGGCACCACACGATCCCAGCCCTCGCCACGCTTCATGGCGCGCAGCGGCTCGGCCAAAACCCGCTCGATGCGATGGCGCGGATGGATCGAGCCATAGGGATCCTGGAACACCATCTGGGCCAGCTCGAACTGTTCCTTGGTGCGCTCCTTGGCAACATCCTGCCCGGCCAGCGCTATGCGGCCAGTCCAATGCCGGTCGAGCCCCGCCAGCGAGCGCAGCACGGTGGATTTACCGCACCCGCTCTCGCCCACAATGCCCAGCGTCTCGCCCTTGGCAACCTTGAAGGACACCGATTTGACGACCTGCTTGCGATCGTCGCCCTTGCCGAAGGCGACTTCGAGATTTTCGACTTCGATCATGGCCGCGCCTCCGCTGCGTCGATGGCCTTGCGGTCGAGCACCTGCAGGCGCTTCACCGGATGGCGGGGATCGGGCATGGCCGCGATCAGGCCCTTGGTATAGGGGTGCTTGGCGTCTTCGAGCCGGGTCAGGCTTTCCACCACATTGCCCTTGTACATCACCAGGATGCGCTGGCAGAAGGCGGCGACCATGCGGATATCATGGCTGATCAGCACCAGGCCCGAATTGTTCTCGGTGACCAATTCGTCGAGGAGCTTCAGCACATCGCCCCGCACGCTCACATCGAGCGCCGAGGTCGGTTCGTCCGCGATCACCACGCGCGGCTTGGCCAGCAGCATCATGGCGATCATCACGCGCTGCCCCATGCCGCCCGAAATCTGGTGCGGATAAAGCCGCATGGTGCGTTCGACATCGGCGATCCGCACCCGCTCCAGCATGGCGGCAGCGGTGGCATAGGCCTCGCGCTTGCCCAGCCCCAGATGGAGCTTCGCGGCCTCGGCCACCTGCTTGCCAACCGAGAGCACCGGGTTCAGCGAATAGCGCGGGTCCTGCATGATCAGCGCCATCTTGTTGCCGCGCAGCTTGCGCATGTGGCCTTCACCAAGGCCAAGCAGGGGCGTGCCCTCGAAGTCGAGCTTTTCGGCCTCGACCCGGGCCGAATTGGGCAGGAGCCGCATGATCGCCCGGCCAACCGTGGACTTGCCCGAACCGGACTCCCCCACAATGCCGAGCCGTTCGGCGCCCAGCGTAAAGCTCACATCATTAACCGCCCGCACCTGGCTCTGCGCGAACCGCACCGACAGCTTGCTGACGCTGAGAATGGTCTGATCAGGAGCGGACATGGCGCGGATCCAGCAGGTCACGGAGGGCATCGCCCACCAGATTGAAGGCAAGGCTGGTGATCAGAATGGCCAGGCCCGGCATCACCGCGACCCACCAATAATCCAGCATGAATTTGCGGCCGTTCGAAATCATCGCGCCCCATTCCGGCGCCGGCGGCTGGGCGCCAAGGCCCAGGAATCCGAGGGCCGCAGCGGTCAGGATAATGCCGGCCATATTGAGCGTCAGCCGCACCACCACCGAGGGAATGCACATGGGCGCGATATAGAGGAACAGTATCCGCAGGGGCGAAGCACCATAGAGCCGCGCCGCCGCCACATAATCGGTATTGCGCACGACCAAGGCCTCGGCACGCGCCAGGCGCGCGATCGGTGGCCAGCCCGTCAGCGAAATGGCGATGATCGCGGTCTGCAGCCCCGCGCCCATGGCGGCGGCAAAGGCCAGCGCCAGGATCAGCGAGGGGAAGGACAACACGATATCGGTGGCCCGCATCAGGATGGCGTCGGTACGCCCGCCGACAAAACCGGCCACCACGCCGATGATCAAGCCGACCGGCCCGACGATCAGCGTCACCGCCAATACGGTCTGGATGGTGATGCGGGTGCCATGGATGAGGCGCGAGAGAATATCGCGACCAAATTCATCGGTGCCCGCCCAATGCGCCCAGCTCGGGGGCTGCAAGGCCTGCGGCAGGTTTTGCGCGGTGGGGCTATAGGGCGCGATCCACGGTGCAAAGATCGCGATAACGACCAAGAGCGCCAGCACGATAAAGCCCAGCATGCCCAGCGGCTCGCGCGACAGTTTGCTCAGGCTGAGCCGCACAGTCGTCGCCATGCGGCCGGCGAGGCGGCCAAAGCCACCGCGCCCGGGAAGGGTTTCGACATTACTCATGAGGCCGCCTCGCGGGTACGGGGATCAAGGAAGACATAGGCGAGGTCCGCCACGAAATTGAGCAGCATGAAGATGAGGCCGATGATCAGCGTCGAGGCCAGCACGGCATTCATGTCGCCGATCATCAGCGCATTGGTCATGTATTGGCCGATGCCGGGCCAGGAGAAGACGATCTCGGTGACGACGGCGCCCTCAAGCAGCCCGCCGTAGGAAATGGCGAGAATGGTCACCAGCTGCACCGCAATATTGGGCAGGATATGCCCGACCACGATGCTCGCCGAGGACACGCCCTTGGCGCGGGCGGCGGTGACATAGTCCTGGTTGAGCTGCTCCAGTGTGAAGCTGCGCGTCATGCGGGTGATATAGGCCATGGCCGAATAGGCCAGGATGCAAGCCGGCAGGATGATGTGGCTGATGGCGTTCCAGAACACTTCCATGTCGCCGGCGAGCAGGCTGTCGATCAGCAACAGCCCGGTGCGCGGCTCGACCAGCCCTTCGAGATAGATATCGACGCGCCCCGGCCCACCGACCCAGGCGAGGCCGGCATAAAAGATCACGAGCCCGACAATGCCGAACCAGAACACGGGAATGGAGTGCCCCACCAGCGAGACGACGCGGGCGATCTGGTCGATCAGCGAGTCGCGATAAAGCGCCGCCGCCATGCCCAGCGGCACACCGACCAGGGTGGAGATGATAACGGCCAAAGTCGCCAGTTCCAACGTTGCCGGAAAGGCCGAGGCCAGGTCCTGCGTCACCGGATTGCCGGTGAGGATCGCCGTGCCCATGTCGCCGCGCAGCAGCGAGGTCACATAGATCCAGAATTGCTGATAGAGCGGCAGGTCGAGCCCCAGCCGCTGGCGCATGGCCTCGAAGGCGGCGGGGTCAGCCAATTCGCCGACAATAGCGCCAACCGGATCGGTCGGCAGCACGCGGCCGATGAAGAAGGTCACCAGCAGCAGGATGAACAGGCTCACCAGCAGCTGTATGAAGCGCTGGCCCAGTTCCTTGAAGTTGAATTCTTTCATATCGGCCGCTCTGTTTCAGATGGCATGCGGCTTGGCGCGCTTGCCAAGCGGGGCCGTCGGATGTGGAAATATCGACCGGGCAGCGTCCATGGCCAGTCGATTCGAAAACAGTTCCATTTTTCCTCCGGCATTGCTACCTTCGACGATAAGACGTCATTGGTATCTCGTCATATGACTTACTTTATGTGATGAAGGCTGGCAAGCCGGTTGGAATCACGGTTCAACGAGAGCCAGGGGGATGACATGAGTAGTGACAGCAAGAGCCCGATCCGCCGCCGACAACGGCTGGCCCAGGCTGTCATCGACGCCCTGCGCGACCGCATCGTGACCGGCGACCTGACTATCGGCGATCAACTTCCCACCGAAATCCAGCTCGAACTCGAATTCGGCGTCAGCCGCACCGTGGTGCGCGAAGCCATTGCCGAATTGCGGGCCGCAGGCCTGGTCACCCCCGTCCAGGGCAAGGGCATATTCGTGGCCGAAGCGCCCTCCGGCAATCCGGTCCATCTCACCTCCGGCGAAATCAAGAGCATCCCCCAAACCCTGGAATTGCTGGAATTCCGCCTCGCCATCGAGGTCGAATCGGCCGCCATCTCCGCCTATCGCCGCTCCCCACAGCAGGAAGAAGCGATTCGCGACGCCAACCAGCACATGATCGCCAATATCCATGCCGGCGCGCCCACGGTGGAGGCCGATTTCGCCTTCCACATGGCCATCGCCCGCGCCACCAACAATCAATATTACATCGACTCGCTGACCCGTTTCGGCGCCCGCTCGATTCCGCGCAGCCAATTCCCCACCCTGCCCGATGCCAGCGATGTCGATTACCTGAACGGCGTCATCGCCGAGCATACCCGGATCATCGACGCCATCGCCGATCAGGACCCGGACGGCGCCCGCAGCGCCATGCGCGAGCATTTGCTCAACAGCCAGAAACGATATCGGCGCCTCGCGCGCTAATCGCTCGACAGAACTCATAATTCATATTATGTCATACCTCATTGATGAAAATGAGGGGAATGTCATGTATGTAGGAACCCA
Organism: Devosia sp.; assembly: GCA_035565135.1. GTDB lineage: Bacteria > Pseudomonadota > Alphaproteobacteria > Rhizobiales > Devosiaceae > Devosia. Next base: position 4,820 of record DATMSY010000215.1, read on the forward strand.
GCTTCAGGCCCGCGAAGACGACGACTACCGCCAGTGGTCGCAGCTTGGCATCAAGCATATCTGCCAGGACCCCTATACCAAGCTGGGCACCTGGACGCTCGACGACCTCAAGCACCTGCGCGAAAAGGTGGAGAGCTTCGGGCTGATCCTCGACATGATCCAGCTGCCCCTGCCCTCAAGCCCCATCGAGACCGCGACCTATCCCGATATTCTCCTGGCCGGCCCGAACCGCGACAAGCAGATCGACGAAATCTGCAAGCTGATCGAGAACTGTGCCGCCGCCGGCATTCCAGCCGCCAAATACAATCTCAATCTCATCGGCATTCCCCGCACCCCCGACGAGCTCGGCCGTGGCGGCTCGCGCAATGCCTCCTTCCGCTGGGACAAGACCGACCAGAACGCGGCGCCCGGCCTGGCCGGCGTGCTGTCGGAAGAAGAAAACTGGGAGCGGATCGACTATTTCCTCTCCCGCGTCGTGCCGGTCGCCGAGAGCAACAAGGTGCGCCTCGCCTGCCACCCGCACGACCCCTATACCCCGCCCGGCTACAAGGGCGTCACCCGTGTGCTCGGCACGGTGGAGGGGCTCAAGAAGTTCGTCACCATGCATGAGAGCCCCTATCACGGCCTCAATTTCTGCCAGGGCACGGTGGGCGAAATGCTCGACAATCCGCGCGAGGAAATCGCCGACGTGATCCGCTGGTTCGGCAGCCGCAACAAGATCTTCAACCTGCACTTCCGCAATATCCGCGGCCGCAAGCTCTCCTTCATGGAAACCTTCCCCGATGAAGGCGACATGGACATGGCCGCTTCCCTCAAGGTCTACAAGGAAGTGGGCTACCAATACATGATCATGCCCGATCACGTGCCCACCATTGATGGCCGCGATCCGCAGGGCGTCGCCTTTGCCTATTGCTACGGCTACACCGCCGCGCTGCTGCAGGCGCTCGACACCTATTAATTCCCGTATTCAGAGGACCTCTCTTCCATGACTCCCAGCGAACTCAAAGTGGCGCTCGGCAGCGGCCTGCTTTCCTTCCCCGTCACCACGTTCAATGCCGACCTCACCATCGATGAAGACGCCTATCGCGCCCATATCGATTGGCTCGACGGATTCGGTGCTGCCGTGCTGTTCGCTCCGGGGGGCACGGGCGAATTGTTCTCGCTGACCCCGGCCGAAGTCGCCCACGTCACCAAGATCGCCAAGACCACTGCCGGCAAGACCCCGATCCTGGGCGGGGCCGGCTATGGCACCGCCATGGCCGTGGAAATGGCCAAGGCCGCCGAAGCTGCCGGCGCCGATGGCGTGCTGCTGCTGCCGCCCTATCTGATGTTCTCCGAGCAGGAAGGCCTGGTCGCCCACGTCAAGGCGGTCTGCGACGCGGTGGGGATCGGCGTCGTGGTCTATAACCGCGACAATATCGTGCTCACCGCCGAGAGCCTGCAGCAGCTCTGCGACCAATGCCCCAACCTGATCGGGTTCAAGGACGGCTATGGCGAGGTCGATCGCGTCATCGAAATCACCACCAAGCTGGGCGACCGCCTGACCTATATTGGCGGCATGCCGACGCACGAACTCTACGCCACCGCCTATTTCGCCGCCGGCGTCACCACCTATTCCTCGGCCGTCTTCAACTTCGTCCCCGAACTGGCGCAGCGCTTCTACAAGGCCCTGCGCGCCGGCGACACCGCGACCACCGACGGCATTCTGAAAGACTTCTTCTTCCCCCTGACTGCCCTGCGCAACCGCCGCAAGGGCTACGCCGTCTCGATCATCAAGGCGGGCCTCGAAGTCCGCGGCCGCAAAGCCGGGCCGGTGCGTCCGCCGCTGGTCGATCTGACGGGCGAGGAAATGGCGCAGTTGAAGGCGCTGGTTGAGGCTAATATCTAATAGGAAGAGCCCCGATCCAATCCCCTCCCCCTTGAGGGGAGGGCTAGGGTGGGGGTGTCGTGCCCTCCACGAATTCTATGTCGGTGGATGGTCCGACACCCCCACCCTCAATCCCTCCCCTCAAGGGGGAGGGAGGCAGATCGCGGCTCCCCCGCATAGCCGTCTTCCCCACAACGCCCTGCCCCATCACCGGCCCTCGTGCTACCTATCCCCACCCTCACCGGATAGGACGCCCCGTGCTGATCGATAGCCACTGCCACCTCGATTTCGACGAATTCGCCGGGGACCGCGACGCTGTCCTCGCCCGCGCCGCCGCTGCCGGTGTCGACGCCTTCCTCACCATCGGCATCCGTGTCCGCCAGTTCGATCGCGTGCTCGCCATGGCCGAGCGCTATGCCAATGTCTATTGCACCGTGGGCACCCTGCCCCATTTCGCCGATGAAGAACGCGACGTCACCGCCGCCGAACTCGTGGCCCATGCCCGCCACCCCAAAGTCATCGGCATTGGCGAGGCCGGGCTCGACACTTATTTCGGCAACGCCTCCTGGGACGCCCAGGTCGACGTCTTCCGCTGTCATATCGACGCCGCCCGCCAGACCCAATTGCCCCTCGTGATCCACTCCGTCCGCCAGGACGAAGCCATGGCCGAAATTCTCACCGAGGAAACCCGCAAGGGCGCTTTCCCCATCCTGATGCACGCCTTTTCCGGCGGCCCGCAACTGGCCGAAACCGCGCTGAACCTTGGCGCCTATCTCTCCTTCGGCGGTCTGCTCACCTTCCCCGAAAACGAGGTTTCCCGCCAGATCGCCGCCGCCGCGCCCGCCGATCGCCTGCTGGTCGAAACCGACGCCCCCTCGCTCGCGCCCGTTCCCCATCAGGACGAGCGCAACGAACCGGTCCATATCGTCCACACCGCGCAATTGCTGGCCGAACTGCGCGGAACGGATCTGGCCACAATCGGCCACCAGACCAGCGAGAACTTCTATCGCCTCTTCACCAAGGCCAGGCGGTCAGGCTGAGGCGCGCGCCTTGAGCACTTCGGGGATCGAGATCAGCAGGAGCAGCGCCGCCGAGATCAGCAGCATCACCCCGCCCACCGCCTGATAGGCCACGACGCCGGCTATGCCGCCGGCGAAGAAGGCGAGGATCGTCGTGGTGTGGAGGCGCAGGCGATGCCGCACGTCGGGATTGGCGCCGCCCTTGTTGAACAGGGCCGCGAGCCCCAGCCCGATATCGGTGGCCATGCCCGAAACATGGGTCGTGCGCACGCGGGCGCTGGAAATCCGCGTCGTGGCGGCATTCTGCAGCCCCATCAGGAAGCTCAGGCCCAGGATGACGAAGGAACTGCTATGCACGGCGGCGATGAAGAGGTCGGCAACGCCCAGGACCACCAGCAGCCCGCCTTCCGCCGCGATGCTATAGGCGTAGATGGCCTTGATGCCGCGCTGGCGTCCCGCCTCGATCAGCAATCCGGAAAAGAACGCGCCCAGGATGAAGGCCACGACGATCGAGCCGAACAAAGCTGCCAGCCAGACATTGCCCAGGCCCAGATAATCGGACAGCGCCGAGACATTGCCCGTCATATTGGCCGAGAAATAGCCCACGGCATGAAAGCCCGCCGTATTGAGGCCGCCCGCTATCGCCGACAGCATCGCGGCCAGCCTGATATCGATGGCCGCCGTCCGCTCTTCGCCCTCATGCACCAACATGCCCGAGTCCCCCAGTCGTCGCCCTAGGCTTGGCCGGACGCCTGGGGAAAGTCCAGAGACCCCGCGCTAAATCGCGAGCACCAGCCGGCTGACAATCGTCCCCTCGCACCACATGGGGAAATTGGTGCCCCATTTATTGTTGTGCAGGTTGATGCGGAAGCCGCCCGAAAAATCCGGCCGCTCCGGCTGGAACGGCATGAAGGGTGACGTCGCGGGAGCCACGAGCGCGCTGTCGAGTACTTGCACCGAAACGGGCGCATCTCCGACCATGGCCTGTACCGCCTCGACGGACTGCAATTGCCCGCCGCCGCGTTCGACGATATTGGCCGCATCCTGCCACAGCCCCATCTTGCGCAGGGACCAGCGGCTGGCATTGGCGGGTGTGAACGAGAAAAAGCTGGCTTCGGGCATGCGATTGGCTGGCTTGTCGCGCAGCACCAGCGCGATCTCCAGCTGCCGCTCGTCCAGCGCGCTTATGGTCAGCTCGATGCGAGGCGGCGCACCCAGCGCCTCATGCGCCAGCGCCGGCATGTCTGCCACCGCAGTCCGCCCGGCGATGCCCGCGAAACGCGGCGCAAAGCTCTGCGTCACTGCCGTTTTCGCCTGCGCCAGACCCGGCTTGTCATGATCGAGGATGGCCCATTCCAGCCGGTGCTGCAGATAGGTGTCGAGATGGCGCTGCAACTCGGCCCCGTCATAGCTTTCGTAACGATAGCCCAGCAGCGAGCCATCTCGCCCTTCAAGCACCTGTCCTGATGGCGACACGATGCGGGCAATGTCTCCGGTCTCGGGATCAAGCGTCACCGCCCAGCCGCCATCGCTCAGCTCATGCCCGGCAACCGGCGCGCCCGGCAATTCAGGCTCCCGCACCACGGCCTCCGCCAGGGCGCGATCCTCAGGCACCAAAGCCGCAACGGCGGCATCGAGATAAGCCCGCTGCTCGGCCCAGGATTGCTCGCTATAGGCGAAGCGATAATCGTTCTTCCGCGCCGCCTCGAAGGCCGGCCCGTCCCAGGCCTTGTCATCGCGCAGATAGGTCTTGATATCGACGCCCCAGGTATGCTCGGCTACCATGGCCAGCCCCCGCCCGAAGGCCAGTCGCTCAGGCGTAAGCTCGGCTTCAAACCCGTCATAAAGCCGCTGCAAGGCCCGGAACCGGGCGATCTTGCCGGGGTCACTCCCAGCGCCGTGAATCCAGCTATCGCCGATCTCCTCGGTCACGACAGGCAGAGCATCGCGCCGCTCCCACATGGCGGCCCCAAAAGCATCCAGCGTCGAGGCCACGATTTCCGCGCCCGGCTGTGCATGCCCCAGCGCGCGCACCGCCTCCACCGTCTGCCCCACGCTTTGGGGACCGATATTGTCGCTGGTATGGGCAAAGCTCAGCCCGACATCGTCGCCGGCCGGGAAATCGGTCTCCCCATAGGAGGCCTGATACATCACCACCACTTCCGACCCATCCGGCGCCCGCCAGCGGAAAATCGGCGGCACAGCGGGCACCGGGCTCGCCGTGTTCACCCCCAGATGCAGGAACTTGACGCCCGCCTGCGCCAGGAGCGGCACCATGCCCAAAGTATGCCCCGGCACATCGGTCATCTTGGCGGCAATCGTGCTCTTGCCAAACCGCTCATCCAGTTCCCGCGCATAGCTCAGCCCAGCGCGAAAGACCGCAGGCGACATCAGCTCGGTATGCGTCGTAAACGGCAGCGCGTGCCAGGCGATCAGCCCCCGCTCGATCGCCCGCTCCAGCCGCTTGACCCGCTCGGGGCTCTGGCTGCTCAGATGATCCCAGATCAGCCAGGCCCCGGTGGTCCAGATAAACGTCGGCCGCTCGGGATTCTCCGCATAAAAATGCTCGCCCGTGGCGATGGCCTGCGGAATGAACTGCTCGTGATATTGCCGCCGCACCTTGGCCGCATGGTCGGTAAAGCCGATATCGAGATGGGTCTTGAAGACCAGGTGGATGCGCTTGGTCATAAAAAGTTCCGATCAGCCCACCGTGCCGCGCACGACCAGCCGTGTTTGCAAAGTTTCCTCGAAAGCCGGCGCCTCGGGCTCGTTGAGCCGCCGCAGGATCAGCCGCACCAGCGCCCGCACCCGCTCGGCAAGATCGATCTTGACCGTGGTGAGGCTGTAGCTTTTCCAGTGCGATTGCTCGATATCGTCAAAGCCGACCACCTTGACGTCCTGCGGCACGCGCAGCCCGAATTCGTGGCGCAGCGCATCGATCACCCCGAAGGCGCCCACGTCATTGGCGGCAAACACCGCATCGGCCCCCTGCCCCATCCGGAACAGGTCCACCGTCGCGGCATAGGCCGTGTCATAGGTAAAATCGCCCGGAAAGACGATCGGCTCGCCCAGCCCCCGATCGGCCATCACCCGGCGCAGGGTTTCTTCTCGCGCCACGCTCGCCAGGGATCGCGGCAGGCCTGACAGATAGGCGATGCGTCTGGCGCCATAGCCCTGCACCAGCGCCACCGCCTGTTCCATGCCATTGCGCTGCAGGATATTGAGCCGGTCATGCAGCGTCTTGTCTGCCGCCAGCACGCCGGTTTCCGGCTGCCCCTCCAGCGGATAATGCACATAGATCGGCACGGCCCGGCCCAGCACGCGCGCCAATATGGCCGGCTTGATATTCTCGACAAAGGCGATGACCGAGTCCGGATTAAAACCCTTCATATAGGTCAGCAGCGTCTGGTCCATGCTCATATCGGTCTGCGTCTTGAACAGGAGCGTCGCAAAACCCTCATTCTGCAAGGCCGTGGTCAGCGCATCGATTTCCTGGCTTTCCCAGGGGCTGCACACATCGGGCACGATGACGCCCACCAGATGCGAGCGCCCGCTGACCAGCGCCCGCGCCGCCCGGTCCGGCGTGTAGTTCAGCTCCTGCGCGATTCTGAGGATCAGCTCACGCTTTTCCGGCTTGAGCGAAGTATGGGGATTAAAGGCGCGCGACACGGCAACACGCGACACCCTGGCCCGCTCCGCCACCATCTGTGCCGTCGCACGCTCCCGTGCAGGCGCCCCGCTTTCGCTCAAACAATCCTCCCGCACGATTATGAAATCGTGTTCAAAACACTGGCTCCCGCCTGCTGCACTGTCAAGCACGCGGCTTTTCCCGGCGCAATCGAAATCGGCATGATCTGTCATGCAACCTTTGCAAAACATGGCCACCATGCCCCGGCACGTTCACGCCTCGTCCTGCCCGCTCGCATGTCGCGCATTGACGAGCAGTGAAAACGTGTTCATTGTTGATGGGTTCGCAGCCTTTTCGGAGCCGCGAACCAACACCGGCTACCGGACCAATCCGGAGCCAATACATGGGAGGTTTTTGCGATGAGCAATCGTCTGCGCGCCCTGGCCCTCGGCCTTGTCGGCGCTACTGCAATGGCCGGTCCGGCTTTCGCCGTCGACCTCGAGATCACCTGCCGCTGCGTCATTGGCGGCGTCAATAGCGGCACTGCCGAATGGATCCAGAACAGCGTCATCCCCGCCTTCGAGGCCGCCAATCCCGATACCAAGGTGACGCTCAACCAGTTCGGCGGCGAAGACGCCCAGCTCACCCAGCAATTGGCCCTCGATTTCTCGACCGGCGCGGGCCCCGACGTCACCGCGTTTGATGGCTTCCTCATCCCCAGCTTCGTCGAGGGCGGTCTGCTCAAGCCCCTCAATGAAGTGGCAGGCCCCGAAGTCGATAACTGGTCCGGCTGGGCCGCCCTGTCCGAGGGCTCGCGCGCCCTGATGATCTATCAGGACAAATATTACGGCATCCCGCTCGGCACTGACGTGCGCATGCTCTACACCCGCAAGGACATGCTGACCGAGGCCGGCATCGACGCCGATACCTGGCAGCCCAAATCCTGGGCTGACATTCTCGACGCCGCCCGCGCCATCAAGAAGGTCAAGCCCGACAGCTTCCCCATCCAGCTTAATGCCGGCGTCGCCATGGGCGAAGCCACCACCATGCAGGGCTATTGGCTGGCGCTGCTGGGCACCGGCGAAACCGTGCTCGACGAGAACGGCAAATGGATCGTGGGCAGCCAGGGGATTCTGGACACGCTCAATCTCTACAAGACCATCTATGTCGATGAGCAGCTCGGCGATGCCCGGGCGCAATTGCTGGCCGATGGCCGCAACCGCTCCTTCGCCAATTTCCGCGACGGCGTAACGGCGCTGCTGTTCGAGGGCGATTATTTCTACCGCTCGGTCACCCCGGAAGGCTCCGAATTCGCCGTGGCCGACCGCGACAATGTCATGGGCTGGGTCAAGATTCCCGCCGAAGAACCGGGCAAGGGCATTCGCGGCCAGGATTTCGTCACCATTTCGGGCGGCACCGGCTTCGTGCTCAATCCGGCCACCGATACGCCGAAGGAAGCCTGGGCGCTGCTCTCGTTCATGAACGAGCCGGATATGCAGAACGCCTTCCAGGCGATCCAGCCGCGCATCACGGCCCGCACGGACGTCGAAATTCCCAATAGCCCCTTCCTGACCGAGGCCAGCCAGACGCTGCTGCCGATCACCACCGCCCGGCCCAACGATCCCGACTACAACGCGGTCTCCGCCGAAATCCAGCGCATGACGGAAAGCGTGGTCTCGGGCGAACTCTCCCCGGAAGACGCCATGGCCCAATACCGCGACGCGGTCATCCGCATCGTGGGCGAAGACAACACCGTGAGCCTGCTCTGAGGGCACGAGGTTCCTCCCCGGACCGCCCGGTGTCCCACGGGACATCGGGTGCGGGGGTGGGCTCAATGCCTTCTTCCCCTCGCCCCTTGAGGGAGAGGGAGAGAAAATCTGCGTTCAGCGGATTTTCGAGGGTGAGGGGTTCCGGGCCATCCATTTGGCGCCGCGCCCTCCTCCTCACAGCGTCATCCCGGCGCAGGCCGGGATCCATGCTGAAGGCCATCCGCGCCATCCAGTGAGTGGATAGAGCACAGCATGGATTCCGGCCTGCGCCGGAATGACACCGCATATCGGACGAGATCAGGAAGACGGCATGACAGCTGAACCAACCACACCAGCCCCCAAACCCGCCCGCCGCTTCGCCCTGCTCTCCACCCGTGCCGGCGCCGTCTTCCTTACCCCCGCCGGCCTGCTCGTCGCGGTGTTCGTGATCATCCCCTTCTTCTGGGTGATCTTCGTCTCCTTCACCAACCGCACCCTGCTCGGCCGCACAGCGCTCAATCCCGAATTTGTGGGCCTCGCCAATTACCTGACGCTGTTCGACCCCTCCAATTTCTTCCAGCGCGGCCAGTTCGGCTTCTCGCTCATCCTCACCACCCAATTCGTGCTGGCCTCGGCGCTGATCGGCCAGGCACTGCTTGGCCTGCTGCTCGCCTGGCTGATCCAGACCGTGCCGCCCTGGATCAAGCGCCTCACCGAAACCTTCGTCATCGCCGCCTGGATTCTGCCCGAAGTGGTGATCGGCTTTGCCTGGTTCGCCTTCCTCGATCGCGATCAGGGCACGCTCAATGCCATCCTCACCAGCGTGGGCCTGCCCCAGGGCGATTTCCTGCTGCAGCAGCCCTTCTGGGTCATCGTGGTGTTCAATACCTGGCGCGGCGCCGCCTTCTCCATGATGCTGTTCAACTCGGCCTTTTCCTCGATCCCGCCCAGCTATTTCCAGGCCGCCGACGTGGCCGGCGCCTCCTCCTGGCAAAAGTTCAAGGATATCGCCCTGCCCCTCATTCGCGGCCATGTGGTGACCGACCTGATCCTGATCACCATGTGGACCTTCAACACCTTCACCCCGTTCCTGCTGACCAATGGCGGCCCCTCCTACCGCACCGAATTGCTCTCGATTTACAATTACCGCGTGGCCTTCCGCGATTTCGAATTCGGCAAGGGCGCGGCGGTTGGCGTCATCATCATGCTGATCAACCTGGCCTTCGCGCTGATCTATCTTACCATCGGCCGCAAGAAGCGGGTGTAAGCCATGAAACTCACCTTCCCCGCCTTTGCCGGCCGCATCGCCTTTTCCGCCCTCGCCGCCCTGATCGGCGCCATTTTCGCGCTGCCGCTGATCTGGTTCATCTTCGCCCCCTTCAATGCGCGGGCCGAACTGGGCATCGCCATCCCCGATCCATGGACGCTGTCCAACTTCATGACCGTGTTCCAGAACAATTTTGCCATGCAGGCGCTGTGGAACAGCCTGATCCAGTCCATTGGCGGCGTCATCCTCGTCGGCGCGGCAGCAACGCTTGCCGCCTACGCCCTCAGCCGCTCGTCCATCCCCGGCAAGGGCGCGGTCACCTATGTCCTGCTGCTGTTTTCCTCGGTCGTGTCGGGCTCGGCCGCCATGGTGCCGATCTTCCTCATCGTCTCGGCCATGGGGCTGATCGATAGCCACCTGGCCGTCATCCTCACCTTTGCCGGGGGCCTGCTGCCCACCGCCATGTTCATCCTGCGCGACTTCATCGACTCCATCCCCAAATCCTATGAGGAAAGCGCCATGGTCGCCGGTGCCTCACCGGTCCAGGCGTTTTTCGACGTCGCCCTGCCGGTGATCCGCCCCGGTATTGTGGTCGTCGTGGTCTGGGCGTTTGTGAACATCTGGGGCAGCTTCCTCATCCCCTTCATCCTGTTGCGCAGCGACAAGCTGATGCCCGCCTCGGTCGCCATCTATTCGTTCTATTCCGAAGCCGGCACGCCCACCGTCACCCTCTTGGCGGCCTATTCGCTGATCTATTCGCTCCCCGTCATCATTCTCTACCTGTTCGTCAGCTGGAAGTTCGGCTTCCGGTTCTTCGGCGGCATCAAAGCCTAGGGCCCCTTTTTCATGGCTTCAGTCGAATTCAAGAACGTCACCAAGAGCTTCGGCGCCTTCAACGCCGTTTCCGATGTCAGCTTCGCCATTGGCGATGGGGAATTCGTGTGCCTGCTCGGCCCCTCCGGCTGCGGCAAGACCACAAGCCTGCGCATGATCGCGGGGCTGGAAACACCCAGCAGCGGCCAGGTGCTGATCGGGGGCGATGACGTTACCAATCTGCACCCCAAGGACCGCCAGATTTCCATGGTGTTCCAGGATTATGCGCTCTACCCGCATATGAACCTGGCCGACAACATCGCCTATCCGCTCAAGGTGCGCGGCGAGCCGGTGCAAAAGCGCCATGGCCGCGCCAGGGAAGTGGCCGATGTGCTCAAGATCGGCCACCTGATGGATCGCCTCCCCAGCCAGATTTCCGGCGGCCAGCAGCAGCGCACCTCGCTCGCCCGCGCGCTGGTCTATCCCTCCCGCGTCTATCTGTTCGATGAACCGCTTTCCAATCTCGACGCCAAGCTGCGGCTGGAAGCCCGCGGCTTCCTCAATCACCTGCAGCGCGACATGGGCATGACTGCCGTCTACGTCACCCACGACCAGGCCGAAGCCATGGCGCTCGCCACCCGTATCGCCGTGATGGATCAGGGCCGCATCGTGCAATATGCCCCGCCCATCGAGATCTACCGCCGCCCGGCAACCACCTTCGTCGCCAATTTCGTCGGCAATCCCCCGATGAACCTGGTGCAAGTCGAGGCCGCCCACGGCGACGGCCAATTGCAGCTCAAGGCCGATGGCCTGACGCTGTCAGCACTCCCCATGTCATCAGGCATCGCCGCTGCCCTCGCCACGGCCAAAACCCTGACCCTCGGCATCCGCCCAGAGCACCTCGCCATTGCCGAACCGGGCGCCGGCAACACCATCACCGGCACCCTCTTCGCCAACGAAAACATGGGGCCCGAAAGCCTCGTCACCATCGAACGCCCCGACAGCTCCCGCCTCACCGCCCGCATTTTCACCGACGACCACATCGATCTGAGCGAAGCGGTGACGCTGAGCTTTTCGTCTGAGCACGTGCATCTGTTCGACAGCAAAGGCGCGCGCATCCCGGCCGATGGGGAACAACCGCTGTGACCACGATCACCACCCCCATCACCCGCGCCGACCAGTCGAAAAACCCCTATTTCTACATTCCCTTCGACGTCCCCGCCGGCACCACGCGGATCGATGTCACCCTCACCTATCCCAAGGCCGAAGACTGCGTCATCGACCTCGGCGCCTTCGACCCGCGCGACAAGGGCTACCCCACCGCAGAGGGCTTTCGCGGCTGGAGCGGCGGCGCCCGCGACCGCTTCTTCATCGCCACCGACGACGCCACCCCCGGCTATATCCATGGCGACATCCCGCCCGGCCGCTGGACTGTCATTCTGGGCCTCTACAAAATCCCCGAAACCGGGACCGAGGCAAGCGTCACTATCACCCTCGACAGCGCCGCCCGCCCCCTCGCCCCGCAGCCCGCCCGCACCTTCCCCATCCGCCGCGAACCCGGCTGGTACAAGGGCGACCTGCATTGCCACACCTACCATTCCGACGCCAAGGGCAGCCCCGAACTCCTCCATGCCGCCGCCCAACAAGCAGGCCTCGATTTCCTCGCCATTGCCGACCACAACACCATCACCCAGCGCCGCTACTTCCACCCGCAATCCAGCCCCGATCTGGTCTTCGTGCGGGCAATGGAGGTCACCACCGCTGTCGGCCACGCCAATGTCTATGGCGTCGACGACTGGATCGATTTCCGCATGACCCAGCCGTCGGACGCCCACACGCTGGCCCGGCTGGTGCACGAAAAGGGCGGCCTGCTTTCGATCAATCACGACAAGCCCACCATCCAATGGGATTATGAGCTGCCCGAAATCGACTGCATGGAAGTCTGGCAATCCACCTGGCTGGCCTGGAACTGGATTTCCCTCGACCGCTACCAGCGCCGCCTCGCCGCGGGCCTGCATATCTCCGCCATCGGCGGCTCCGACTATCACCAGCCCGCCAACCTCATGCCCGAAGGCCCCCTGGTCCTCGCCCGCCCCACCACCGTCCTCTGGCTGGACGAACTCTCCGAAGACGCCGTCCTCGCCGCGATGAAGGCCGGCCGCGGCTACATCACTGAAAGCCCCACGGGCCCGCATCTGTCCATCACCGTCGATGGCCAGCCCATGGGTTCGACAGTGAGCCAGGCCGCCACGGCCACCGCCACCATTCGCGGCGCCGCCGGCGATCGCCTGGTCTGGATCGACGCCAACGGCCCCCTGGCCGAAACCGTGATCGCATCCGATGACTGGCAGACCGACCTCGCCCTCTCGCAAGCCAAAACCTTCATCCGCGCCGAAATCATCGCCCAATCCAGTCGCGCGCGGTTGGTTGCTGACTTCACCAGCGCGCTGGAAGGTCCGGACCTGCCGTGGGGGCTAAGGGAAAGCGACTTGGCCAACCAGCCGATACGGCGGGCGCTGAGCAATCCGATCTATCTGAGCTAACCTTTCTTCCCCTCGCCCCTTGAGGGCCTGTTGCATAATTCTGTCATTGTGATTCCCTGTCGTGGTCGGGAGTTTTGCGATGTCGATCAAGCAGACGGGTCAGTTGGGTTTTGCCGATGCGGTTCTGTCTGGGCGGTCGAACGGTCCGCTGGACCGGCTGGTTG
>DATMSY010000216.1:0-31256 GCA_035565135.1 Devosia sp.
GCCGACCATATCGGCCAGCGGCAGCGGCTCGGCGGCCTGCACCCGCACCGCCTCGCCATCGGGCCGCCGCAGCCAGGTGCCGCTGCCCTTTTCGGCCATCATCCAATCATCGCCCATGGGGTCATAGATAATGCCGGCCACGGTCTCGCCCCGGGACACCACCGCCGCCATCACCGCAAAAAGCGGCAGCCCGGCGGCATAATTGGCGGTGCCGTCGATCGGATCGACCACCACGGCAAGATCGGCATCGGCCAGGGCGGTCAGCAGCGCCGGATCGGCGGCCACCGATTCCTCGCCGACAAACAGGGCCTCGGGCGCGAGCGCGGCAACCTTGGCCTTGATGAACCGCTCGGCGGCTTCATCGGCCTCCGTCACCAGATCGATGGCCGAAGTCTTGATCTTGACCATGCCGGCATCCAGCCGGCGAAAGCGGGGCAATATTTCGGCCTTGGCCGCATGCCGCAAAATCCCCGCCAATGCTCCGATATCGACACTCATAATCCGGTCCTTCGTTCGAACAGCCCTGCAAAATCGAACAATTTCGGATCGAGCATATGGCTTGCATTGATATTGCCCAGCGCGCGGATCATCACATCCTTGCGGCCGGGCATGCGTTTTTCGATGTCGTTCAGCATGGCCTTCATCGCATTGCGCTCCAGCCCATCCTGGCTGCCGCAGAGATCGCAGGGGATGATGGGAAAGGCCATGGCGTCGGAAAAGCGCTGCAGATCGCTTTCAGCGCAATAGATCAGCGGCCGCAACACCTCGATATCCCCCTCGTCATTGAGCAGCCGCGGCGGCATGGCCGCGAGCTTGCCCCCATGAAACAGGTTCATGAAGAAGGTTTCGAGACTATCGTCACGATGGTGGCCCAGCACCAGCGCCGTGCAGCCCTCTTCGCGCGCGATGCGATAGAGATTGCCCCGCCGCAACCGGCTGCACAGCGAGCAATAGGTCGCGCCGGTCGGCAGCTTGTCGGTGACGATGGAATAGGTGTCCTTGTATTCGATGCGGTGCTCGATCCCCAGACCACTCAGGAATTCGGGCAGGATATGCTTGGGGAAATTGGGTTGGCCCTGATCGAGATTGCAGACCAGCAAATCCACCGGCAGCAGGCCCCGCCATTTGAGATCGAGCAGCAGCGCCAGCATGCCATAGCTGTCCTTGCCGCCCGACAGCGCCACCAGCCATTTCTCGCCGGGCCGCACCATGGAAAACTTGTCCAGCGCCTCGCGTGTATTGCGGACCAGGCGCTTGCGCAGCTTGTTGAACTCGACCGTGCGCGGCGCCCCGGCAAAAATCGGGTGCGCACCGGATTCGGCCTCTTCGGCGTCAATCTGGGGGGCGGCATCCATAACGGCGCTCATGGGAAACTCTCCGAGAAACTCTCGCGACAATCGGTCCGTAGCTGATAGCGTCCCTGCCCTCTTGTGGAAAGCAAAACCCGGCAGGCCAACATTACCAAGGTTTAACTTCCCATTCTTGCTTTGGACGTTTTGCGGCAGTTACATGACAAGCCTTACCGGCACCCAGGAGTCTCGCGGTGTTTCGCTCTTTCTTTCCCGAACCTAAAATCTTCTTTTCCTCAGCCGCCATCTGGCTGCTTGTGTCGGTGCTTGCCTGGTTCGCCATCGGCACACCGCTGCGCAGCGCCATCAGCATCGACCGCTTTACTCATCCGGTGATCGCCGCGCCTGCCACGCCCGACCAGCCGTCAGCGGCCTCCCCCGCTGCGACCGAGCAGGCCCAACCGGCCGCTTCGCCCAGAGAGGCCGATCCAAACGCCCCCGCGACCACGGAAAGCAACAGCCCGTCCCAACAGGCCGCTGCCGCCGGCGCCAATGAATCGTCGGCCGCCAACTTCCTCAATGGCGAGCGGGTCTGGCTTTACCAATATGTGCTGATGATCTCGGCGCTGTTCTGCCTGTTCTGGTATTTTTACAAGCGCAACGAGTGGTATTGGTGGTCGGTCGTCGGCTCGACGGGCATCCTGCTGGTCATCTATTTCCAGGTTCAGGTCGAAGCCTTCGTCAATGAATGGTCAGGCGTCTTTTTCGACATGATCCAGTTGGCGCTGACCCAACCGCGATCCGTCACCCCCGAACGCTTCTATGGCGAAGTCATCACCCTCTTTGCCGTGCTCATGCCCACCATCATCGTGGCGGTGCTGTTGGCCTTCGTCACCTCGCACTACGTGTTCCGTTGGCGCAAGGCGATGAATTTCTACTACATGGCCTATTGGCCCCAGATCCGTGAAACTGAAGGCGCGGCGCAGCGCGTGCAGGAAGACACGATGCGCTTTGCCACCATCGTCGAAGACCTGGGCACGGCCTTCTTCGGCTCGCTGATCACGCTCGTGGTCTTCCTGCCTTTGCTCTGGAACCTCTCGCAGAACATTACCGGCCTGCCCATTGTCGGCGATATTCCCGGCAGCCTCGTCTGGGTAGCGCTGGCCGCCGCCATTTTCGGCACGGTGTTGCTCGCCGTGGTGGGCGTCAAACTGCCGGGCCTCAACTTCGCCAATCAGCGCGTGGAAGCGGCCTATCGCAAGGAACTGGTGTTTGGCGAAGATCACGCCGACCGGGCCGAGCCGCCTACGGTCAAGGAGCTCTTTGCCGGCGTGCAGAAGAACTATTTCCGGCTCTATTTCCACTACACCTACTTCAACCTGGCCCGTTACGCCTATATCAACATGGTCGGCTATGTGCCGCTGCTGGCGCTCTCGCCCTCGATCCTGGCGGGCGCGCTGACCATGGGCCTCTACCAGCAGGTGCAGCTGGCCTTCAGCCAGGTGTCCGGCTCCTTCCAGTTCTTCGCCCGCGCCTGGACTACGATCGTAGAACTGCAATCGGTGTTCATGCGCCTGCGCAAGTTCGAGAGCTATATCCCGGTTGGGCAGGAGCCGATCAATGTGTCGCTCGGCAATGTGCCGCCGGCGGTGCAATAACGCTCCGCGATCCCACCCAAAATGTCCTCCCCGCGAAAGTGGGGACCTCCGTTTGCGATGGTGGATTAAGAAAACGGAGGTTCCCGCTTTCGCGGGAATGACACCGTGGTTGAATTGAATGTCAGCGCAGGGCGGCCCCACCAACCACCCAAAACAAAAAGGCCGCCCCGAGAGGCGGCCTTTTCAAATCTGTTATTCGCTCACGCTTAGCGCGAGTAGAATTCGACGACCAGGTTGGGTTCCATCTGGACCGGGTACGGCACATCGGAGAGGCCGGGAACGCGGGCGAAGGTGGCGGTCATCTTGTTGTGGTCGGCTTCGACGTAGTCAGGAACGTCGCGCTCGGCCAGCTGGGTGGCTTCGATCAGCACGGCGAGCTGCTTGGAGCGCTCGCGCACTTCGATCTTGTCGCCAACCTTGACCTGGTAGGACGGGATATTGACGCGCTTGCCATTGACCAGGATGTGGCCATGCGACACGAACTGGCGCGCAGCAAACACGGTAGCAACGAACTTGGCGCGGTAGACGATCGCGTCCAGACGCGACTCGAGCAGGCCGATCAGGTTCTCGCCGGTGTCGCCCTTGACGCGGGCAGCTTCGTTATAAAGCTTCTTGAACGACTTTTCGGTGATCGAGCCGTAATAGCCCTTGAGCTTCTGCTTGGCGCGCAGCTGCAGACCGTAATCCGAGAGCTTGCCCTTGCGGCGCTGGCCATGCTGGCCGGGGCCATAGGCACGGGCATTGAGCGGGGACTTCGGACGGCCCCAGATATTTTCGCCAAGACGGCGATCGATCTTGTACTTGACTGAATGACGCTTCGACATCGCGTATCCTTCTTAACGTTTGAATGGATCGCGCCCTCCTCTGCCATCCCGAAGGATGACCGACAGACCCCAATAATTCAGGAGATCCCGGGTGCGCCTATAGGCCCGAAAGCCTCGATAGGTGGGCGCGTCATAGATTGCGCGCCCGCCGAAGTCAAGCCAGCAGCGGCTTCAGGCCATCTTCTTGTCCAGCGTCTTCTGCTCGCGCAAGCCGGGGAAGATCCGGCTCCAGATGACGGCGACGGCGATGGCGCCGAAACCACCCAGCACCACCGCTGGCACTGGGCCGATGAGATGGGCGACAGTGCCGGCGCGGAATTCGCCCAGCTCGTTGGAGGCGCCGATGAAGACCGAATTGACCGCATTGACCCGCCCGCGCACTTCTTCGGGCGTCCAGAGCTGCATGATGGTCTCGCGGATGGTGACGCTCACCATGTCCGATGCGCCCACCAGCGCCAGCGCCGGAATGGAAATCCACACGCTGGTCGAAAAACCGAACACCACGGTAAAGGCGCCGAACAGGCCGACGAACAGGAAGAGCAGCTTGCCGGCATGGTTGCGGATCGGGAAGCGGGTCAGGAACAGCGCCATGACGATGGCACCAATGCCCGGCGCAGCGCGCAGCAGGCCCAGCTCCTGCGGCCCGGCATGGAGAATATCCTTGGTATAGACGGGCAGCAGCGCCACCGCGCCGCCCATCAACACGGCGAACATGTCGAGCGAAATGGCGCCCAGCACCACCTTGTTGGAGAAGATGTAGCGGAAGCCCGCCAGCATGGTCTCAAGGCTGGTCGCCTGATGCGATTCCCGCTGCGCCGGCTTGGGAATCAGCAGCACGCTAACAGCGGCCGCCAGCAGCAGCACGCCAGCCGTAGCAAAGGGCACGGCCGGGCCGATGCCATAGAGCAAGCCACCGGCGGCGGGCCCCATGATGGCCGAAAATTGCCAGGCGGAGGCATTGAGGGTGATGGCGTTGGAGAGCGCTTCGGAGGGCACCAGATTGGGCGCGAGCGACTGTGCTGCCGGCCCCCAGAAGGCGCGCGCCGTGCCCAGCACGACCAGAATGCCGAAAATCGGCCAAACTTCATGCGCCTCGGCATTGACGAAAACCAGAAAGCCCAGCGCGCAGACCAGCTCCACCGCCAGACACGCCGTCATGATGAAACGGCGGTTGAAGCGGTCGGCGGTGAGCCCGGTAACCAGGATCAGCAGCAGCGCCGGCAGGAACAGGCTGAGCCCCACCAGGCCCAGCAGGAAGGCATTGCCGGTGACGTCATAAATCTGCCAGGCGATCGAGACCGACATGATCTGCACCGCAAAGCCGACCAATAGCGTGGTCAGCCAGAAGAAGCGGAAGCCGATATAGGTGAAAGCGAGGCGGGATTTGTCAGTGGGGGCGGGCGTGCTCATGGATCAAGCAGATCGCATGACAAACTGTCGCAGTCAAAGGCGGAACAGGCAAATTCCGTTCGCTCCGCCTCATTCTGTGTCCGTGTTGCCGCCCGGCTTCTGCCGATTGGGGTTGGGCCGCTGATGGCGCCGGTCGATCGAGGAGATCACCCCGCGCAGGGTGCGGATTTCCTGGCTGGTGAATTTGCCGCGCTCCAGCATGGTGCGCAGATTGTTGATCACGGTGGGGCGCTTGTCCGGCGCGGTGAAGAAACCGGACTGGTCCAGAGTGGATTCAAGATGTCCGAAAAGCCCCACAAGCTCTTCTCGCGGCGCAACTTCTGCCAGGGCGTCGGAGAATGGCAGAGCCGTGCCGGCCGCACTATGCCGGCGCCATTCATAGGACAGAAGCAACACTGCCTGGGCGATGTTCAGGGAGGCGAAAGCCGGCTCGACCGGCAGGGTGACAATGGCATCGGCCAGGGCCACTTCCTCATTGAGCAGGCCCCAGCGCTCGCGGCCGAACAGCAGCCCGGCGGCACGGCCCGAACCGATCTGCGCCGCAAGATTGGTCGCGGCCTCTTCCGGGCCCAGCACGGCCTTCTGCATGTCGCGGGAACGGGCGGTGGTGGCATAGACCAGCGTGAGATCGGCGATGGCCTCTTCGAGAGTTTCAAAGACCCGCACCCGCTCGATCACGTGGTCGGCGCGGGACGCCGCATTGATGGCTTTTTCATTGGGCCAGCCGTCACGCGGACGCACCAGGCGCAGGTCCCATAGACCGAAATTGGCCATGGCGCGCGCGGCGGTGCCGATATTCTCACCCAGCTGCGGTTCGCACAGGATGATGGCCGGGGTCGGCGCAAGAATGGGTTGTTTCGAAGAATCCGTACCGGCCATGGCGCCCAATCCGTAAAGTCAGGCGCACATATCGCATTTGTCCGGGCAGATGCAAATCAGGCGACCTGATGCCGTGGCGGCAATTCCCGCACCTTGCTGGGCCGCTGCCACTCGCGATCGAGCATGGCGAAGTGCAATTCCTCGTCCCATTCGCCCTGGAACAGGGCGTGTTCGCGGTAATGGGCTTCAAGCCGCATACCCAGGCCCTGCATCAGCTTGATGGAGTGATGATTGCGCCCGTCGCAGCGCGCATAGAGACGGTGAATGCGGAAATGGTCGAAGGCCAGATCGAACAGCGCGCCCAGCGCCTCGCAGGCAAAGCCCTGCCCCGAATAGCTGGGATTGATGACGAAGCGCACTTCGCCCTGCCCCGCCGTCGCATCGGACCAATGCAGCGACACATGCCCGATCAATTGCCGGTCGCCCTTGCGCACCATGGCCAGGGTCAGCGTATCGCCCGGCCGCTGCAGGCTGACATGGCTGCGCATCACATCGAGTGCCCCCGCGACCTCGCTTTTGTCCCGCGCGCGACTGAACGCGTAGCGCTGCACGCTGGGCAGCGCCAGATAGGCGTTGACGGCGTCGATATCCCCGCGCTCGAAGGGGCGCAGCAGCAGATGCTCGGTTTCAATGGGCAGACTCAATGACGACATGGTTGCGATCCCTCCCGCTAGGCATTGCGAGGTCTCAACGCGAGGGGAGTCGCAGACGTTCCGGCCGTCCGATGAAATATTCTACCCCGGCGGAAGCGCCGGTTTTCCTAAGAAAATGTGCCTTTCACTGCCGGGTGACGCGACAGGGTTGCGGCAGGAAAAAGCCGATGCATTCCATGGGCTAGAGCGGGGATTCTGACTCAGGAAGCGAGGTGCGCATAGCGCTTTTGCGGCCATTCATCTTCAAGGATCGCATAGACGAATTCTTCGTCCCACTCCCCTTTGAACAGGGCATGCTCGCGGAAATGTGCTTCACGCCGCATGCCCAGCCGCTCCATCAATTTGGCCGAGGACGTGTTGCGGGCATCGCACCGCGCCATGACCCGGTGCATGTCGCCCTGCCCGAAGGCCAGGTCGAGCAACGCGACGGCCGCTTCGGTCGCATAGCCATGGCCCTGATAGTCGGGATGGAAAATCCAGCCGACCTCGCCCTGCCGCGCATCGAGATTGCGCAGGATCAGCGAGACTTCCCCGATCAGCGTGCCGGCTTCGGCCAGTTCCACGCCCAGGATGATCTTGTCCTCATCGGCCTCCAGCGCGATCTGGCCGATGCGCTGCTGCACGGCCAGGGCGCACTCCTCCCGGCTCAGCGGCACGTCGAAGAGATAGCGGGCGACATCGTCGCGCCGCCGGTAACCATAGACCGCGTCCACATCGCCGCGCGTAAAGGGACGAAGACGCAGCCTTGCGGTCTCGATCGGATAGTCGGGTTGCAAAGTCGGGTCCTCCCCTCGGCCGCGCGCACTTTTGCGGCTGTGGCGCGCAAAGGCAAGAGGCACAGCTTGCCCTGCCCCTTCGCCCGTGCCAGCCTCGGTGCCATGAACAAGCCGGATCGGATCATCGTGGATTTGACCGCCGCCTGTGCCTGCGGCGCCGTGGAGATGACAGTGCGCGGGCGCATCATGGCGATGTTGCTGTGCTCATGCCTCGATTGCCAGCGCAGCACCGGTACCGGGCATTCGAGCGTGACGCTGGTGCCCAGCACGGCGCTTACGGTGACCGGGTCCGTTACCGCATTCCAGCGGCGGGCCGATTCAGGGGCGACCTTCACCCGCCATTTCTGCCCGGCCTGCGGCACGCCGCTGCATGGTCAATCATCGCGGGCGCCCGATCTGCGGATGATTCCGGTCGGGTTCTTTGCCGGGCAGAACGATTGGTTCAGCCCCAACCAACTCATTTTCGCTCGCTCCCAACAGGCCTGGGACCTGGTGGCAGATCACCTGCCACGGCACCAGGCCTATCGGGACCAGTCTGGTTAGATACGGCCGAACACCAGGCTCGCATTGACACCGCCAAAGCCGAAGGAATTGGACAGCGCGTAGTCGATCGCCTTGGGCTTGGCCACCTTGGGCACGAGGTCGAAAATATCGGCCACTTCCTCGGGATCATCGAGATTGATCGTGGGCGGCAAGATACCGCTGCGCAAAGCCTGCACCGAAATGATCGCTTCGATAGCGCCAGCAGCGCCCAGCATGTGCCCGGTGGCCGATTTGGTGGACGAGACGGCAAGGTCCTTGCCCCGGCCCGGGAATACGGCGGTGATCCCGGCGATCTCGGCATTGTCGCCAACCTGGGTGGAGGTGGCGTGGGCGTTGACATAGCCGATCTGGGCCTGGTCGAGCCCGGCCATTTTCAGCGAATTGCGCATGGCGACCTGCGCGCCCGCACCATCGGGCGAACCCGCCGTCAGGTGATAGGCGTCGGCCGAGGTGCCGTAACCCGCCAGGATAGCCAGCGGCGTCGCACCGCGCGCCTTGGCGTGGCTGAGTTTTTCGATGACCAGCACCGCAGCACCCTCGGACAGCACGAAGCCATCATGGCCCTTGTCGAAGGGACGCGAGGCCAGATGGGGCTCATCGTTATGCGAGGAGGTCAGCGCGCGCGAGGCACCGAAACCGCCGATGGAAATGGGATCGACCGAGCCCTCGGCGCCGCCAACCACGGCCACTTCGGCCTCGCCGGTCATGATCAGCCGCATGCCATCGCCAATCGCCTGGGCGGAAGCCGCGCAGGCGGTAACCGGAGCGCCGATCGGGCCCTTGAAGCCATGCAGGATGGAAATCCAGCCCGCCGCCAGATTGGCGAGGAAGGACGGTACAGTGAACGGAGAAAGCCGCCGCGGCCCCTTTTCCTGGATGATCTCGACGGCCTTGGCCATGACCGGCGATCCGCCAACGCCCGAGGCGATAATCGTCGCGGTGGCAGCCTGATCTTCGGGGCTGGTCGGGTGCCAGCCGGCCTGGTCCAGCGCCTCGGCGGCAGCGCCGATGCCATACTGGATGAACAGGTCCATCTTCTTGATTTCCTTGGCGTCCACGAAATCGGCGGCATTGAAACCATGCGGCACGTCGGCCTTGCTGGGCACCAGGCCCGCAATGCCAGAGGTGAACCCAGTCGTATCGAAGCGATCATTGCGGACGATACCGCTCTCGCCGGCCAACAGGCGCGTCCACAGCGTTTCCACACCCACGCCCATCGGGCTGACGGCGCCCATGCCGGTGACGACGATGGGATCGGACGGATCGGGCTTGAGCATTCTGTCTCCTTGGGTTGCGATCGGTTTCGGCCTAGAGCCGGGAAAGCTGCTGCAATGCCGCGATGACCGCGGCGAAATCGGGGCGGACGAGCGTTTCGCGCAACTCGGCCTGTGACTCCCGCCACACGGGCACGGTCTGCTCGACCAGGTCCCGCCCGGCATCGGTCAGCACGCAAACGCGGCCATTGACACCGGAGGGATGTGTCGAAACGACGACGCCCTTGGTTTCGAGCAGGTCGAGATTGCGGGACAGCGTCGTGCGGTCCATCGCAATGCTCTCGGCCATCTCGGTCACCGACAGGCCGGGCCGGCTTTGCAGCGACGTCAGAATGGTGAACTGCGCCGCCGTCACGCCGAAGGGGCGCAGCCTACGGTCGGCCCGCCGGGTAATGGCGCGCGCCGCCATCCGCGTGTTGAGCACCAGACATTGCGAAAAATCGTCCTGCATCGCCGCGATATAGTCGTGCATATACACGGCGTCAAGCTGGGCAAGCCCCCATGCCGAGCCAACCTTTGCGCTTTTCGCCCGCAATGCTATACGGCTGCCAGCAGGGCCAAAGCGGCCAGAACAGCACTGAGGGAGTACTCTATGAGCAAGATCAAAGTCGCCAACCCGGTCGTCGATCTCGACGGCGATGAAATGACCCGCATCATCTGGCAGGCGATCAAGGACAAGCTCATCCATCCCTATCTCGACCTGCCAATCGAATATTATGACCTCTCGGTCGAGAGCCGCGACGCCACCAATGACCAGATCACGGTCGATGCCGCCCATGCCATCCAGAAGCATGGCGTCGGCATCAAATGCGCCACCATCACCCCCGATGAGCAGCGCGTCGAAGAATTCAAGCTCAAGAAGATGTGGAAGTCGCCCAATGGCACGATCCGCAACATTCTGGGCGGCGTGATCTTCCGCGAGCCCATCATCTGCAAGAACGTGCCGCGCCTGGTTCCCGGCTGGACCCAGCCGATCATCGTCGGCCGCCACGCCTTTGGCGACCAGTACCGCGCCACCGATTTCCTGTTCCCCGGCAAGGGCACGCTGTCGATCAAGTTCACCGGCGAAGACGGCAAGGTCATCGAGCACGAAGTCTACCAGGCTCCGGGCGCCGGCGTGGCCATGGCCATGTATAACCTGGACGACTCGATCCGCGACTTCGCCTATTCGAGCTTCAACTACGGCCTCGCCCGTGGCGTGCCGGTGTATCTTTCCACCAAGAACACCATCCTCAAGGCCTATGACGGCCGCTTCAAGGACATCTTCCAGGAGATCTACGAGGCCGAATTCAAGGAACAGTTCGAAGCCAAGAAGATCTGGTACGAGCACCGCCTGATCGACGACATGGTCGCCTCTGCACTCAAGTGGTCCGGCGGTTACGTCTGGGCGTGCAAGAACTATGACGGCGACGTGCAGTCCGACATCGTGGCGCAGGGTTTTGGCTCGCTGGGCCTCATGACCTCGGTCCTGGCGACCCCCGATGGCAAGATCGTCGAAGCCGAAGCCGCCCATGGCACGGTGACCCGTCACTACCGCCAGCATCAGCAGGGCAAGGAAACCTCGACCAATTCCACCGCCTCGATCTTCGCCTGGACCCGTGGCCTCGCCCACCGTGCCAAGCTCGACGACAATGAGGCGCTGGCCAAGTTCGCGCTGACGCTGGAAAAAGTCACCGTCGACACGATCGAAGAAGGCAAGATGACCAAGGACCTCTCCCTGCTCGTCGGCCCCGATCAGCCGTGGCTGTCGACCCTGGGTTTCCTGGACGCCATCGACCAGAACCTGCAGAAGGCCATGGCGTAAGCCTTGCAGGCCAAGAGATACGGAAAGGCCGGGGCATTGCTCCGGCCTTTTGTTTGTGCCGTTCGAGCCACAGTGTTGCAGCCCTGCGCCAGTGACACATTTTAGTCTTAATCCAGCGACGGCGCCGATTGACGGCTTGCCGTAAACAAGACCTTCTAGACGTAAGCGTCAACGTGCCGACAAAACGGCCTATAGGCGGGGCGGCGAAATATGCCGCCTACTAAATCTGGGAGGATTACACATGCCACGCAGCCCTATTCGCTGCATCGCGCTAGCCGCAATTCTTGCCTCGTCCACCATGGGCGCCGCCCATGCCGGGGGGCTCGAAGCCAATGGCTATAACTGGGACCTGCTGTTCGACCCGGCCACCTATGTCGGCAAGGGCACGGTGACGCCTGTCATCATCAATCACGAAATTACCAGCCTTGCCGCGCCCGGCCTGGGCACGGTCGCCACCTCTTCCAACCGCACCTATTACAATTTCGCCGTCAAGGCGGACCTGATTGACAATGCCTCCTGCCTGGTTTCGGTGCAAAATCCATGGGGTTCGGGCACGGACCGCCTACTGCCCTACGCCGCGGCCACTGGCCAGTCAGTGCGCGAACGCATCTGGTCCACCGACCTTGGCCTGACCTG
Source organism: Devosia sp. (assembly GCA_035565135.1). Taxonomy (GTDB): domain Bacteria; phylum Pseudomonadota; class Alphaproteobacteria; order Rhizobiales; family Devosiaceae; genus Devosia. The sequence goes on from DATMSY010000216.1 coordinate 11,747, forward strand.
TTCCTATGGTTTTGATGTCGGCCCGGGGAGCCTTAGCATTATCGGCGGCATCTCGGCGCAAAGCCTCAATTATGAAGCCCTGGTTCCAGCCCTACTGCCTGGCCCGACCCTGGGGACGCTCCCGGTAGAGCTGGATGGGCGCGGCTTTGGCTGGCGCATCGGCGCTGCCTATGAAGTGCCGGACATCGCCCTGCGCGTCAGCGCCATCTACAACGCTCCCATTGACTACGATCTCTCCGGCACCTTTGCCGCAGGCCTGCCGGCGGCAGCGAGCGTCACCACGCCCCAGACCTTTGAAGTCAAGGCGCAGAGCGGCATCGCACCCGGCTGGCTGCTGCTGGGCGGGATCAAATGGGTGGATTGGTCGGTGGTCGATGCGCTGAGCGTAACCACGCCGGGACCGACCTTGACCACGGTGCTCAATTACGAAGACGGCTGGACCGTATCGGCCGGCGTTGGCCACCAGTTGACCGAGGACCTGACGGTCCTCGCCGGCCTCACCTGGGACAAGGGCACATCGCGCGAAAACGGCGCCGGTGTCCTGGCCAATGGCACCCAGTCCGATCGCCTGGGCGTAAACCTGGGCGCCGCCTACAAGCCGAGCGAAAATTTCGAACTCTCCGGCGGCGTGTCCTATTCGATGATCGAGGCCGGAACCAACGCGCTGGGCGAAATCTGGGACAAGGGCAGTGTTTTGGCTTTTAGTCTTAGTGCCAAGGCGTCGTTCTAAAACATGAAGGGTCGGAGCCATGCTTCGACCCTTGCCCCGCCGCCATGGGGCACAGCCATGTGCCTTGCAACCATTTCCGAACTATATTTTCACGATCTCTTGAGCGAGCGCCGCGAACCACCATATGCGGAGCATCCGGATGAGGGAGATGGATAGATGCGATTTGTTGCCAGCCTGGCCTTTGCCACCGCTATCGGACTGACGCTCACCGCAGCGGCCAATGCCGAAAGCCGCAGCTTCGATCTCAGGGATTTCGACAAGATCGATATCGCCACGGGCATCGATGCTGTCGTGACCATGGGCGACACCTTCGCCGTCCAGGCCGATGCCGGCAGCGCCGACGCCCTCGACAATCTCAAGCTCACCGTGTCGGACGGCGTGCTCAGCGCCCACTTCGACCAGAGCTTTCTCGATTTCATCGTCAGCGGCGGCCTGGTCGGCATGCTGCTGGCCAATGGCAATGCCATAACGGTCAACATCACCCTGCCCGCCATTACCGGGATTTCCGCCAGCTCCGGCGCCGATATCCGCGGCGGCAACCTGCGCGCCGACACTCTCGAAATCGAGGCCTCGAGCGGGTCCGATATCCGGCTGGTCTCGGCGACATTGGGCACCGTCGCGGTCGACGCATCGAGCGGCGCCAGTATCGATCTCTCCGGCACCTGCAACAGCATCGAAGCCAGCGCGTCGAGCGGCTCGGGCATCGATGCCGATGGCCTGGTTTGCGCCGACGCAACGGCCCGGGCCTCCAGCGGCGCCGATGTCGACGTACACGCCACCCAGAGCCTTAAGGCCGACGCTTCGAGCGGCGGCAATGTCGAGGTGCGCGGCAACCCTGCCCGGACCGATATCGATTCCTCAAGCGGCGGCGACGTTTCGCTCGAGGACTGAGCGCCCGCCGCGGCATCGCACAATATCCATCGACGCCGCGCCGGAGCCGCCGTAAGGTCAGCCCGTTGCCAGCCCTCGATTTTCTGGATGTGCCATGCCGATCGGCGTGCTTTACGCGATTGCCGCCTATTCGATCTATTCCTGCGGCGACGCGATCATCAAGGGCTTCGGCCAGACGCTCAGCGTCTTCGAAATTGGTTTTTTCATTGCCCTGTTCTCATTGATCCCGGCGCTCTTCGTCAAACCGAAGGGCGAACGCTGGCGCGATAGTTTCAAGCTCAGGCACCCCGCTTTGGTGCATCTGCGATCCTTCAGCGGCGTCGCCTCCTCGACACTGGTAACCTTCGCTTTCGTCACCATTCCCTTTGCCGAGACCTATTCGCTGGTCTTCCTCATGCCGCTCTTCATCACGGCCATGTCCGTGCTGCTGCTCAAGGAGCGCGTCCATGGCGTGCGCTGGGCCATGCTGCTGGCGGGTTTTGTCGGCGTCATGCTGGTGGTGCGGCCCGGCTTTCGCGAGCTGGAACTCGGGCATTTGGCCGCCCTGGGTTGCGCCTTCTTCGGCGCCACGACCACCACGGTCCTGCGCGTGGTCGCCAGCGACGAAAAGCGCGTCAGCCTGATCGCCCTGCCCGCGCTCTATCTCCTGGTGGCCAATGCGGTGCTCATGGCGTCAGGCTTCGTCATGCCGAACTGGCAGCAATTTGCGCTGCTGCTGGCCAGCGGCAGCTTTATCGGCATGGGGCATATCCTGCTGATCGCCGCGACGCGCAATGCGCCCGCCAGCCAGGTTGCCCCGGTGCAATATGTGCAGATCGTCTGGGCCATCGCACTGGGCGCTTATTTCTATGCCGAACACCCCGGCTGGATTGCCTATATCGGGCTGGCAGTGGTGATCCTCTCCGGGCTGGTCAATGTGCTCATCGACGGCGCCCGGGCGCGCATTGCCGGCCGCTTTGCCGAATACCGCGCCCGGCCCGGCCCCAAGACCAATATTACCGAGGTGCAGGGCCCCGAAATATAGCCCGGCCGCAGTGTCGACGGCGCCAGTCCGGCTTTGTATGGTAGACGCGCTTCCCGAGTCTTCCTCATATTTTTGGATGTTACGATGCCGGTCGGCGTCATCTTGGCCTTTTTGGCCTATGCCAGTTTTTCAATGGCCGATGCCCTGATCAAGGCGACCGGGCCGGCCATGTCGGTCTTCGAGATCGCGTTCTTTACCACCAGCTTTTCGATCATTCCGGCCATGTTGACGAAGCGCAATGAGCGCTGGCGCGACATCTACAAGCTCAAGCATCCCTGGCTGGTGCATCTGCGCTGCGCCACGGCCATTTCGGGCACGGCATGCGTCATGTATGCCTTTACCCACATCCCCTTTGCCGATGTCTATGCCGTGGGTTTCCTGACACCGGTAGTGGTGACCATATTGGGCGTGCTGGTGCTCAAGGAGCATGTGGCGCCGCATCGCTGGCTGCTGCTGCTCATCAGTTTTCTCGGCGTCGTGCTGGTTATCCGCCCCGGCGTGCGCGAGCTGCAGCTGGGGCACCTGGCGATCTTCTGCAGCGTCTTTTTCGGCGGCGTCACCACCATCATCCTGCGCCATGTCGCGCCGCGGGAACGGCGGGTGAGCCTGGTGGGCATCCAGGTGCTCTATTCGGGCTTGTTCAATGGCCTGCTGATGATCCCGCTCTTCGTCGTGCCAAGCCTCCAGCAGTTGGCGGTATTTTTAGGCATCGGCCTATTGGGCGGCACGGGCGGCTTGCTGCTCATTTCCGCGGCCAAGCGTTCGCCCGCCAATCTGGTGGCGCCGGTGCAATATAGCCAGCTGATCTGGGCCATCGTCTTCGGCGCGATGTTCTTCGGCGAATATCCCGACTGGGTCGCCATTATCGGCCTCGTCATCGTGCTCTCGGCCGGGCTCGCCAATGTGCTGAGCGAGAAGATGAAGATCGTCTGGAAGCCAAGGCTGTTCTTCTACCGCACCGGACTTTAGCCATGCAGACCCCGCCTTGCGGCGAGGTCTGATGCATTTCGCCTAAAGCGCTGCCCGCACGGCGGCGATGGCCTCGGCTGCCCTGGAACCATCGGGGCCGCCGCCCTGCGCCATGTCGGGACGGCCGCCGCCGCCCTGCCCGCCCAAGGCGACAGTTGCCAGCTTGATCAGCTCGCCGGCAGCATAACGCGCCGTCAGATCCTGCGTCACGCCGACGGCCACGGTGCCCTTGCCGTCCTCGCCCTTGAGCACGACGGTGACCACGCCCGAGCCGATGCGCTTCTTTTCGGTATCGACCAGGCCTTTGACGTCCTTGGCTGCAATGCCCTCGACCGTACGGCCGACATAGATGACGCCATTGATCGTTTCGTCCGCCGCAGCAGCCGGACCCGAGGCGCCGCCGCCCAGAGCCAGCTTCTTGCGGGCATCGGTCAGCTCGCGCTCGATCTTCTTGAGGTTTTCCTGCAAGGCGCCGATGCGGTCGAGCACTTCGTGGCTGCCCGAGCGCAAGAGGCCCGCAGCCGCATTGACGATGGCGACATTGGTATTGCCGCGATGGCGCGCGGCCTTGCCGGTCAGGGCCTCGATGCGGCGCACGCCGGCGCCGACCGCGCTTTCAGCCACGATGGAAACGAGCCCGATATCGCCGGTGCGGCGCACATGGGTGCCGCCGCAAAGTTCGACCGACCAGCCCAGGCCATTGCCAGTGGGTTCGCCCATGGCGACGACGCGAACTTCGTCGCCATATTTCTCGCCGAAGAGCGCGCGCGCACCCGATTCCTTGGCTTCCTCGACGCCCATCAGCCGGGTCTCGACCGGCGCGTTCTGCAGGATTATCGCGTTGGCGATATCCTCGACCTCGGCCATTTCCTGCTCGGTCACGGGCTTGGTGTGTACGAAATCGAAGCGCAACCGGTCGGGCGAAACCATCGAGCCCTTCTGCGCGACGTGATCGCCCAGCACGATGCGCAGGGCTTCATGCAGCAGGTGCGTGGCCGAATGGTTGGCGCGGATCGAAGAACGCCGCTCGTGATCGACGAGCAATTCCACGGGCTGGCCGAGCTTGAGCGTACCGCTGGCGATTCTGACCTTGTGGGCAAAGACGCCGTGGAATTTCTGCGTATCGGCAACGGTTGCGGAAACGCCCTCGCCCTTGAGCACGCCGCTATCGCCGACCTGGCCGCCGCTTTCGCCATAAAAGGGCGTCTGATTGAGAACGGCAAAGCCTTCATCGCCAGCGGAGAGCGAAGTGACCTCGACGCCGTCCTTGATCAGCGCCTTGACCTCGCCCTCGGCGATTTCGGTTTCATAGCCGAGGAATTCGGTGGGACCGAGCTTATCCGCCAGGCCATACCAGACCGTATCGGTGGCGGCTTCGCCCGAGCCGGACCAGCTCTTGCGTGCCTCGGCCTTCTGCTGGGCCATGGCGGCGTCGAAGCCGGCCTGGTCGACAGTAATGCCGCGCGAACGCAGGGCATCTTCGGTCAGATCGAGCGGGAAACCATAGGTGTCATAGAGCTTGAAGGCGGTCGAACCGCTCAACACCTGGCCTTCGCTCAGGTCCTTGCTCTCGTCGGCCAGGATCTGCAGGCCGCGGCCAAGCGTCTTGAGGAAGCGGCCCTCCTCGAGCTTGACCGTTTCGGTGATCATGGCCTCGCCACGGCTGAGCTCGGGATAGGCCTGGCCCATCTCGCGCACCAGGGTCGGCACCAATTTGTGAATCACCGGCTCGCCGGCGCCCAAGAGGGTCGCGTGGCGCATGGCACGGCGCATGATGCGGCGCAGCACATAGCCCCGGCCTTCATTGGAGGGCAGCACGCCTTCGGCAATGAGGAAGGACATGGAGCGCAGGTGATCGGCAATGACGCGCAGGCTGCGATTGCCTTCGCCATTGATGTCGGCGCCGGTGGCCGAAGCGGCAGCGCTGATCAGCGCCTTGAACAGGTCGATATCGTAATTGTCGTGCACGCCCTGCATGACCGCAGCAACACGCTCGAGCCCCATGCCGGTATCGATCGAGGGGCGCGGCAGGCCGGTACGCGACCCGTCGGCATGCTGCTCGAACTGCATGAAGACCAGGTTCCAGATTTCGATCCAGCGATCGCCATCTTCTTCCGGCGAACCCGGAGGACCGCCCCAGACGTGCTCGCCATGGTCGTAGAAGATTTCCGAGCAGGGACCGCAAGGACCGGTATCGCCCATCTGCCAGAAATTGGACTTGGCGCCGAGCCGCACGATGCGGTCCTCGGAGAGGCCCGCAATCTTCTTCCACAGCGCCATGGCCTCATCATCGTCCTGATAGACGGTGACCATGAGCTTGTCCTTGGGCAGGCCCCAATCCTTGGTCAGCAGATTCCAGGCCAGTTCGATCGCGCGATCCTTGAAGTAATCGCCGAACGAGAAATTGCCGAGCATCTCGAAAAAGGTGTGATGGCGCGCGGTGAAGCCGACATTGTCGAGGTCGTTATGCTTGCCGCCGGCCCGCACGCATTTCTGCGCTGAGGTCGCGGTCGAATAGGGCCGCTTTTCGACGCCGGTAAAAACGTTCTTGAACTGCACCATGCCGGCATTGGTGAACATCAATGTCGGATCGTTCCGAGGCACCAGCGGGCCCGACGCCACGGCCTCATGACCATTGCGGGCGAAGTAATCGACAAAACTCGAGCGGAGATCGTTTACGCTGGTCATCAAGAGGCTTTCATCGGAATGGCGCGACTGCGCCGCAGAAGGTCGGGGGGCTTTCTATCGCGCGGTTTGCGCCTCTGTCCAGCATTGCGGCAGCAAGAGGGCATTTGTCATTGGCCGGAACGCCAATGGCGCCAAAAGAAAGGAGGCAGCGCTTGCGCGCCACCTCCACAAAACCGGCATGGAAAAGGACTGTCTATTCGTCCCCGTCGCCACCATCATCGTCACCGCCCGAGACCAGCAGGACTTCGCCCAATAGGCCCGAGCTTTCCCGCACACCGCGCTCGATCGTTGCCGCAGCATCGGGATTGTCCTTGAGGAACTGGCGGGCATTCTCACGCCCCTGCCCCAGCCGCTGGCTATCCCAGGAGAACCAGGCGCCGGACTTCTCGACAATGCCGGATTTGACGCCGAGGTCGATCAATTCGCCCGTCTTAGAAATGCCTTCGCCATACATGATGTCGAATTCGACCTGGCGGAACGGCGGCGCCAGCTTGTTCTTGACCACTTTCACGCGGGTCTGGTTGCCCACGATCTCTTCGCGATCCTTGATCGCGCCGATACGGCGGATATCGAGGCGAACCGAAGCGTAGAACTTGAGCGCATTGCCACCCGTCGTGGTTTCGGGCGAGCCATACATCACGCCGATCTTCATGCGAATCTGGTTAATGAAGATGACGAGGCATTTCGACTTGGAAATCGAAGAGGTCAGCTTGCGCATGGCCTGGCTCATCAGACGGGCCTGCAGGCCCGGCAGCGCATCGCCCATTTCGCCTTCGAGTTCGGCACGCGGGGTCAGCGCAGCCACCGAATCGACGACCAGCACGTCGATGGCGCCGGAACGCACCAGCGTATCGGTGATTTCGAGAGCCTGTTCGCCGGCATCGGGCTGGGAAATCAGCAGATCGTCAACATTGACGCCAAGCTTGCGGGCATAGATCGGATCGAGCGCATGTTCCGCATCGACGAACGCACAAATGCCACCGGCGCGCTGCGCCTCGGCAATGACATGCAATGCCAGCGTCGTCTTGCCCGAGCTTTCCGGCCCGAAAATCTCGACGATACGGCCCTTGGGCAGACCGCCAATGCCTAAAGCGATGTCGAGGCCGAGCGATCCGGTGGAGATGGCCTCCACTTCAATCGATGCAGCCTCGCCCAGCCGCATGATCGAGCCCTTGCCAAAGCTGCGCTCGATCTGTCCGAGCGCTGCGGCAAGTGCCTTGTCCTTATCCATAGTTCCACCCTCAACAACGCGAAGCGGCGAGCCAGCCATAGTTCTCTCCTTATTTCACGCTCTGGGGGGCCGCGCAACGCGTTGGCACCGCAGGTCGCTGTCCATTTAATGTGCCCTATTTGTTCTCATTTTGTTTCCGGAATGTCAAGTGGGGAACCGGAACAAAATAAGAAAAGAGGGCCAGACGTCAGGAGAGCAGAATCGTTTCCCCGATCTCGAGGCCAAACCCGCCGAGGCCGACATATTGGCGGCCGGAGGTCGTCATCAGGGCGATGGATTTGACGCCCAGATCGCGCAGCATCTGCGAGCCGACGCCAATCTCGCGCCAGCCCTTCATGCGCTTGACGGCGCTGCCGTGATGCTCGCCGCCCTGCCCGTCCTGGGTCGGGGAACGGCGGGCATCCTCTTCGCGGTCGCCGGCCGAGGCGCCGCGCAGCAGCAGCACGATTCCGGTGCCGCCACGGGCGACGATTTCGGCGACGGCGCGTTCGACCGGATCGGCATCACCGGTTGCCCGGCCCAGCAGATCGCGCAAGGGCTGCTCGCGGATGATGCGGCAGGGCACATTGCTCTTGCCCTCGACATCGCCCAGCACCAGCGCCACCTGCTGCACGGGATCGAACGGGGTCTGATAGGCATAGGCCACGGCGGGGAGGCCGCCCACCATTGTCGGCACGACGGCCTCACGCGAGAGGAATTTTTCTTGGCTCAGGCGATAGGAAATCAGGTCCTCGATCGAGATGATCTTGAGTTTGTGCTCCTGGGCAAAGGCGATCAACTCGGGCAGGCGCTTGACCGTGCCGTCGTCGTTGACCACTTCGGCCAGCACGCCAGCGGGTTCAAGGCCGGCCATGCGCGCCAGGTCGATGCCGGCCTCGGTGTGGCCGGAGCGGGCCAGCACGCCGCCTTCGCGGGCCAGCAGCGGGAAAATGTGGCCGGGACGGATGAAGTCGCCGGCATGGGCATTGCCGCCGGCCAGTGCGCGAATGGTGGCGGTCCGCTCGGTGGCGGAAATGCCGGTCGTCATGCCGACGCGATAATCGACCGTGACGGTGAAGGCCGTGCGGAACGGATCGATATTGTTGGCGACCATGGGATCGAGATTGAGCTCGGCCGCACGGGCTGCCGTCATCGGCACGCAGATAATGCCGCTGGTATGGCGGATCATGAACGCGATCTTTTCCGGCGTCGCCTTGCTGGCCGCCATGATCAGGTCACCTTCATTCTCGCGGTCGGTATCGTCCACCACAACCACGAGTTCACCTGCGGCAATCGCCGCGAGTGCGCTTTCGACGCTGTCCAGCATGGCAAGTCATCCCCGGCGCCGGCCTGGCGCAGCCCTCGATATAGAGACGGCAGCGGCCGCGCACAATGCAAAGCAGGACGCCCGGCAGTATGAGATTTCATTAGTATGATTTTTGGGCTTGCCTAGTGTGCCCCTCTTGCGTTCTATGCCTGCCAGTTTGGCCCGCCGGGCCTCTCCGCGGGAGGACAGCATGAATCTCATCCAGTATTTCGATCTCAACGGCGAACGCGCCGTCGGCGCCGTGGATGGCGAGGTGACGCGCCAGGTCAATGGCGCCAGCAGCGTCTATGGCCTGGCTCAGGCGGCGATCGCGGCGCAGACGGGGATCGGCGCGCTGATTGCCCAGCAGGGCTTGGGCGAGACGGTCGACAAGGCAGCGCTTTTGGCCGAGGGCCGGTTGCTGTCGCCAATCGATCATCCCGATCCGGCCCATCTCTATGTCACCGGCACCGGGCTCACCCATCTGGGTTCGGCGGCGACGCGCGACGCCATGCACAAGTCCAACGGCACCAAGACCGAGGACAATCTCACCGATTCCATGAAGATGTTCCGCATGGGCCTCGAAGGCGGCAAGCCGGTCGGTGGCGCCAAGGGCGTGCAGCCGGAATGGTTCTACAAAGGCAATGGCTATACCGTGGTCAATCCCGGCCATCCGATCCCCTCGCCCAGCTTTGCGCTCGATGCGGGCGAAGAGCCGGAAATCGCCGGCATCTACCTGATCGATCACAATGGCCAGCCGCGGCGGCTGGGCTTTGCGCTGGCCAATGAATTTTCCGACCATGTGACCGAGCGGATCAATTATTTGTATCTCGCTCATTCCAAGCTGCGCGCCTGCTCGTTTGGGCCGGAACTACGGCTGGGCGATCTGCCGGCCCATATCGAGGGCAAGTCGCGCATCTGGCGCGATGGCCAGGTGATCTGGGAAAAGCCGTTCCTCAGCGGCGAGGACAATATGAGCCACACCATCGCCAATCTCGAATATCACCACTTCAAATATGAGCTGTTCCGCAATCCCGGGGACATCCATGTGCATTGCTTCGGCACGGCGACGCTGAGCTTTGCCGATGGGATTTCGACCAAGCCCGACGATATTTTCGAGATCGAGGAAGCCCAGTTCGGCGCGGCGCTCCGCAACCCGATCCGGATTGAAACCGAGCATCCCGTCATCGTCGGCAACGTCTACTGAGCGCACCGTCTTTACGGCGGCCAACTAACATGTCAGTTATCCTGCCATCTGGGAGGACATCATGGCGGCACGCATTTTTGAGACGCGCCAGATCGGCAAAACCGGTCTGGACATCACCACGCTGGGCCTCGGCTGCGCGTCGCTGGCCGGCATTTTCACCAATGTGCCGGCCGACCAGGGACGAGCCACTATAAGCCATGCGCTCGATGTGGGGATAAGCTACATCGATACGGCGCCCCAATATGGCTATGGCCGCTCCGAGCATCTCGTCGGCGATGTGCTGCGCGAGCGGCGGGCCGGTACGGTGCTGTCGACCAAGGTGGGGCGGCGCCTCAAGCCGGTCAAGGAATGGAGCGAGCCGCATAATTGGGTCAATCCCCTGCCCTTCGATCAGGTCTATGACTATTCCTATGACGGCATCATGCGCTCCTACGAGGATAGCCTGCAGCGGCTAGGCATGAACGGTGCCGACATCCTCTATGTCCACGATATCGGCACGGCGACCCATGGGGTTGAGGGGAATAAGCCGCTGTGGAAGCAGCTGGAAAGCGGCGGCTACCGAGCCCTGCGCGAGCTGCGCGACAGCGGCGAGATCAAGGCGATCGGGCTTGGCGTCAATGAGTGGCAGGTGCTGATGGACGCCTTTGCGCTGGGCGATTGGGACGTGTTCCTGCTCGCAGGGCGCTATACATTGCTCGAGCAGACCTCGCTCAATCCGTTCATGACGACATGCCTTGAGCGCGGCGCCTCGGTGGTGATCGGCGGGCCGTTTAATTCCGGCATTCTGGTGGGCGGCTCGACCTTCAACTATGCCAAGGCGCCGCAGGCTATTGTCGATCGGGTCAAGGCACTCGAAACCGTGTGCCAGGACTTTGGCGTAGCCCTGCCCGCGGCGGCATTGCAGTTTCCGCTGACGCATCCGGCAGTGTGTAATGTCTTGCCGGGGCCGAAATCGCCGGAAGAACTCGATGGCATCCTCAAATGGTGGGATGCGAAAATTCCCGATGCATTGTGGACCGAACTGGCCAATCAGGGCCTCTTGGCAGCGGGAACGCCGATCCCCGGCGGCACTGCTTGACGGCTGCGCCGAACGGGCGCTTAATAACCGAACGGTTTTAGAACCAAAGGTTATCCATGCCAACGCCTGCCGATCTCGACGCCACCTTCCAGGCCCTGTCCGACCCGACGCGGCGCGCCATCCTGGCGCGGCTGGCGCAGGGCGAGGCATCGGTCAATGAACTGGCCGAACCGTTTGCCATGAGCCAGCCGGCCATTTCCAAGCATCTCAAGGTGCTGGAAAATGCCGGCCTGATTTCGCGCGGCCGCGATGCCCAGCGCCGGCCCTGCAAGCTCGAGGCGCAGCCGCTGGCCGAGGCGACCGGGTGGCTGATCGAATATCGCAAATATTGGGAAGCCCAGTTCGAGCGGCTCGATGATCTGCTTGAAGAACTGAAGCGCCTCGAAACCAGGGCCTGAGGGAGGGCACAATGGCATTTGGTGGACCATTGCGAATATCCATGCCCAGCGATACCGAAATCCTCACCGAGCGCGATTTTTCGGCGCCGCGCGATCTGGTGTTCGCCTGCTACACGCAACCGCCGCTGATCAAGCGCTGGCTGACCGGCCCGCCGGGCTGGACCATGCCGGTCTGCGTGTTCGAGGCGCGGCCGGGCGGCCGTTATCGCTATGAATGGCATAAGGGCGAGGAGCGCCTGGCCATGTCCGGGGTGATCCACGCCATTGCCGTGCCGGAACACATCCTGAGCGAAGAGGCGTTCGATCAGGCCGAGACCGGTGGCACGTCGAAATCCGCGGTGGATTTTGAAGTGAAGCCGGAGGGGACGACGGTGGTCAACCGGCTGACCTATGCGAGCAAGGCGCTGCGGGATCAGATCGCGGCGACGGGCATGGCCGAGGGCATGGAGATGAGTTTTAGCCATCTCGATGCGTTGTTGATGGAGGGGGGGCGTTAGCTCCATTTCTCTTTCCGCCTACACAGAAAGAAAACGGAGGTTCCCGCTTTCGCGGGAATGACATTGTGGGTGGGTGAGGTGCGACGCATCTCTAGTAGACCTCATCCTGAGCTTGTCGAAGGACGAGGTCGTGGCACACGTGCCGCCACTCGCTCGACCTCGTGGTTCGACAGGCTCACCGTGAGGTCTTCGGAACATTCCGCCCTGCCCTAGTTCAAATCCAGAGCATATCCCTTCAGCACATCGAGGGGGATAAGTCCGAGCACGGCCTGATTGGTCGAGCGCAGGAACACTTTTGGCGCCTTGCCGGCGGCGTGGGCCTGGGCCCAGCGGGCGGCGACGAGGCACCAGCGGTTGCCGCTGACCAGGCCCGGAAACGAGAATTCAGGGCGTGGCGTCGAGAGGTCGTTGCCGACCGAGGCGGAGAATTGGAGGAATTCGTCAGTCGCTTCGATGCAGACCAGATGCACGGCGGCGCTATCCGGCCCGGCCGCGCAATAGCCGGTGCGGAAGAAGCCGGTTAGCGGATCGCTGGAACAGGGTTGCAGCGGTTCGCCCAGGACATTGAACTCGGCGGCGCCGAAGCGCCCCATCTCGTTCAATTGATCTCGCCCTTGCCCAGCCGCTGCAGCACTTCCTTGACCTTGGAATTGATCTGGTCGAGCGAATAAGGCTTGGGCAGGAAGTCGACGCTCTGGTCGTCCTCGATATCGCGGCGCACGCTTTCCTCGGCATAGCCGGAGACGAAGATGACCTTGAGATCGGGCATTTCCCGGCGCACATGCTTGAGCAGGGTCGGCCCATCCATTTCCGGCATCACGACGTCGGAAATCATCAGGTCGATCTTGAAGTCGATATCTTCGAGCACTTCGAGCGCTTCTTCGCCGCCATCGGCCTCGAAGACCTCGTAGCCGGTGGCGCGCAGGGCGCGGGCCGAGAAGGCGCGCACGCTTTCTTCGTCTTCCACCAGAAGGATGCGCTCCTGGCCGGTGAGATCGCGCGCGGGAGCAGCGGCGGCGGCCTTGCCGGCAATCTCGTTTTCGGCCGGCACATGGCGCGGCAGGAAAATCTTGAAAGTCGTGCCGACGCCGACGGTCGAGACCGGGTAGATATAGCCCTCGGTCTGCTTGACGATGCCGTAGACGGTCGAGAGGCCAAGGCCGGTGCCCTTGCCCAATTCCTTGGTGGTGAAGAAGGGCTCGAAAATCTTGGCGATGACTTCCGGGCTCATGCCGGTGCCGGTGTCCTGCACATCAATGAGTACGAAATCGGCCGGCACCATGCCCTCGAAGGTCATGCGTTCGGCATCGGCCTGCTCGACATTGGAGGTGCGGATGGTGATGGCGCCGCCATTGGGCATGGCGTCGCGGGCATTGACAACCAGGTTGATGATGACCTGTTCGAGCTGCACGACGTCGGCCCGCACCGGCCAGATATTGCGGCCATGCTCAACGGTCAGCGTGTTCTTTTCGCCGATCATGCGCTTGAGCAGCACGGTGAGGTCATCGACGATCAGCGGCAGTTCCAGCACTTGCGGACGCAGGGTCTGGCGGCGCGAGAAGGCCAGCAGCTGGCGGGTGAGTCCCGCCGCGCGATTGGCATTCTGCTTGATCTGCATCAGCTCGCTGAAGGAAGGATCGCCGGGCTTGTGCTTGAGCAACAGCAGATCGGAAAAGCCGATAATGGCGGTCAGCAGATTGTTGAAATCATGCGCCACGCCGCCCGCCAGCTGGCCCACGGCCTGCATCTTCTGGCTCTGGGCAAACTGGGCTTCGAGCTTGCGCTGGTCGGTCATGTCCAGGGCATAGACATTGACCTGTTCGGCGGAGCCTTCGCTGAGTTCGGACGCCGACAGATAGAGCCGCACGGCGTGATCGCCCTCGGCATTGAGCAAGGCATCGACCGGCTCGACTTCGGAGCGATTGGCGGTGGCATCGCCAATGGCGCGGGCAAATTTGTCGCGGCTCCCCTCCCCGATCAGCTCGCTCAGCGGCTGCATTTCGAGGCTCTTTTCCTCGCCCGACCATTTGAAGATGCGCCCGAACGGGGCATTGGTGCGGATGATGCGACCTTCGCCGTCAAGCGTCGCAATGGCGAAGGGCGTGTCGTTGAAGAAGCGCGAGAAGCGCACTTCGGCAGCGCGCAGCTCTTCTTCGGTGTCGGGGGCGCTCGACATGTCGAGCACCAGGGTGCGCGTCTCGCCCAATTCGCCATCGGCCATGCGGGCAGCGCGATGCAGCAGGCGCACCGGCAGGCTCGTGCCATTGCGGCGCACCAGGTCGATATCGATGATCTCGGTGGAAATCTCGCCATCGCCACGGCCACGCATCAACAGGGTTGCCCCGTCGCCACGCACGATATCGGAGAGGCCCAGATGGCCGGCATTGAACTCAGCCAGGTCGTAGCCGAGCCAATCAGTCAGGGTCGAATTGAGATATTGAATGCGGCCATGCGCGTCGGCGGAGAAGAAGCCGGCCGGGGAATGATCGAGATAGTCGATGGCGCGCTGCAGGTCGCGGAAGGCGCTCTCATTATTGTCCCGGTCGCGGGTGATGTCCTCGACCGACCAGATGACCAGCGGCTTCTTGGCTTCGTCGCTTTCCGGCAGGGGCCGCACCGCGACGCGATACCAGAACGGACGGGCGCTCTCGGCCTGCGAGCCGCCCAGCCCGCCGACGAGGCGGATATCCTCGATGGCGCTGCGGCCATCCTTGGCGGCACGGGAGAGGCGGTAGATGGCTTCGCTGGCATCGGACTGGCCGGCAAAAAGGCGCGGCACGCCGACGGGCAGGCCATTGTTCAGCGCACCGCTGAAGCTGCCATAATGCGCGTTGACGTAGGAAATCTTGCCATCGCGATCCGACACCACGGCGCCGAAGGGCAGGCTATCGACGATGGCGCGGGAAATGGTGCGCCGCTCCTCGTTACCGGCAAAGCGGAACAGGCCCGCGGCCAGCCCGAACAGGCAAAACACCCCGGCCACGGCCAAAATGCCGACAAAGGTCATGACCAGATCCATGGGGATGCGGTCGCTGAAGAAGGAAAAGCCCACGGCCAGCGCCACCAGCGCCACGCCCAGGGCCACAACGCGCCACAGCCCGGCGCTGCTGCGGTCGGAGGCCAGAAGTGGATCGGGGTAGCTGTCCTCGCCAAGCGGCGTCGATGCCATGGGTCGTGGTGCTCCGGATGACTGTGAGTCGGGGCGAATCAGGGCCTGGGACAGGTCTAGCAAATGGACCGACCCGTTGGGAGGGTGAACAAAGTTATAAACATGGGCGTGGAAAAGCGCCACATGGGAGCAAATTGCCCCAGTGGTTGAGCGACGATGGCGAGACCGGCGTCTCGATTGGGTTTGGTAGGATGGTGAAACGTCGGTCTCGCCATCGTGCCGGGTCTTTACGCAAGGACGTTTGCGAACGCCCTGTTTCAGGCGTTGCGGCCGTTCCCCCCACACGATTGGAGCGACCTCCAATCCCCGACTGTCACCCCGCTCATTCACTCGTCATGACCGCGCTCTGGCGGGGTGATGGGAGGAGTGTAAGCGCAGACGGATGGGGTGGGGATAAGGTGGATAGATTAAGCCCCCTACCCCGCCCTCCAGCCGCCCGATTTCTTGAGGCGCATGACGAAGCCGATGACTTCGGCGACGGCTTTGAAATGTTCGCTGGGAATGACGTCGTCAATCTCGACACTGGCGAAGAGCGCGCGGGCCAAAGGCGGGTTTTCGACGATCGGCACATTGTTTTCCTTGGCCACTTCGCGGATGCGGAAGGCCACGGCATCGGCGCCCTTGGCCACGCATTGCGGCGCGCCCATGGAGCGGTCGTATTTGAGCGCCACGGCAAAGTGGGTCGGGTTGGTGATGACAACGGTGGCGTCGGGCACGGCCGCCATCATGCGCTTGCGGGCGCGATCATGCCGCAACTGGCGGATGCGGCCCTTGACCTTGGGGTCACCCTCCATCTGCTTATATTCATCGCGCGTTTCCTGCACGGTCATCATCTGCCGCTTCCACCATTTCTGGCGGACATAGAGATAATCGGCCAGCGCGATGACGGTCAGCACGGCCAGGGTGGCGGCGAAAATCTTGAGGCCGATCTCCTGGAAATCGGCCAGGATGATCAGCGGATCGGCCGTCATCATGGTGTCGAGCCGGTCGCGCTCGGGCCAGACCACGAAGAACAGCACCGTACTCATGACGCCGATCTTGAGCAGGCCCTTGCCGAAATTGACCAGGGATTCGCTCGAAAACAACCGCTTGAACCCGGCCAGCGGCGAAATCTTGGAGAGTTTCGGCGTGATGGGTTCGGCCGAAAGCAGCGGCCGGTGCTGGATGAGATTGGCGGTCACCGCGCAGAAGGTGAGGATCACCAGCGGCACGAAGATCGTGCCCAATAGCGCCAGCGCCAGTCCGTTGAAAAATACGGCAAAACCCTCGCCGCCCAGCTCGAACTGGTCGGCATTGGTCATCACGACCTTCAGCGATTCCATCAGGCTCGCACTGGTCGAAGGGGCCATCATGGCGAAAATGGCGGCCGAACCGAGCAGCATGAACCAGGTGGTCACCTCCTGGCTCTTGGCGACATCGCCCTTCTTATGGGCGTCCTCCAGCTTCTTTTGAGAAGGATCTTCTGTTTTGCTCGCCTGTTCGGGGGCTTCGTCTGACACTCAGCCCCTCCACATCGCCAGGTGGTTCTCGAACCCGGTGAGATACCAGCCCATCATCATGGTCAGCAGCAGCGCGAAGAGAATGAGCCCGACCATGACGTTGGCCGGCATCAGCAGGAAGAAGACCTGCAGCGCCGGCATCAGGCGGGCGAGAATGCCGGCGCCGAGATTGAACACCAGGCCGAAGACGATGAAGGGCGCCGACATCTGAATGCCGATGGAAAAGGCGCTGGCGACGGTGCGCAGCGCCAATTGCGCGGCATCGTCGAACATCAGCGGGGCATCGACGCCGAACACCTGGTAGCTGTCATAGGTCGCGGCCAGGGCCACATGATGCAGGTCGGTCGCGAAAATCAGCGTCATGCCGAGGAAGGAGAGGAAGCTGCCGAACACGGCGCCTTGCACCCCAACCTGAGTCGGATCGGCGGCCATGGCGGCGCTGAGGCCAGATTGGAACGCGATGACGGCGCCCGCCACCTGTGTCGCCATGACCGTGATGCGGGCAATCGCCCCCAGCATGAGGCCGATGGCCAGTTCGTGGAACATGAGGCCGACAATACCCATGAAATCGGTCGGCATGGCCGGCAGGTTGGGCGCCAGCAGCGGATAAATGACCAGGGTAAAGGCCAGCGCGAAGGAAAGGCGCATGCGCACCGGGATCATGGATTCGCCCAGAGCGGGCATCAGCATCAGGATGGCGCCGATGCGGCAGAACATCAGCAGGTAGAGAAAGGCTGTATTGGGCAGCCAATCGAGCCCGATGCTGATCATCAGCCGCCCACGATGATCATGTCGATCACCCGGTTCATATAGGCGCCCATGGTCGCGCCAAGGAAAGGCAGGGTGATCAGCATGGTGATGAAGATGGCGATGATCTTGGGCACGAAGACCAGGGTCTGTTCCTGAATCTGCGTCAGCGCCTGGAACAGGGCGATGACGACGCCGACCAGCAGGCCCACCAGCATCATCGGCGCCGAAACGATGATCAGCGTCCAGATGCCGTCGGTGGCAATATCGAGAACTTCGGCGCCGGTCATTGCGATTCCTGAGCGGGCGAATCGTCGCCCATGCGCCCTATCCTACTCCGCGCCGAAGGCTGCGTCAGATCGGCATCCGCATGATTTCTTCGTAGGCGGAGATCACCCGATCGCGCACGGTGACCATGCTTTCGATGGCCAGTTCGGTCTGGCTGAGGGCGGTGACCATATCCACCACATTGGCCTTGCCATTGACCATGTCGATGGCCATCTGGTCGGACGCCTTGCCCGCATCCATCACGCCCTGCACCTGCTGGGCCAGCATCTGGGCGAAATTGCCGCCCGTGTCGCCCGTGGCGGCGCTGAGATCGGTGGTGGGCTTGGCGGCCTGGGTAATCAACCGGCTGGCATTGCCATAGGCTGCGGTGGCGGCATTGAAGGGCGTGGTGGCCATCTGGAATTATCCTTGGTGCGCTCAGCCGCGCAGAATGTCGATGGTGCGGCCCAGCATCTGCCGGGTGACGGTGACGACGTTGAGATTGGCTTCGTAAGTGCGTTGGGCCTCGCGCATGTCCATGGTTTCGATCAGCGTGTTCACATTGGGATATTGCACATAGCCGCTGGCATCGGCCGCCGGGTGGCCCGGCTCGTAGCGGCTGGTGAAATCGCTCATGTCATAGGCCAGACGCCCGACCTCGACGACCTTGCCGCCCACTTCGGCATCGTAATGGGTCTGGAAGGTCGGGATGCGGCGGCGATAGGGCTCGTCGCCCGGTGCCTTGCCGGCGGAATCGGCATTGGCGATGTTTTCGGCGATGACGCGCATGCGGGCGGTCTGCGCGTGCAGGCCGGTGGCGGCGATACGGAGCGAGGAATTGAAGTCCATGACTTAGGCTCCTAGGCCGAGCGGCCAAGCGCGGTTTTGAGGATTTTGATGGACTTCTGGTAGACCGTGGTGGCGGCCTGATAATCCATCATATTGGTGGTGACCTTCATCATCTCGTCCTCGAGGGAAACCCCGTTCCCCTCCGGCGTGATTTCGAAATTGGCCATGCGCTGGGCGCCAAAGGCGCCGCCTTCGCCGCTGGACACGGAAAAGTGCATCGGCTGGGTCGCGAGCGTCGTGATGCTGGCCGAGGAGAAACCGCCGGCCCGGTCGGCAAGATCGTATTGCGCCAGATCGCGGCCGCGGTAACCCGGCGTTTCCGCATTGGCAACGTTTTCGGCAAGCAGGCCTTGACGGGCCTGATGCCAGCGCATCTTGTCGGTGAGCGCGGAAAAAACCGGCATGTCCATCAGGCCCATTGGCCAATACCCCTGCGAGTCCACAAAAGCGCAATGGGCAAATCTTGCCGGGTCATGGTTAATCAAGTGTTAATTAACCCCTGCAATAGAGGCGCATGCCTCGCAATTTGCAAATTGCTGCGGCCAAATAGGCAATATATGCCGCCCGGATTCGGGTGAGCGCTCCGGGAGACGTCATGCAGTTCATCACCAGCCTTTTTGGCGGCACGGAAAACTCCATCCTGACCGTCGTCTTCGCCCTCGGCATCGTGCTGGTGCTGATCGTCTTGGCGGTTTGGCTGCTCAAGCTGCTGTTCAGCGCCTCAGGCAATGTGGCGCGCGGACGCAATCGGCGGCTCTCGGTGAGCGACAGCCTGGCCGTGGACCAGAAGCGGCAATTGCTGATCGTGCGGCGCGACAATGTCGAGCATCTCGTCCTGATCGGCGGGCCGCAGGACGTGGTGATCGAAACCGGCATAGCGGTGGACGAGACGGCACTGGCCACGGGCCGCCGGCCGGTGCCCATGCTGGGGCGCAAACCGGCGCCGGTTGCCCCCGCCCCTGCCCCTGCCAAGGCGGCGGC
>DATMSY010000217.1:0-34768 GCA_035565135.1 Devosia sp.
CCTGGGCCAGGAGCTCATTGGTCGAGGGCGGCGGGGGCGGCGGCGGGCGGCGCACCACCGGGCGGGCGATTTCCTCGGGGCTGGCCGTGAAGATGAGGTCGGCGGCGTCGACAGGGGCTTCGAAGGGGGTCAGCTTGGGGCTGGTGGAACGGGCCGAGGTTTCGACCGCGCCGATGGTGACCGGCATGGGGCGGCGGGAAATGGCGGGGCCGAGGGCGACGAAATGGCCGCGGGCCAGATCGCGGAATTGCTCGGCCTGGCGCTTTTCCATACCCAGCAGATCGGCGGCGCGGGCCATGTCGATATCGAGGAAGGTGCGGCCCATGAGGAAATTGCTGGCCTCGGCGGCGACGTTTTTGGCGAGCTTGGCGAGGCGCTGGGTGGCGATGACTCCGGCCAGGCCACGTTTGCGGCCGCGGCACATCAGGTTGGTCATGGCGCCGAGCGAGAGTTTGCGGGCTTCGTCACTGACTTCGCCGGCTACGGAGGGGGCGAAGAGCTGGGCTTCGTCGACGACGACGAGGACGGGATACCAGAAATCGCGGTCGGCATCGAACATGCCGCCCAGAAAGGCGGCGGCGGCGCGCATCTGCTGCTCGACGTCGAGGCCCTCGAGGTTGAGCACGACGGAGACACGGTGCTGGCGGATGCGGCCGGCAATGCGGGTCAGCTCGGCCTCGGTGCGGGTGGCATCGACGACGACATGGCCGAATTTATCGGCCAGGGTGACGAAATCGCCCTCGGGATCGACAATGCATTGCTGCACCCAGGGGGCCGATTGCTCGAGCAGACGGCGCAGCAAATGGGATTTGCCGGAGCCGGAATTGCCCTGGACCAAGAGACGGGTGGCCAGCAATTCCTCGAGATCGAGCGTGGCGGGCGCAGACCCCGTCGTCGCGCCCATGTCGATTGCTACCTTCATCAAATCTCCAGGCCGGTCCGTCACGTCTCGGTTGGAGACTCACTTGAGGCAGAGGGTTTCATGAGGGTTAGCATGATTTTGGGTGCGGTGGGGTAGGGGGCGTGGGGAATTTCACAGGGGGGAGTGTTGATCCGCTATCGCGTATGCGGAGGCATACCCCCACCCTGCTCGATGCACGGACTTAGCAAGGGCTAAGTCCTATCTCGCTTCCCTCCCCACAAGGGGGAGGGTGAGCCCGGCGGTTAGCCGGGGATCGCGGTCCTTAGAGCCGGACCAGCTTTCGCACGTCTACCGGCAGGCCGGTGGCGAAGGATTGGTTGGCGGCGATGCCGGTGAGGATGGAGAGGGCGCCGTCTCGGTGGTTGGCGCCGTAGCCGGGCTTGGGCGTGGCGTTGCCGAAGATTTCTTCGAGCATGATATTGTCGCCGCCGCCATGGCCGCCCTTGGCATGCTTGATCGGGATGACGCGGGCTTCGCCATGCAGGGGGAAGTGGTAGAGATCGACGCCCTTGGCGGCGCCTTCGGCGGTCGAGGTGGAGCCGGCATTGATATAGGAGGTTTCGCGCACCATCAGCTCAAGGCGTCCGCCGGTGCCGTTGATGGCCACGTTAAAACCTTCCCAAGGGGCATAGGCGTAGAGCGAATAGGTCATGACCGCCTTGTTGCGGTAGCGGACCATGACATTCATCGTGTCCTCGATGGAAATGCCATCGCCGAAGACGTTCTGGTCGCGCTGGTAGCCGTCTTCCTTTTCCCCATCCCAATAGAGGCCCTTCTGCACCGGGTTGGCGGTGAGGTCGATGGCGAAGGGGTCGTTCTTGGCGGCTTCGACGCCGGTGGTGCGGGTATAGGGGGTGAAGATCCCGCGTTCCTCGGCATTGGCGCGGCCGTAGAATTTGAGGTCGCCCATGGCAAAGACCGTGTCGGGCTGGCTGCCGAGCCAGAAATTGACCAGGTCGAAATGGTGGGTCGATTTGTGGACCATCAGGCCCCCGCTATTGCGCTTGTCGCGGTGCCAGCGGCGGAAATAATCGGCGCCGTGGCGGGTATCGAGCAGCCATTCGAAATGCACCGAAGTGGGGGTGCCGATGGCGCCTTCGGCGATCAGTTCGCGCAGGGCGGCATTGTGGGGGGCGTAGCGATAGTTGAAGGTGACGCGGACCTGCTTGCCGGTGCGCTCGACGGCGTCGAGGATGTCCTGGCACTTTTCGGGATCGGTGGTCATCGGCTTTTCGGTGATGACGTCGCAACCGGCTTCGAGCGCAGCGATGATATATTTGTGGTGGGTGCGGTCGATCGAGGTGACGATGATGGTTTCCGGCTTGGTCTCGGCCAGCATTTTGGCGAAATCGCTGGCCTTGTAGGTGGGCACGGCCTTGCCGGATAGCTCATTTTCGATGGCGCGATTGGTATAGTCCATGCGGACCTGATTGGTGTCGCAGAGCGCGACGAGCCGGGAATGTTCGCGATGGGGCCCCAGGATGGCTTCATAGAACATCCGTGCCCGACCTCCGGTTCCCACCAATGCGTAGGTCTTGGCCATTCGATTTTCTCCGGTCTTGATGTGAGTATGGTGCCCATGGACAGGCGTTGGGGATGCATCTACCATACAAGATGGAAGAGGGCACTAGTTCTTTTGATTATTGCGAAAGCGGGAATGCAGGTTTTCGACTGAGGGTCGACAAAACGGAGGTTCCCGCTTTCGCGGGAATGACACCGTGGTTTTTAGAGCCAGCCCTGTTGTCGGCATTTGCGGTAACAAAAAGACCAAAAACCTGTGGATCGCGGGCGATTGGAGCAAGCGGTCGCGAGCAATCGGGGCATGGTGGGGAGGAAATAACGGGACTATGGGCCAGGTGCTGGAAACCAACGCGGAAACCATTGCGCAGCGTGTCGTGCGGGCATTGCGCGACGAAATCGTCACCATGGCCTTGCGGCCGGGCGATGTGATTTCCGAAAGCGATATTGCGGGGCGCTATGGCGTGTCGCGCCAGCCGGTGCGCGAGGCCTTCATCCGGCTGGCGCAACAGGGGCTGCTGCTGATCCGGCCCAAGCGGGCGACGGTGGTCAAGAAAATCTCGCCCGACGGGGTGCGGCAATCGCGGTTCATCCGCGAGAGCATCGAGGTGGAAATCATCAGGCGGGTGGCGGCCAATCCGGGCGCGGATGCACTGGCCGTGCTCAATGGGCTGATCGCCGACCAGGAAAAGGCCTCGGCGGCCAATGACCGGGCGGCGTTTCATACGCTGGACGAATTGTTCCACCGCACGCTCGCCCGGCTGGCTGGGGTGGAATATGCTTGGCAGCTGATCGACGACCACAAGATCCAGCTCGATCGGGTGCGCTATCTGACGCTGGGCGTGTCGTCGAGCCAGCGGGCCATTGCCGAGCACAAGGCGATCGCGGCAGCCGTGGGCAAGGCCGATGCGGCGGGGGCCGAAGCGGCCATGCGCGAGCATCTGGAACGCGCCGAAGCGCTGCTGACCCAGACGATCGGGGATTTCCCGGATTATTTCGAATAGGTTTGGCTCTTTGGGTTGGTGTGCGGCGGCTGTGGCATCGCACCCTTCTGGCGGCTGAACCTCGCCGGACATCGGAGTACCCCCTCCTAGGCTCCCCCTGATCGGGGGAGGGGCGGTCCTGTGAACTTGAACGGACCGCGTTACAATTTCGCAAGGTGGGCTGGCGGATCGGATTGGGGGTGCCTACGTTGATGGGCAACGATAAGAACCTGCCGAGTATCCCCCAATGTCCCATCCCGCATTCGAGCTGATCCGTGACGAGCATATCGCGGAGGTCAATTCGCAAGTGCAATTGTTCCGGCACAAAAAGACCGGGGCGGAGGTGCTGAGCCTCGTCAATGACGACGAGAATAAGGTGTTCGGCGTGACGTTCAAGACGCCGCCGGACGATTCGACGGGTGTGGCGCATATTCTTGAGCATTCGGTGCTGTGCGGAAGCCGCAAATATCCGGTCAAGAAGCCGTTTGTGGAACTGCTCAAGGGCAGCATGCACACCTTCCTCAATGCCATGACGTTTCCGGACAAGACCGCCTATCCGGTGGCCAGCCAGAACCTCAAGGACTTTTACAACCTTGTGGATGTGTATCTCGATGCGGTGTTTTTTCCGCTGATCAGCGAGGACACGTTCCGGCAGGAAGGCTGGCATTATGAGCTGGAGGATGTAGAGGCGCCGCTGGTTTATAAGGGTGTTGTGTTCAATGAGATGAAGGGCGTGTTTTCCTCGCCCGACGCGGTGATGCGTGATCTCAGCCAACGCTCGCTCTATCCCGATATCACCTATGGCAAATCCTCGGGGGGCGACCCCAAGGCTATTCCCGAGCTGACCTACAAGCAGTTCAAGGCGTTTCACGACACGTTCTATCATCCGTCCAATACGCGGGCGTTTTTCTCGGGCGATGATGATGCGGGCCAAAGGCTCGCTATCCTCGACGAATATTTCAGCCAGTTCGAACGGCTGGATGTGGATGCCGAGGTGAAGCTGCAGCCGCGGTTCAATGCGCCGCGGCAGATTGTGGCCACTTATGCCGGGCCCAAAAGCGAAGGCA
The DNA here is from genome assembly GCA_035565135.1 of Devosia sp. Taxonomy (GTDB): domain Bacteria; phylum Pseudomonadota; class Alphaproteobacteria; order Rhizobiales; family Devosiaceae; genus Devosia. Next base: position 4,491 of record DATMSY010000217.1, read on the forward strand.
AGGCGCGGGACGGCATGGTGTCAGTCAATTGGATGATCGATCCGCCGGTGGACCGGACCGAAGCGCTGAGCCATGGCATGCTGAGCTATCTGCTCGCAGGCAATCCGGCGGCGCCGCTGCGCAAGGCGTTGACGGAATCGGGGCTGGGCGAGGGCATGACCGGGGGCGGGATCGGTTCGGGCCTGCGCCAGCCCATGGCGAGCTTTGGCATGAAGGGGATCGATGCGGGCGATGCCGAAAAGGTCGAGGGGCTGATCCTGTCGACGCTCAAGGAGATTGCCGAACAGGGCTTTCCGGAGGAGCAACTGGAAGCGGCGATCAATACGTTCGAGTTTTCGCTGCGCGAGAACAATACCGGGTCTTATCCGCGCGGCATGACTTATATGTTTACCGCGATGAATGCCTGGCTTTATGGTGGTGACCCGCTGGAGCCGCTGGCCTTTGAGGGGCCGCTGGCAAGCCTCAAGGCCAAGGCGGCGGCGGGGCATTTCGCGAAAGAAATTTCCCGGCTGTTCCTCGATAACACGCATCGCACCACGGTGACGTTGAGTGCCGACCCGGAGCAGGGGGCGCGCGAGGCGGCTGAGGAGGTGGCGCGACTGGCCGCGGTGCGGCAGGGGCTGGATGACGCAGCGCTGGCCGAGGTGGTGGCCGAGACCGAAAAGCTCAAGGAATTGCAGGAAAGCCTGGATGATCCGGCGGAGCTGGCCAAGATTCCGACGCTGAGGCTGACCGATCTGCCGCGCGAAAGCCGGACAGTGCCGATCGAGATCGGGACGCTTGCGGATACGCGGCTCTTCTATCATGACCTGCCGACGTTGGGGATTGTGTACCTTGACCTCGGGTTTGATCTGCATGTGCTGGACAAGGAGCTCTTGCCCTATCTGCCGCTATTCGGGCGGGCGCTGTTGCAGACGGGGACGAGCAAACAGGATTTCGTGTCGCTGACACAGCGGATCGGGCGCTCGACGGGCGGGATTGCGCAGCATCGGGGCCTGTCGGCGCGGCAGGGGAGCGACGGCAGCGCGGCGTGGTTTTTCCTTTCGGGGAAGGCGGTGCCGGACAAGCACGAGGAAATGCTCGCCATTATGGGCGATGTGCTGCTCGATGCGCGGCTGGATAATCGCGAACGGTTCCGCCAGATGGCGCTGGAGGAAAAGGCCGGGTTTGAAACGCGGCTGGTGCCGGGGGGCAATGCCATTGTCGATACGCGGCTCAAATCCGGGCTGACCGAGGCGGGCTGGATTGCCGAGCAATCGGGGGGCGTGAGTTATCTCGGGTTCCTGCGCGAACTGGTGCAGCGGATTGATAGCGATTGGGCCAGTGTGGAAGCGGCGCTGGTGCGCATTCGCGATACGCTGTTCCAGCGTGGGCATATGATTGTCAATGTGACCGCCGATGGCTCGCTGTGGGATCGGGCCAAGGGGGAGATTGAGAGCTTCCTTGGGCGGCTGCCCAATGGGGCGCCGGCTTTTGCCGATTGGTCGGTTGATCTGGCGCCCAAGTCGGAAGGGCTGATCATTCCGGCGCAGGTCAATTATGTGGGCAAGGGGGCCAATTTGCGGGCGCTTGGGTTCGAATTGACGGGCGCTTCCAGCGTGGTGCTGAAGTTTTTGAACACCACCTATTTGTGGGACAAGGTGCGGGTGCAGGGCGGGGCCTATGGTGGGTCCAGCCGGTTTGACCTGACATCGGGCAATTTCTCGTTTCTGTCCTATCGCGATCCCAATCTGCTCAAGACGCTGGATGCCTATGATGGGGCGGCCAAGGCGCTCAATGCCGGGATTGGCGAGAATGATCTGACGCGTTCGATCATTGGGGTGATCGGGGATATCGATGGGTATGAGTTTCCCGATGCCAAGGGGTATTCCTCGATGTGGCGGCAGCTTACGGGGACGACGGACGCGATCCGGCAGCAGCGGCGTGATGAGGTGCTGGGCACCAGTGCGGCTGACTTTACACGGCTCGCCGAGGCCGTGGACGCCGTGGCGCGGCATGGCAGCGTCGTGGTGCTGGGTGGGGAAGCGGCGATTGTCGCGGCCAATGAAGCAAGGCCGGGGCTGTTGAAGGTTAGCAAGGTGCTCTGAGGGGGCTGTTTTTGCCTTCTGGCATAGGCGAGCGCAGCACCCCTCACCCTGTCATTTCTGCTGAACGCAGAAATGCCGTCCCTCTCCCTCAAGGGGCGAGGGTTGATGACTGATGGGCCGGTGCTTGTGAGGGCTGCAAGAGTGTGAACTACTTTTGTTGTCCTTGCGTTATCATCGGGCCATGGCCAGTCCGATCCTCGATAGACATCTGCATATCAAGGCGATCGATGCCTATATCGATCCCTCCGTGCCGCGGGAGCGGGCGATTGTTACGCATGGGCATGCGGACCATGCGCGGGCGGGGCATGGGGCGGTGTTGGCGACGCCTGATACGATTGCCATCATGAAGACGCGGTATGGGGAGGATTGCGCCGGGCGGTTCGAGGCGCTGGATTTTGGTGTGCCGCTGCGGATGGATGACGTGACGATCACGCTGGTGCCGGCGGGGCATATTCTGGGCTCGGCGCAGGTGCTGGTGGAACAGGCCGGGCAGCGCGTGGTGGTGACCGGGGATTATAAGCGAGGTCGGGACCGAACGGCGCAGGCTTATGAGCTGGTGGAATGTGACCTGCTGGTCACCGAGGCGACGTTTGGATTGCCGGTATTTCAGCATCCGCCGGCGGGTGTCGAGATTGGGCGGTTGCTCAAGTCCGTCGCGGATAATCCGGAGCGGAGCCATCTGGTGGGGTGCTATGCCTTGGGCAAGGCGCAGCGGGTGATCGCGTTGTTGCGGGACGCCGGGTGGGATCAGCCGATTTATCTGCATGGGGCGATGATCCGGCTTTGTGCGCTGTATGAGGAATTGGGCGTTAGCCTGGGGGATTTGCGGCTGGTGACGGATGCGCCCAAGGCCGCTTTTGCCGGGCAGATCGTCATCGCGCCGCCATCGGCTATTCGTGATCGCTGGAGCCGGCGGTTTCCTGATCCGGTGACCTGCCAGGCATCGGGCTGGATGAGCGTCAAGCAGCGGGCGCGGCAGGCGCTGGTGGAATTGCCGCTGGTGATTTCGGACCATTGCGACTGGGGGGAATTGCAGCAGACGATCCGCGAGACCAGGGCGGAAACTGTGTGGGTGACGCATGGGCGGGAGGATGCGCTGGTTTATTGGTGCCGGACGCAAGGCTTGCAGGCCGAGCCGCTCAATATCCAGGGGTTTGAGGATGATGGCGGGGAGGGCGAGGCGTGAAGCGGTTTGCCCAATTGCTGGAACTCTTGGCGCTGACGCCGTCGCGGACGCGGAAGCTGGCGGCGCTGACGCAGTATTTCCGCGAAGTGCCGGACCCGGACCGGGGCTTTGCGCTGGCGGTGCTGACCGGGGCGCTGAGTTTTCGCAATGTGAAGCCGGCGCTGCTCAAGGAGATTGTGCTGGCCGAGGTGGACGAGACGCTGTTCGCCATGAGCTATGACTATGTGGGGGATCTGGGCGAGACGATTGCGCTGATCTGGCCGCATCATGGGGCGCAGGACGATCTGCCTTCACTGACCGATCTGATCGAGCTGTTCAATACGACCTCCAAAAGCGAGTTGCCCAAGCTGATCGCTGCGCTGCTGACGCGGGCGGGGATCAATGAGCGCTGGGCGCTGGTGAAGCTGGCGACGGGGGCGCTGCGCATTGGTGTGTCGGCGCGGCTGGCCAAGACGGCGTTGAGCGAGATGAGCGGGGTGGACCTGCAGGAAATCGAGGAAGTGTGGCACGGTTTGCGCGTGCCTTATCTCGATTTGTTTGCCTGGCTCGATGGGAAAGCGGGACGGCCCGATATCGATCAGGCGTCGCGGTTTCATCCGCTAATGCTGAGCAATCCGATCGACGAGGAAAAGGACCTGGCGCGGTTCGATCCCAGGGATTTTGCGGCGGAGTGGAAGTGGGACGGGATCAGGGTGCAGCTGGTGCTCGGGGTGGGGACGGCGTCGCTGTTTTCGCGGACGGGCGATGATATTGCGGCGGCGTTTCCCGATATTGTGGACAATGTGAGCGGGCTGGGCGTGCTCGATGGCGAATTGCTGGTGGGGCGGGATTTCAAAGCGGGGAGTTTCAATGATCTGCAGCAGCGGCTGAACAAGAAGGTGGCTTCGGCCAAGCATCTCAAGGAAAGCCCGGCCTTTATCCGGGTTTATGACATGCTGTTTGATGGACGGCAGGATGTGCGGGCGCTGGGCTGGACGGAGCGGCGGGCGCGGTTGGAGGCGTGGTTTGCGGGTAATCCGCAAAGCCGGCTCGATCTGTCGCCGGTTTTGCCCTTTGCCGATTGGGACGATCTGGCGCGGCAGCGGCGGGAGGGGGCCGAACGCGATGGGCATGAGGGGGTGATGATCAAGCTCAGAACCTCGCCCTATGTGCCGGGGCGGCCAAAAGGGTTTTGGTTCAAGTGGAAGCGCGATCCCAATGTGGTGGATGCGGTACTGATGTATGCGCAGCGCGGGCACGGCAAGCGGAGTTCGTTTTATTCCGACTATACGTTTGGGGTGTGGAAGGGGAATGAGATCGTGCCGATCGGGAAGGCCTATTTCGGGTTCACCGATGAGGAATTGAAGCTGCTGGATAAGTGGATCAGGGCGAATACCGTGGCTTCGTTCGGGCCGGTGCGGGAAGTGCGGAAGGAACTGGTGTTCGAGGTGGCGTTTGACTCCGCGCAGGTGTCAAGCCGGCATAAGTCGGGGGTGGCGCTAAGGTTTCCGCGGATCAGCCGGATACGGTGGGATAAGCCGGCGAGTGAGGCGGGGACGTTGGAGGATATGGCGGTATTTGTGGGGGCCACCTAGCCAATCCACGATGTCATTCCCGCGAAAGCGGGAACCTCTGTTCGGCGATGCAGAAGGAAACGGAGGTTCCCGCTTTCGCGGGAATGACACGGTGGTAGATTGGCGGCCGGTGCCACGACCTCGTGGTTCGACAGGCTCACCATGAGGTCTACTGAAAGCGTTCAGAATGGATTCCGGCCTCCGCCGGAATGACATTGTGGGTTGAATAGTCAGGAGACCAAAAAAATGTCATCGCGATCCAATCATTTGCGGCTGGTGGCGCTGGAGAAGCAGATGGCGGCGGCGGCTGAGGCGATGGATTTTGAGGGGGCGGCGGCGATCCGCAATGAGATTGCGCGGCTCAAGGGGGAGGTGCCAGTGGTGGGCGAGGATGGGGCGGTGAGCGTGACCGTCAGCCAGCCGCCGCCGGGGGCGATGGGGCTGGGTACGCAAGTGCCGGTGCGGCAGCCGCCCAAGGATTGGGTGAAGCCGAAGAAACCGGATTTTTTGAACAAGGGTGGGAAGGGACGAGGCGGGCGGTAGCTATCGCGGTTTATAGTGGAAGCGACATTGAGCGACTTCGAGCGTGTCGTCCTTCATTCGGTAGACCAGACGATGCTCGTCATCGATGCGACGGGACCAATATCCGGATAGCTCACCCAACAAAGGTTCAGGCTTGCCTATGCCTTCCGAGGGCGTACGCATGGCCGCCTTGATAAGATCGTTCAGCTTTTTCAGGCGTTTCTTGTCTGTTTGTTGCCAGAACAGATAGTGGTCCCAAGCGCGTTCGGTGAACAGGAGCTTAGTCAATAAGCTTGCGTTCCACGCCCTTGCCTGCCTCAAGCTCGGCAATGGACTCGCGCAATTCCTTGGCGTTGGCCGGATTGCTCAACAGATAGAGCGTTTCCTTCCACGATTCATAGTCCGCCAGCGACATCACGACGGCGGGTTCCTTGCCGCCAGTGCGGGTGACGATGAGCGGGACGTGATCTTCCACCGCCGCGTCGATGTCGGCGGCAATGTTTTTGCGGAAATCGGAAATGGATTTGGCGCGCATGGGGATTCTCCTTGGGTGAGAATGTACGTGAGTTTGTACAAAAATTCAAGGAGGTTGGGGGCTCTCGGTACCCCCCTCTTAGCCTCCCCCTATTAGGGGGAGGGATGGGCCGTTGGGTGGGGCGGGTTCGTGGAACTGCCCCTTACCCCGGCTGCTTGATGCGCTCGTCGGCAAGTTTTTTGATTTCCTTGAGCTCGCTGATCGTTGTCTGCAGGTCTGCGAGCTGGGCCTGGAGGGAGGCGAGGCGTTCGTCGACTTTGTCGATGAGGAGGCTGACCTGCTGGGTGCGGTCGGCGTCGTAGAGGCTGAGATAGTCCGAGATGTCGCGGAGGGAAAAGCCGAGGCGTTTGCCGCGCAGGATGAGGATGAGGCGGGCGCGGTCGCGGCGGCGGAAGATGCGGGTGGCGCCCAGGCGCTCGGGGGCGAGCAGGCCCTTGGCTTCGTAGAAGCGGATGGCGCGGGTGGAGATGCCGAATTCCTTTGCCAGATCGGCAATGGCAAAGAGGTCGCGGCTTTCGGGTTCGGGGCGGTTCACTTCTTTTGGGCCCTTGTGGCGGCGTAGTCCTCGCGCAGCTCTTTCTTGCTGAGCTTGCCGATCAGGGTCTTGGGGAGGGCGTCCTTGAAGATGATTTCGCGGGGCATTTCGATCTTGTTGAGGCGTTCGGCGAGGAAGGTTTTGAGCTCGGCTTCAGTGGCGGATTTGCCGGCCTTGAGCTTGATATAGGCGACGGGGGCCTCGCCGCGATATTCGTCGGGGACGCCGATGACATTGGTTTCCTCGACCGCGTCATGGGTCATCAGCGCTTCCTCGATGATGCGGGGATAGACGTTGAAGCCCGAGCAGATGATGAGGTCCTTGGTGCGATCGACGAGGAAGACATAGCCGTCCTCGTCCATGTGGCCGACATCGCCGGTGCGCAGCCAGCCATCGTGGAAGGCTTCGGCATTGGCGGCGTCATTGTCGTAATAGCCGGACATGACCTGGGGACCGCGGACCTGGAGTTCACCATTCTCGCCAATGGCGGCGACCTGCTTGGTGTCGATATCGACGAAGCGGATATCGGTGCCGGGGAGGGGCAGGCCGATGGACATGGGTTTGGAGGGCACGCGCAGGGCGGCGCAGCAGACGACGGGGGAGGCTTCGGTGAGGCCATAGCCCTCGGCCAGTAGCGCCTTGGATTTTTTGGCGAAATTGGCGCGGATTTCATTGGGCAGGGCGGCGCCGCCGGAAATGGCGACTTCAAGGCTGGCCAGCTTGGCAGAGACATTGGAGTCTTCGGCGCGGGCGATGGCCGAAAGCAAGGTAGGCACCGCAGGCAGCACATTGGGCTTGGTACGGGCGAAGAGATCGAGCAGCGCCTTGAGCTCGAAGCGGGGCAGCATCACCACCTGGGCGCCATTGCAGAGCGGCACGTTCATGCAGACCGTCATGGCGAAGATGTGGAAGAAGGGCAGTACGGCCACGACCTTGGTGGGCGGATAGAAGAGCCCGCAGCCCCATTGGTCGATCTGGCTCATATTGGCGGCGATATTGGCGTGGGTGAGCAGAGCCCCCTTGGGCTCGCCCGTGGTGCCGCCGGTATATTGCTGGACGGCAATGTCCTTGTACGGGTCGATGACAACGGCGGAAGGGGTTTCCTTGCGGTCCAGCAATTCGTTGAACATAACGATGCGATCGCGCATGGGGGACTTGCGCAGCTTGGCGAGGTCTTTGCGCTTGACGATGGAAAAGAGGAAATTCTTGGGCAGCGGCAGCGCGTCGGGGAAATGGCAGACCACCAGCGATTTGACGTGGCCGAGCTGGACCAGCTTTTCGGCCTTTTCGAAAATCTGCTGCAGATCGAGCGTGATCATCACGTCGGCGCCGGCATTGGCGGCGATGTGGCTGAGTTCCTTGACGGTATAGAGCGGGTTGCAATTGACCACGGTGCCGCCGGCTCGCAGCACGCCGTAATAGGCGATGGGGTAGAAGGGGGTATTGGGCAGCATGATGGCGACCCGGCTGCCCTTCTTGATGCCGAACTGGCTTTGCAGGGCCCCGGCAAAGGCGGTGATCTTGCGGGCCAGTTCGCCAAAGCTGGTAGTGCCGCCCATGAAGTCGAGGGCGGTGGCAAGGGGATTTTTGGCGCAGGCGGCCAGCACCTGTTCATGGACGGGACGGGTATCGATCTTGACGTCCCAGGCAATGCCTTCGGGGTAGCTGGCGATCCAGGGACGCATTGCCCGATCGTTACGCTGGTCCATTTCCAACCTCCTCGCTGGGACTTTGCCCTTATGGACGCAGTATTCCATGGCTTTACGTTAGCGTCAAAGGGGTGACGGGGGATTTTGGCATGGGATGCGCAATCCGGTGACTAACCAGGTTACGTGAACGTAATGTGTCGTTAGTTGACGTTTACGTAAAGCACGGTAAAGTGCTGTCTCAACACTGGGGATGTGGTGCGCTATGGTTTTGCGCGCGGCAGGCCCAGGAGGACCGGGGACGGTCTGACGTTTTGGGAGGAGGCCGCCGTGACACTTGCGCTTTTCGTGATCAGCCTCATCGTTATGGGCGTGCTGGCCTGGCGGGAAAGTCCGCTCTGGCATTGGGGCGTGGCGGCGCTGGTGATCGGCGTGCTGAGCCGGCTCGATGTGGGCGCCAGCGGCCTGGCGTTTTACGGCGGGCTTGGGCTGTTGCTGGCGCTGGTGCCGGGAGCGGTGTTGTTGCTGCTCAGCGTCGAGGCCATTCGCAAGCCGGTCTTCACGCGGCCGGTCTATGGGGCGGTCAAATCCATATTGCCCAAGGTCAGCAAGACCGAGCAGGAGGCGCTGGATGCCGGTACGGTGGGCTGGGATGCCGAATTGTTTTCGGGCAAGCCGGACTGGAGCAAGCTGACCGATATTCGGCCGCTGACCCTGAGCGCGGAAGAACAGGCGTTTCTCGATGGGCCGACGGAAGAGGCCTGCCGGATGATCGACGATTGGGATACGCGGAACAATCGCGCGGACCTGTCGCCCGAGCTGTGGCAATTCCTCAAGGATCAGGGCTTTTTGGGCATGCTGATCGCCAAGGAATATGGCGGGCTGGGCTTTGGCGCGCAGGCGCAGTCGATGATCGTTTCCAAGATCGCCAGCCGCTCGGTGGCGGCGGGGATTACCGTGATGGTGCCCAATTCATTGGGGCCGGGCGAGTTGCTGGAAAAGTATGGCACCGAGGCGCAGAAGGCGCAGTATCTGGGGCGGCTGGCGCGCGGCCAGGAAGTGCCGTGCTTTGCGCTGACCGGTGTGCATTCGGGATCGGATGCCGGGGGGATGCGCGATATTGGCGTGGTCACCAAAGGCATGTGGCAGGGCGTCGAGACGCTGGGCGTGCGGGTCAGCTGGGACAAGCGCTATATTACACTGGCCCCGATTGCGACGCTGGTGGGGCTGGCCTTCATCCTCAAGGACCCGGACAATCTGCTCGGCAAGGGCGAGGAGATCGGGATTACGCTGGCGCTGGTGCCGCGGAACCATCCAGGTGTTGAAATCGGGCGGCGGCATTTTCCGGCGCGGCAGGCTTTCATGAATGGGCCGACGCGCGGGACGGATGTGTTCATCCCGATGGATTTTTTGATTGGCGGCGTGGACCGGGCCGGGCAGGGCTGGCGCATGTTGATGGAGTGCCTCTCGACCGGGCGGGCGATTTCGCTGCCGGCGATCGGGACCACCTCGATCAAGCAGACGCTGCGAGTGAGTTCGGCCTATGCGCGGATCAGGCGGCAGTTCGGCATTCCGGTGGGGATCATGGAGGGGGTGGCCGAACCGCTGGGGGAGATGGTCAAGCGGGCCTACACCTACGAGGCGTCGCGGCGGCTGACGGCGTCGATGGTGGACGAGGGACAGCGGCCGGCGGTGATTTCGGCGCTGCTGAAATATCGGACCACCGAAGCCATGCGCGACAGTGTGGATGATGCTTTCGATATTCATGGGGGGCGGGCGATCCAGGACGGGCCGGGCAATTATCTGTTCGGCGGCTATATGGCGACGCCGGTGGCGATCACGGTGGAAGGCGCCAATATATTGACGCGCACGCTGATGACCTTTGCGCAGGGCGTGCTGCGGGCGCATCCGTTTTTGTACAAGGAAATTGCGGCGGCGCAGAATCCCGACAAGGCGGAAGGGTTGGATCAGTTCGACCTGGCCTTTGGCGGGCATACCAAATTCATGCTGCGCAATATTGCGGCCAGCTTGGTGCATGGGGTGAGCAATGGGGCTTTTGCCAGCGCGCCTGCGCAGTCGGAAATGGGGCATTGGTATAAAAAGCTGCATCGCTATAGCCAGGATTTCGCGCTCGTGGCCGATTGGACCACGGTGGTGCTGGGCGGGGCGCTCAAGCGCAAGCAGAAGATTTCGGGGCGGATGGCCGATATTCTGGGCGAGCTTTATCTGATGTCGGCCGTGCTCAAGCGGTTTGAGGAAGAGGGGCGCTTGGTCGAGGATCGGGAGCTGGTCGACGCCATCATGGCAGACCGGATCGCGGCCATGGAGCACACTTTTGGCGAGGTGTTTGCCAATTTCCCCAATGGGCTGATGGCCAATGCGATGCGGTTCCTGTGCTTCCCGCTGGGGCGGCATGCCAAGCCGGCCAGTGATCGGGTGAATTATCGCTTCGTGCGGGCGGTGCTGCGGCCGGGAGCGTTTCGCGATCGTTTGACCACGGGCGTGTTCGTCTCGATGGACCCCAATGACGTCACGGGCGTTCTGGAAGATGGGCTGCTCAAGGTGACCGAGGCCGAGGACATCGAGGCGCGGTTCGTCAAGGCGGCGCGCAAGGGGGTGATTGAGCGGCGGCTGGATCGCGATGCCATTGCCGATGCGGTGGCCGCGGGCGTGCTCAATGAGAATGAGGCCGGGATCATGCGGGCGGCGGATGAGGCGACCGATCGCGTGGTAAAGGTGGACGATTTTGCTGCCGATGCATTGGCCGTGGAGCGTGAGCGGGCGGCGGAGTAGGGGCCGCTCTTGCGGTGGCTGAAGGAAAACGGAGGTTCCCGCTTTCGCGGGAATGACATTGGTGGGGTGACGGGTTCGTGCCTGATGGTTGGCCCCCACGCCCCGCCCTCCCCTCGAGGGGAGGGAAGGCAAGAGCCGAGAAATTTGAGGAGGCAAAATGATTGCGGCGCAGGAGACCACGACCAAGCATTGGAGCTTTCGCACGGATGTGGAAAAGCTCGGCTGGTTGACGATCAATAGCCAGGGAACCGGCGTCAATGTGCTCAGCCGCGAGGCGATCATGGAGCTCGAGACGCTGGTGGCGCGGATCGAGGACCTGGCGAGTTCGGGCGAAGTGATCGGGGTGATCCTGCTCAGCGGCAAGGATAGTGGGTTCATTGCCGGGGCCGATATCAGCGAATTCGATGCGATGAGCGATTTTTCGGTGCTGCCGGAGGCGCTGAAGCGCACGCATGCGCTGTTTGCGCGGATCGAAAAGCTCAAAGTGCCAGTGGTGGCGGGTATCCACGGGTTCTGCCTGGGCGGCGGGCTGGAGCTGGCGCTGGCGTGTCATTACCGGATCGCGGTCAATGACGAGAAGACGCGGATCGGGTTTCCCGAAGTCAATCTGGGGATTTTTCCCGGCTTTGGCGGCACGGGGCGCTCGATACGGCAGGCGGGGCCGGTCGATGCCATGGGGATCATGCTGACGGGCAAGATGCTGAAGGCCGGTGCGGCGCGGGGGCTGAACCTGGTCGACAAGCTGGTGCGCCATCGCGATATGCTGGCTTGGGAAGGGCGCAAGGCGGTGTTGCAGAAGCGCAAGAGCCGGCCCGCGGCGCCGGTCAAGCGGGTGATGGCCATGGGGCCGATCCGCGGCTATGTGGCAAGCAAGATGCGCGAAGAGGCGGGCAAGAAGGCGCGCAAGGAGCATTATCCGGCCCCGTTCGCGCTGATCGATCTGTTCGAGGCGCATGGCAATGACTGGCAGGCCATGATCCGGGGCGAGATCGATCGTTTTGTGCCGCTGATGGGGACCGAGACGGCGACCAATTTGCGGCGGGTGTTTTTTGCCTCCGAAGGGCTGAAGAAGCAGGGGGCCAAGGGCCAAAAATTTGCCCGGGTGCATGTGGTCGGGGCGGGGGTGATGGGCGGCGACATCGCGGCCTGGTGCGCGCTGCGCGGCATGGCCGTGACGCTGCAGGATATCGACATGGAGCGCATCAAACCGGCGCTGGAGCGGGGCAAGGCGCTGTTCAAGAAGCGCCTCAAGAGCAAGCGCGAGGTCGATACGGCCATGCTGCGGCTCGAGGCCGACCCGACCGGCAAGGGCGTGGCGCGGGCCGATGTGATCATCGAGGCGGTAGTGGAAAAGCTCGAGGTCAAGCAGGCGATTTTTGGTGGAATCGAGGATCAACTCAAGCCGGGGGCGATCCTTGCCACCAATACGTCGTCGATCGAATTGGAACGGATTGCCGAGGGGTTGAAGGACCCGGCACGGCTGATCGGGCTGCATTTCTTCAATCCGGTGGCGCAATTGCCGTTGGTGGAGGTGATCCGCTCGACGTTCAATTCCGATGCGGAGATCGGCAAGGGGGCGGCCTTTGCGCTGGCCATCGGCAAGTCGCCGGTGGTGGTGAAGTCGGCGCCGGGGTTTTTGGTGAACCGGGTGCTGATGCCTTACATGTTGGGCGCGGTGAAGCGGGTGGAAGCGGGCGAGAGCAAGGAATTGCTTGATGCCGCCGCCGTCGCGTTTGGCATGCCGATGGGGCCGATCGAGCTGATGGATACGGTCGGGCTCGATGTGGGGCAATCGGTGGCGCGGGAATTGGGGCAGGCGGTGCCTGAAGAGTCCAAATTCGCGGGGCTGGTGAGCGCGGGCAAGCTGGGCCGCAAGAGCGGCGAAGGCTTTTACAAATGGGTCGATGGCAAGGCGCAGAAGGGCGAGGTGCCGGCGCATGCCGATCTCGCCGGGCTGGGACGCGAACTGGTGCAGCCGCTGGTCGATACCACTGAAGTGGTGGTGTCTGAGGGCGTGGTCGCCAATGCGGGGCTGGCCGATATCGGGGTGATCCTGGGAACGGGCTTTGCGCCGTTCCTCGGGGGGCCACTCAAAGCACGTGCGGATGGGAGGGCTTGAGACATGGCTGAACTAAGGAGAGTCGCCATTGTCGGGTCGGCCCGGACTCCGTTTGCGCGGGGGCATGGTGCCTATGCCGAGGAGAGCAATCTGTCGCTGCTGGCGACGGCGCTTGGGGGGCTGGCGGACAAGTTCGGGCTCAAGGGCGAGAAGATCGATGAGGTAATGGCGGGGGCGGTCATCGGGCATAGCCGGGATTTCAACCTGGCGCGGGAGGCAACGCTCGATGCCGGGTTTTCTCCGCGCACGCCGGGGACCAATATTCAGATCGCCTGTGGCACGAGCCTGCAGGCGGCTTTGGTGCTGGGGGCCAAGATTGCGACCGGCGAGATCGAGAGCGGGATTGCGGCGGGATCGGACACGGTCAGCGATGCCCCGGTGGTGTTCGGCGACAGATTCCAGCACCGGATGATCGATTTGTCCAAGGCGCGCTCGACCGGGGAAAAGTTTGGGGCGTTCAAGAGTTTTTCGTTTGGCGAATTGGCTCCGGTGGCGCCCTCGACGCAGGAGCCGCGCACGGGCCTTTCCATGGGCGAGCATTGCGAGCTGATGGCGCGCAATTGGGGGATTTCGCGCCAGGCGCAGGATGAACTGGCATTGGCCAGCCATCGCAATGCGGCCAAGGCCTATGATGAGGGGTTTCACGATGACCTGCTGGTGTCGTGCGCCGGGCTAGTGCGGGACAATAATGTGCGGGCCGATACGAGCCTCGAAAAAATGGCGAGCCTCAAGCCGGCTTACGACAAGAGCTCGGGCCTGGGCACGCTGACGGCGGCCAATTCGACGCCGCTGACCGATGGGGCCAGCGCCGTGCTGCTGGCGAGCGAGGATTGGGCGCGGGCGCGGGGATTGCCGGTCTTGGCATATCTGAGCATGGGGCGGGTCGCGGGCAATGACTTTGCGCATGGCGAGGGGCTGCTGATGGCGCCGACCATTGCTGTCAGCGAGCTTTTGGCGCGGGCCGGGATCGGGTTTGACGATATCGACTATTTCGAGCTGCATGAGGCCTTTGCCGCGCAGGTGCTGTGTACGCTCAAGGCCTGGAACGATCCGGCCTATTGCAAGGATGTGCTGGGGCGTGACCAGGTGATGGGCGTGATCGATCCAGCAAAAATCAACGTCAAGGGTTCGAGCCTGGCCTATGGGCATCCGTTTGCGGCGACGGGCGCGCGGATTTTGGGGCTTACGGCGAAATTGCTGTCGACGGAGCCGGGGAAACGGGCTTTGATTTCGGTCTGTACGGCCGGCGGCATGGGAGTCGCGGCCCTGGTAGAGAGTTCAGCATGAGCGACAATGTCGTCAAATTCCGCCGCATCGAGAAACAGCCCGAGCCGCCGGTAAAAAAGCCGCGAGGACCACTGCCGGGCTGGGTGCCGTTCGCGGTGCTGGTGGCGCTGGCCGTGGCGGTTTATTTCGCGCGGCAGGCGGGGTTGCTGGGCGGTTGACACGAGCCACGCTCGTGCCAAACTAAGGGGCAGGAGATCGTCATGACCAAAAAGCTCGATCCGATCGTCTCCGAATTCGAGACGCAGGAGCAGGCGGATAGTTACGACAAGTGGTTTCGCGCCAAGGTAGAGAAGGCCCTGCAGGAGCCCGGTGCCAGCTATAGCCATGACGAGGTGATGGCGCGCATGACTGCGATAATCGAAGAGGCAGCGGCGCGGGAGCGGGCAGTGCCAGGCGACCCCGACACGCCACTTGATCCAATCGTTTCAGAGTTTGCGACACGCGCGGAGGCAGAGAGCCACGACCGTTGGGTCCGCGCCAAGGTTACCGCTGTCCTGAACAATCCGGGGCGCCAGATTCCGCATGAAGCGGTGATGGCGCGGATGGATGACGTTATCGCGGCTGCGGCGGCGCGGCGTAAAGCGGCGGGGAAATAGGTGCGGGCTCTTGTCTGGGACGAGGCAGCGGAAAACGACCTCGTGCAGATATTGGACTATATTGCCTATGACAGTCCGCAAGCCGCGCTTTCTCTAAAGGCTGGCATTGACCGTGCGATTGCGGCGATGCTTGAATTTCCAGACGGATTCTGGCCGGGTCGGATCGCCGGAACCCGCGAAATGGTGGTTCACCCCAATTACATCGTTATATATCGAGTTTTGACACACGCTGTTCAGGTCGTTTCCGTGTTGCACGCGCGGCGCGAATATCCCTGACAATCCCCAACTTGCTTGACGCTTAGGTCAATGTTTTACTTGTCAGTGGACGGAATTGCGTAATACCGTCCAGCAATCTTGACCGTCGGGTCAAAACCGCGGCCACAAGACTACCCACCCGCTGCAACAAACGCGCGGGACAAGAAAAAACTCAGGAAACTCCAAAAGGAGATGGGAACGAGCATGAAACTACATTCAACCCTGACCGCAGTGGCGGCCGCGGGCGCTATGGCGCTGATGATGAGCACGGCCGCGTCCGCCGTGACGCTGCAGATGCACAATGGCGGCGATCCGGGTTCGCTTGACCCCCATAAGGTCTCCGGCGACTGGGAAAACCGCGTTGTCGGCGACTATATCGAGGGCCTGGTCACCGAAGACACCAAGGCCGACGCCATTCCGGGCCAGGCCGAAAGCTGGGATATTTCGGAAGACGGCACGGTCTATACGTTCCATCTGCGCGACGGCATCAAGTGGACCGATGGCACGCCTGTGACGGCTGACGATTTCGTCTTCGCTTTCCAGCGCCTGATGAACCCGGCGACCGCCTCGGAATATGCTTACCTGCAATATCCGATCAAGAATGCCGAAGCGATCAATTCGGGCGAGATCACCGATTTCAGCCAGCTCGGCGTCAAGGCGATCGACGACAAGACCGTCGAAATCACGCTGGAAGCGGCGACCCCCTATTTCCTGCAGGCGCTGACCCATTACACCGCCTATCCGGTGCCAAAGCACCTGGTTGAGGAATATGGCGACGCCTGGACCAATATCGAGCACATCGTCGCCAACGGTCCCTACAAGATCACCGAATGGCTGCCGGGCTCCTATGTCCACTCGGTCAAGAACGAAGACTATTACGACGCGGCCAACGTCAAGATCGACGAAGTCTATTACCACGTGTTGGAAGACCAGGCCGCGGCGCTCAACCGCTACCGCGCCGGTGAATTCGACATCCTGACCGACTTCCCTGCCGATCAGTATCAGTGGATCCAGGACAATCTGCCGGGCCAGGCCCATGTCGAGCCGTTCCTGGGCGTCTATTATTATGTGCTGAACCAGGAAAAGCCGCCGCTGGACAATCCGTCCATTCGTGAAGCGCTGTCGATCTCGGTGCTGCGCGACGTGATCGGCCCCGATATCCTGGGCACGGGCGAATTGCCGGCCTATGGCTGGGTGCCCGAGGGCACGGCGAACTATGAGGGCGAAACCTATCTGCCCGAATGGTCCAAGCAACCCTATGAAGAGCGCGTCGCCAAGGCCAAGGAACTGATGGCTGCGGCCGGCTATACGCCGGAAAACCCGCTGACCCTGCAGCTGCGCTACAACACCAATGACAACCACCAGCGCATCGCCGTGGCGATTGCCGCCATGTGGGAGCCGATCGGTGTCAAGGTCGAGCTGTTCAATGCCGAAACCGCCGTGCACTACGATGCGCTGCGCGCCGGCGACTTCAATGTCGGCCGTGCCGGCTGGCTGCTCGACTATTCGGATGCCTCCAATACGCTTGATCTGCTGCGCACCGGCACCAAGCAGGGCGACTCGATCAACTGGGGCAACAATTACGGCCGCTATTCCAATGCCGAGTTCGACAAGCTGACCACCGAAGCGGCTTCCGAGCTGGATCTGGTCAAGCGCGCCGGGCTGCTGCACCAGGCCGAAAAGCTGGCCATGGACGAGTTCGCTGCCATTCCGATCTACTGGTATGTGTCCAAGAACCTGGTATCGCCCAAGATCACCGGCTTTGAAGACAATGCCAAGGACATCCACCGCACGCGCTGGCTGACCAAGGCCGAGTAAGCCCAGTGGCTTGATGATCGTGGGGGCCCAAAAGGCTCCCACGATCTCTTTTATTCCGGCGAGCGCGCGTGGACGCAGCGCCCTGGATAACAAAGGTTTCGCATCATGTTGGGTTATGCCCTGCGGCGCGTGCTATCGGCTATTCCGATTGCATTGATTGCCGTAACCGTCTGCTTTTTCATTCTGCGCCTGGCACCGGGCGGTCCGTTCGATGGCGAACGGGCCCTGCCGCCGACCGTGCTGGCAAACCTGCGGGCGCATTACAATCTCGATCAGCCGCTGATCAATCAGTACTTCATCTATATCTGGCGCCTGCTGCATGGCGATCTCGGCCCCTCCATGGTGATCGATGGCTTCAATGTGAGCCAGTTGATCCGCATCGGCTTTCCCTTCACCCTCACGGTGGCGCTGACCGCCTTCGTGATCGCCACCAGCATCGGCGTTCTGGCCGGGATGATCGCGGCGGTGAACCAGAACAAATGGCCCGATTACGTGCTGGTGCTGGCCGTGATGCTGGGCGTTGTGGTGCCGAACTTCCTGATGGCGGCGCTGCTGCAATTGTGGTTCGGCGTTTATCTGCGCTGGCTGCCGGCGGGCGGCTGGGTCAATGGCTCGATATGGCATCTGGTGCTGCCGGTGACCGTTTTGGCCTGGCCGCATGCCGCGCGTATTTCGCGGCTGATGCGCGGCTCGATGATCGAGGTGCTGGGCACCAATTATGTGCGCACCGCCAAATCCAAGGGGCTGGGGCAGCGGCTGGTGCTGGCGCGCCACGCCATCAAGCCGGCGCTCCTGCCGGTCGTGTCGTATCTGGGGCCGGGGCTCTCCTATCTGCTGACCGGCTCGCTGGCCGTGGAGCAGATTTTCGGCCTGCCGGGGATCGGCAAATATTTCGTGACTGCCGCGCTGAACCGCGATTACGGCATCGTGCTGGGAACCACCATCCTTTACATGTTCATCATCCTGGCGCTCAATCTACTGGTCGACCTCGTCTATGCCTGGCTTGACCCCAAGGTGAGGTATCGCTGATGGCCGGGATCACTGGAAAAGACGAAGTCCTCACCGCCTATGCGCGCAAGCTCGAAACGCTGGACGCGCCCAAGGGCCGCTCGCTGACGCAGGACGCCATAAGGCGGCTGCGGCGCAATAAGGCGGCGGTGGTAGCGATCTTCCTCGTCGTCTTCATCGTGGCGGCCGCTTTCATCGGCCCCTATTTCCTGACCTGGGGCTATGCCGAGGTCGATTGGACCGCCATCCGCAAGCCGCCCGATTTCGAAAAGGGCCATTATTTCGGCACTGACCAGAATGGCCGCGACATGCTGGCCCGTGTGCTGCAAGGCACGCAGATGAGCCTGATCGTGGCGGCGGTCGCCACCGTGGTCTCGGTGTCGATCGGTGTCGTCTATGGCGCGGTGGCCGGCTATTTCGGTGGCCGGGTCGACGCGGTCATGATGCGCATCGTCGATATCATGTATGCGCTGCCCTATATCCTCTTCGTCATCATCTTGATGGTGATGTTCGGGCGCAATCCGATCATGCTGTTTGTCGGCATCGGGGCGATCGAGTGGCTGACCATGGCCCGCATCGTGCGCGGGCAGACGCTCAGCATCAAGGAAAAGGAATTCGTGGAGGCGGCGCGGGCTGGCGGGGCCAAGCCCTGGACCATCATCATGCGCCATATCGTGCCGAACCTGACCGGGCCGGTCGTCATCTATGCCACGCTCACCATTCCCGAAGTCATCATCGCCGAGAGCTTCCTGAGCTATCTCGGGCTTGGCGTGCAGGAGCCGCAGACTTCGCTGGGTACGCTGATTTCGTTCGGCGCGCCGGTGGCCGAAGTGCTGCCCTGGATGCTGCTGGGGCCGGCGGGCGTGCTGGTGACGCTGCTGCTCTGTTTCACCTATATCGGGGACGGCTTGCGCGACGCGCTCGACCCCAAGGATCGCTAACATGAAACAAGTCCTCAAAGTCGAAGACATGTCGGTGACCTTCGCCCTCCATGAGAGCGAAGTGCATGCCGTGCGCGAGATGAATTTCGCGCTGTCGGAAGGGGAAACCCTGGCCGTGGTGGGCGAGAGCGGATCGGGCAAGAGCCAGGCCTTTCTCGCCATCATGGGCTTGCTTGCCAAGAATGGCCGCACGGGCGGCCGCGCCATGATGGGCGATGTCAACCTCATCGGGCTGGCGCCGGGCCAATTGGATATCTATCGCGGCAAGGATATTGCGATGATCTTCCAGGACCCGATGACCTCGCTCAACCCGACGCTGCGGGTCAAGACGCAGCTGGCCGAAGTGCTGGTCAAGCATCGCGGCTTCGACAAGGGCAAGGCTGTGAAGTCGGCGGTGGAAATGCTTGAGCGGGTCGGGATTCCCGAACCGGCCAAGCGCGCCAATGCCTATCCGCATGAGCTTTCGGGCGGCATGCGGCAGCGGGTGATGATCGCCATGGCGCTGCTGTGCCAGCCCAAAATCCTGATCGCGGACGAGCCGACCACGGCTCTCGACGTGACGGTGCAGGCGCAGATGCTGGACCTGTTCAAGACGCTGACCGATGATTTCGGCACGTCGCTGGTGCTGATCACCCATGATCTGGGTGTGGTGGCGGGCGTCGCCGACCGGATGATGGTGATGTATGGCGGGCGGGCCGTGGAAAAGGGCGTGACCGACGATCTGTTCTACGATCCGCGCCATCCCTATACGCTGGGGCTGCTGCATTCGACGCCCCATATCGCCAAGCGGGCCGAACGGCTCGACCCGATCCAGGGCCTGCCGCCCAGTCTCGAACACCTGCCCAAGGGCTGCTCGTTCAATCCGCGTTGCGCCTTTGCCTTCGACCGCTGCCTCAATGAACGACCGCTATTGACCGAGACCGGCAATGGCCGGGAAAAGGCCTGTTTCTATGAGGGGCCGATGACTTACGGAAAGGTCGCATGATGGACCAGACCCCGATCAATCTGCTCGAAATCAAGAACCTCAAAAAGACCTTTGCGATTTCCTCGGGCCTGTTCGCGCGGCCGCTGACGTTGACTGCGCTCGAAAATATCAATTTCACCATCCGCAAGGGCGAGACGCTGGGCATTGTGGGCGAGAGCGGGTGTGGCAAATCCACGCTTGGCCGCTGCATCCTGCAATTGCTGAGCCCCGATGAGGGGCAGGTGCTGTGGCTGGGTCAAGATTTGACCAAGCTGCCGGCCGAGGAAATGCGCAAGCGGCGGCAGGATCTGCAGATCATCTTCCAGGACCCGCTGGCGTCGCTCAATCCGCGCATGACGGTGGGCGAGATCATCGCCGATCCCTTGCGCACGCTGCGGCCGGAGCTGAAGAAGGACGAGCGGCGCGCCCGCGTGCTCAAGACCATGGAAGCGGTGGGGCTATTGCCCGAAATGATCAACCGCTATCCGCACGAATTTTCGGGCGGGCAGGCGCAGCGCATCGGCATCGCGCGGGCGCTGATCACCGAGCCCAAGCTGATCGTCTGCGACGAGCCGGTTTCGGCGCTTGATGTCTCGATCCAGGCGCAGATTCTCAATCTCCTGGCCGAGCTCAAGGACGAATTCGGGCTGACGCTGATCTTCATCTCGCACAATCTGAGCGTGGTGCGGCATGTGTCGGACCGGATTTTGGTGCTCTATCTCGGACGCATTGTGGAGCTGGCGACGGGCGACGAGATCTATGACGATCCCAAGCATCCCTATACGCGGGCGCTGCTGACAGCGGTGCCGATCCCCGACCCGAAACTGGCGCGACAACGCAATATCGATGCGCTGAAGGGGGAAATTCCTTCGCCGATCAATCCGCCTTCGGGCTGCACGTTCCGCACGCGCTGCCGGTTTGCCAAGCCGTTCTGCGCCGAGCAGCGGCCGCCGCTCGAAACGATCGATGGCGGGCGCCTGGTGGCGTGCCATCGCTGGCGGGAGATCGAGGTGCCGGAAGAGGCGGTGCTGGGGGTTTAAGGGATTGGAGGAGGGCTTTTAGATTGGAGTACCCCCTCCTAGCCTCCCCTGATAGGGGGAGGGACCGCCTTGTGGTTGGAACTCGATCGAGCTCCAGGCGTGGAGACATCTCCTGCCAGGGGAAGGTCAGGTGGGGTATTCCAATCCCTCCAAAGCGGATGCGATCCGGGCGGCCATGGCCGCCATTTCTTCATCCGGGAGTTTGAGCACGCCATTCTCGGCCATCAGCGCGTGATATTGCTGCTGTTCATAGGGCACGCCCCTGGGCAGGGGCGCAACGTGCCAATGGATGTGGCTATTGCCCGATTGGCTGCCCAGGGAAAGCACATAGATGCGCTCGGCATCAAAGACCTGCTTGAGGGCGCGGGAGAGGCGGTGGACGACCGATTGCAGCCGCAGATAATCGGCCGGGGTGAGGCCCTCGGCCAGGTCCTCGATATGGGCCTTGGGGCAGACGATGGCATAGCCCGGCATGGTGGGATATTTGCTCAGAAAGGCGACG
Source organism: Devosia sp. (assembly GCA_035565135.1). Lineage (GTDB taxonomy): Bacteria > Pseudomonadota > Alphaproteobacteria > Rhizobiales > Devosiaceae > Devosia. The sequence continues at coordinate 25,878 of DATMSY010000217.1, forward strand.
GAAAAGTCGTCTTCGGCAATGATGTGGTGGCGATAGGCGGGATCGCCGGCCAGCATTTTGCAGATGAAGCAGGGGCCGTTGCGGCTGCGGGTGACCAGATCGGCCAGATCGAAGGCTTGGCGCGCCATGAACTTCCCCTTGTCGGTTTGACCGCAGATGGCCGGCCATTTGACGAATTGGCACAATAGCTTAGTTTTATTGGAACGGCATTGCCGACGGTTTCGCGCCCGTAGCGCCGATTGCGGTGAAAACCATGGCTTTGGCGCGTTGACAGGGCGGGGCATTTTCCCTATGTATGCGCCCAAGTTTCCGGGCGGCGCTTAGAGAAAACTCTTGGGCGCCCCTTTTGTTTGACGAGGATATCAAGATGAAGATCCGCAACTCGCTGAAGGCGCTGATGACTCGCCACCGCGCGAACAAGCTCGTCCGCCGTCGCGGCCGGGTTTACATCATCAACAAGGTGGACAAGCGCTACAAGGCCCGTCAGGGCTAAGCGTTTTACCATTCGTTAAGTTGACTCAAGCCCGCGAAAGCGGGCTTTTGTTTTTGCCCCAGTCCTGACGCCGCAGAAAGCCGATGCGCCGCTCGCATACGATCAGCATCCAGATCGATTATCCCTATGAGGGAACCTATCGGTTTCTGTCGCAGCCGCGCAATTATGGCGAATGGGCCGCGGTGGACAAAGCGAGCTACAAGCCGGTGGGCAATGGCGATTGGCAGGCCGATACGCCGTTCGGCAAGCGGCATTTCCGCTTTGTCCCGGTCAATGATTTCGGCGTGCTGGACCATGCCGTTTTCGTGCCGGGCGAGCCGCTGCTCTATACCCCGATGCGGGTCATGCCCAATCAGGATGGCACCGAGCTGACCTTTACCTTCTATCAGCGGCCGGGCATGAGCGAGGCCGAATTCGTCTCGGCGGTGGAGTGGATCACCACCGATTTCCTGGCGCTCAAAAGCCTGCTTGAGGCGCGCCGGCGCTAAAGGCCGGCGAGCGCTTCGAAATAGTCCTGGACATAGTCGGCCAGCGGTCGCCGATTGCCGTCGCGGCGCCAGGCTTCCATCGCGACGCGGGTTATGCCGACGCAGAGAAGGGCGGCGAGCCGCAAGGTGGCAGGGTTTTCTTCCGGCCAATGCTCGCAGAGAGCGGCAAAGATCAGTGCCTCGTCTTGCAGGTAAGTGGCCTGCTTTCGCGATTGCACGGCCTGGCTCGACAGCATCAGCCGGTCGATCGCGAGAAGATCGTCCGGCGCATAGGCGGCGACAAGCTCGAACACGGCGGCGCGCAGGGCCGGCAAGGGGCGCTGCCCCGGGGCCTTTCCGGCGAGGGCAGCGGTCAGGCTGTCGCCAAGGCCGGTCTGCATGGACAGCAGAATATCGTCCTTGGACTTGAAATAGTGAAAGAAGGTGCGGCGGGAAATCCCGGCTTCGGCCGCGATCGCATCCAGCGTGGTGGCTTCAAAGCCCTTGGTGCTGAACAGCTTCAACCCGGCCTCGGTTATGCGCCGCAGCGTCTCCCGGCGCTTGCGTTCGCGCAGGCCGCCGGTCTGTCCTTGGCTATTTTTGCGATCGGTCAAATCAATCCTCTTGAAAAAGTTGCACCGAGTGCAATATTAAATTGCACTGAGTGCAATTATAGGAAGAAGCTCGATGGTTAACTGGACGGCATCTGAAATTCCATCGCAAAAAGACCGGCTGGCGGTCGTTACCGGAACCGGCGGGCTTGGATTCGAGGACGCCCTCGAACTGGTCCGGGCGGGTGGCGAGGTTATCATTGCCGGCCGCAATCCTCAAAAGGGCGCCGCGGCGGTAGAACGCATTCGCGGCGAAGTCCCGACAGCGGCGCTGCGTTTCGAGCGGCTTGACCTGGCGAGCCTGAAATCGGTCGAGGATTTTGCCGGCCGAATGAAGCAGCGGCATGAGCGGCTGGATATTCTCATCAACAATGCCGGCGTCATGGTGCCGCCTCAGCGTCAGGAAACCGAAGATGGTTTCGAGCTGCAGCTTGGCACGAATTATCTCGGGCATTTTGCCCTGACGGCACATCTGCTGCCGCTTTTGCAGAAGGGCCGGGATGCGCGGGTGGTGACGCTATCCAGCGTGGCGGCGCGCACTGGACAAATTAACTTCGCCGACCTGCAATCGAGCGCGGCCTATAATCCCGGCAGGGCCTATGCCCAGTCCAAGATCGCCTGTCTGATGTTTGCGCGCGAATTGCAGCGGCGCAGCGAGCTGGGTCAGTGGGGGATTGCGAGCATTGGGGCCCATCCCGGCGTGTCGCGGACCGACCTCTTGCACAATGCGCCCGGCCGGATGAGTCCAATGGGTCTCACGCGGTCGCTGCTCTGGTTCCTGTTTCAGCCCGTGGCGCAGGGCGCCCTGCCGACGCTTTATGCCGCGACCGATCCGCAGGCGCAGCCGGGCGGCTATTACGGGCCCGACAGGCTTTGGGAAACCCGTGGTTTTCCGACAGCGGCAAAGGTGCCGCCGCAGGCCCTCGACCAGACGGTCTCGGAAAGGCTGTGGCAGGTTTCCGAGCAGTTGGCCGGGGTGACGATGGCTCTTCCCGCCTAAGTCCATATCGCAACAAAAAGGCCCGCTTGCGCGGGCCTTTGATTATTCAGTACCGCGATGGCCTCAGCTGGAGCCGGCGCCGTCCTGGCGGACGAAGGCGATGCGCAGCATATTGGTGGCGCCGGGCGTGCCCAAGGGGATGCCGGCGGTGATGGCGACGCGGTCGCCGGGGCGGGCAAAGCCTTCCTGATAGGCGATGACGCAGGCGCGATCGACCATGTCTTCCAGGCTCACCGCATCTTCGGTCTGCACGCAATGGACGCCCCAGACCACCGACATGCGGCGGATGGTGCGCATATTGGGCGAGAGCACGATGATGGGCTTGGCGGGCCGCTCGCGGGCGGCGCGGATGCCGGTGGAGCCCGACGCCGTATAGGTGACGATGGCGGCCAGATCGAGGGTTTCGGCAACTTGGCGGGTAGCGGCCGAGATGGCGTCGGCGGCGGTGGCCTCCGGCTCGGTCTGGGCCGCGCGAATAATGCCGCGATAATTGGCGTCGCTTTCGACGGCCACGGCCACCTTGTTCATGGTGGCGACGGCTTCGACCGGATATTGGCCCGAGGCGGATTCGGCCGAGAGCATGATGGCGTCGGCGCCTTCGAACACGGCGATCGACACGTCCGAGACTTCGGCGCGGGTCGGGACCGGTGCCGTGATCATGGATTCGAGCATCTGGGTGGCCACGACCACCGGCTTGCCATAGCGGCGAGCCATGCGGATCATGCGCTTTTGCAGGCCCGGCACGGTTTCGAGCGGCAGCTCGACGCCCAGATCGCCGCGCGCCACCATGATGGCGTCGGAGAGCTTGACGATTTCCTCGAGGCGATCGATGGCCTGGGGCTTTTCGATCTTGGCCATGACGCCGGCGCGGCCCTGCACGATCTTGCGGACATCGATGATGTCTTCGGGACGCTGCACGAAGGAGAGCGCGATCCAATCGGCTTCGGCCTTGAGGCCTTCGAGCAGATCGGCATGGTCCTTTTCGGTCAGGGCGCCGGTGGGCAGCAGCGTATCGGGGAGGGACACGCCCTTCTTGTCGCTCAGCTTGCCGCCATAGATGACTTCGGTCTCGATGGCGCCATTGCCCACCTTGGTGGCCTTGAGCGCGATCTTGCCGTCGTCGAGCAGCAGGCGATCGCCGACCGAGACGCTTTCGATGATTTCGGGATGCGGCAGGTAGACGCGCTCGGCATTGCCCTTGTCGTCATTGTGGCTATCGAGCGTGAATTTCTGCCCGGCAACGAGCTGGATGGCGCCTTCGGCAAATTTCCAGACGCGCAGCTTTGGCCCCTGCAGATCGACCAGGATGCCCAGCGGATGCTTGAGGCGCGCCTCGACGCTGCGGATGCGCGACACGGTCTGGTGCAGCAGCTCGTGGCTGGCATGGCTCATATTGATGCGGAAGACGTCGGCCCCGGCCTTGGCCAGTTCCTCGATCATCTTCTCGTCGTGGCTGGCGGGCCCGAGGGTAGCGAGGATCTTTGCCCGTCTCATGCGTCTCATTGCGTATCCATGCCTTCGCTATTGGGTTCGTCCGGCGGGGGTGCATCGTCCGGAGTTGGAATGTCGTCCTGCGGTGGGGCTGCGTTTACATCGTTCGGATCGACCAGAAATGTGGGATCTTCCAGATCTTCTTCGCTGCCGGGTGCGACAACCGACGGATCGACGCCGCTCTCGGTGAGCTGCAAAGTCCAATCCGTGCGGTTCTGCGTATCGATTTCAAAGAACCCCGTGCGCTCATAGCCCCGCGCCAGGCAATCCTCAACCCCAAAGATGGTGAAGGTCTCGTCACGCGTGCACATGAATACCGAACCATCCCAGGCGCCACCGCCGATATCATCGACTGCGAACATGTAATAAAAGCGACGCTGCAGATCGCCCTGATAGAGCACGCGGCAATCGCCGGGAGGGGCCTGCCACCAGCCTTCGCTCATCCAGCCGCGATCGGCGCGATAGCCGATGGCCACCGACACCAGATTGGCGGTTTGATTGCAGATGCGCAGATCGGCCTTTGCCGGCAGGGCAAAGAAGGCGAGGCTTGAAAGCGTCGCCCCGACCAGGGTTAGACCGAGACGGAGAGTTCGCAAGAGCGTGCCGGAAATCATCGGGAAAAACGAGCCTGTTTGATAACAAGGTGGGGCTGAGGTCAATGGCTAAAGCGGCGGTTTGACGGAATTGCGGGCGCGAAAGGGGCGGGACTCGCAAGGATGTGACCGCATTGCGGCACCCACGCATTTGCAAGCCCGTTCCGGGTGTGGATTGGCCCACAAAAGGCTTGAACCGGAACCGGCTCTGGGTTTGAACCAAGCCCAACGCCGCGCGCGCCTGCGCGGATGATATTTTTTGCTTTCGCGGCTTGCCGCGAAGCGGGCAAATGCCCCACCCAAAGGATCAAAAGAATGGCCGAAGACAGCGTTGCCCAGGACCAGCTCCGTGCGTTCATCGAACGCATCGAGCGCATGGAAGAAGAAAAGTCCGCCATCGCCGCCGACATCAAGGAAATCTATGCCGAAGCCAAGGGCAATGGCTTCGACACCAAAATCCTGCGCAAGATCGTGGCGATCCGCAAGCAGGACGCCAATGAGCGCATGGAGCAGGAAGCCCTGCTCGAGCTTTATATGAGCGCCCTGGGCATGGTGGCGGCGCCGTCGGACGATTGAGCTGAATTTAGCTCATTCCCCTCTTGAGGGCATTGTCTATTCCAGATGCAATCACGAACGCGGTGTCATCCCGGCGGAGGCCGGGATCCATGCTGTGAGCATTTGGATATGCCAGCGGTTGTGGCCAGATGCGGACATGGCTTCCGGCCTCCGCCGGAATGACACCGTGCGGGACGTGAACCCGGGTGAACCCTCCCCTCAAGCGGGAGGGAAGCCATAGAGCCGATGGCCTTCGTTATGCTTTAGCGTGCACCGGCCGTCGTCGCCGGCGTCAAACTTGCCATGACCAGTTTGATCGAGCGTTTGCGGACATTGGATTGGCCGGGGCTGGTGGTGACGGCGTCGGGGAGGTCGAGCAGGATGTCGGCGCGGCCATTGGCGATGGCGCGGGCGGGCAGGGGGAAGGTGAAGCGGCTGGTCTTGCCGGGGGTGACCATGGCCTTGCCCAAATTTATGCCATTGGCCGAGACCATGACCGCCTGCTGGCGCGGGCCGGGCAGGGTGACGCCAGTCAGTTCCAGGGTCAGCGTCAGGTTTTCGGTGGGCACGGCAAAGGCGAGGCGAGCGCTTTCGCCCAGGGCGTGCATGCCGTCGCCCGTGGGGCCCTCCCAGCCGCAGGGCAGCAGCTCGCGGGTATCGGGGCCGCCGGAGCGGAAGTCGATACTGGTGCCCAGAGTATAAGCGGCGGTGACGGGCTGAGCGAGGCAGGTGGTGGTCTTGTCGATGTAATAGGCGCGGTAATCGGGCGGGACATTGGGATTGAGCATCAGCCAGACCACGGCCAGCTCGCCCAGAGCCAGAGCCGCGGCAAGGCCATAGAGGGGTATGGCCCAGGGGTTATCAGACCAGCGCAACATTGCCTCCGAACCAGGCCAGGGTCGTGGTGTAGGCGCCCAGCAGGATGGCGGCGAGGCTCAGCCAGAACAGCCAGCGGCGGCGGGCGAGCAGGGTCATTAGCGTAATGGTAAGCGGGGTCAGCGCCGTCATGAAGCGGAGCATGGAGGCGAGGCCCGCTGCCAGCGGAATGAGAATGGCGAGGAGGCAGAACAGCGCCGCCGGCCATTGGCGGCGCCAGGCGAGCACGCCGGTGAGCACGAGCCCGCTGGCTGCGGCCATGGCCAGGATTTGCGAGCTGGAGGGGGCCCAGCCTGCATCGGGACGATTGCCAAAACCCTGCCAGAGATAGGTCAGGGGATTGGCGATGGTGCGGGCCCAGGCGCGCTGCACATGGCTGAAGGCGAGGGCATCGCCCATCCAGAAATAGAGGAAGGCCATATAGGCAAAGAGCCCGAGCGGGGCGATGAAGAGGGCGAGGACCAATTGTGGGTTGCCCAGCAGCGCCGGGATAGCGCCGCGCCAGGTGCCGGCGTTGCGGCGGTAATCGAGCAAGGCTTGCAGGCCGATGGCGAGCGAAGCGAAGACGCCGACGATACGGGTGGCCGAAAGGATTGCCGCGGCCACGCCGGCGCTGAGATAGCGCGAGCGGGCCAATTGGGCAAAGACCAGGGTGGTCATCAGCACATAGAGCGGCTCGGTGAAGAAGCTGGTGAAATAGAACGAGACCGGGCCGCTGAGCATGAAGGCGGCATAGAGCGCGTAGGCGAAGCGGTCGCGCCCGAGCAGGGGCCAGGCAGCGAGGACCGCGGCATAGGTGGTGACCAGCGAGACCAGGCTTGCCGTGACGATGGTGGGGAAGGGGAGCAGCGCATGCACGCCGCCCACCAGCATGGGGAAGGAGGGGAAGAAAGCCCAATTGCCGGCATTGATGCGGCCGGGCACGGGAAAGCGGTCATAGCCGGTTTCGGCCATTTTCACATACCAGCTGCAATCCCAGCGGCAGAGCTCGTCGAAATATTGGGTGAGATCGGCGTCGGGCATAGCCGTGCGGAAGGCGAGGAAGCGCAGCAGCAGGCCGGTGAGCAGGAAGAACAGCGGCAGCAGCAGAATATAGGCGAGGGTTCGCGAACCGCTGATGTCGAAGGGGCCGGCGGCCGGCAGCGCAATGGCGCCTTCGACCGGCACGGGCGTGGCGGTGGCCGCTAGAAGGTTTTCGGCGCTGCTTTTCTCGAAAATCGCCATGGGCTCACCCTGAAAGGCCGTTCAAGATTGGTTGACATAGATCCATGCGTGGGGACATCTGCGTCAATTGCAAGGCAGCCATCCGTTATTTGCGTGCAACCAATTGGCGATCTCGTGCTTTGTAGCGCCTTGCGGGTGGTGGTATAAAATTAAGCAACAGGTAACACCCATGTCGGTTGGCCCCGCTATCGAGACTTCTGCCGTACAAACAGCCAGTTTCAGCCCTGCCCAATTGGCGGTGATTGTTCCCAGCTATAATGAGCGGGGCAATATTGAGTTGCTCTATGAAAAGCTCGCCATGGCTTTGGGCGATACGGCTTGGGAAATGATTGTCGTCGACGACAATAGTCCCGATGGCACGGCCGACGTGGTCAATGAACTTTCGCGCGTTTACGCCAATGTACGCTGCCTGCGCCGGTTCGGGCGGCGGGGGCTGGCTTCGGCCTGTATCGAAGGCATGGCGGTGACCTCGGCGCCCTATGTGGCAGTGATCGATGCCGATCTGCAGCATGACGAAGCCATTCTGCCCAAAATGCTCGAGGAAGCGCTGAATGGTGCTGATCTCGTCATCGGCTCGCGCTTTATCGGCGGCGGTTCGGCCGGGGATGGCTTGAGCAAGACGCGGCTATCGGGCAGCCAATTGGCAACCAAGCTGGCGGTGATGATTGCCGGGCAGGATGTGAGCGACCCGATGAGCGGGTTCTTCCTGATGCGGCGGGATGCGGCGCTCAAGGCCGCGCCCAAGCTTGCCAGCGACGGCTTCAAGATTCTGATCGACCTGATCGTGACGTCGGCGCGGATGGGCAGTCCGCTCAAGATCGCCGAAGTGCCCTATGTGTTCCGGCCGCGCCATGCGGGCGAGAGCAAGATGAACCCGCTGATCGTCATCCAATATCTGGGGCTGTGGTTTTCCAAGCTTACTGGGGGCGTGTTGCCGCCGAGCTTTCTGCTGTTTGGCCTGGTCGGCGGCACGGGCGTGGTGGTGCATCTGGCGAGCCTCTGGCTCTTCACCTCGGCCATCGGGGCCAATTTCGTGGTGTCGCAGATTGCGGCCACGCTGATTGCCATGACGTGGAATTTCTTCCTCAATAACAATCTGACCTATGCCGATCGCAAGCTGCATGGGTTCAAGCTGATCACGGGCTTGATCGGGTTCTGTGGCATCTGCGCGCTGGGCGGCATTGCCAATATCTCGGTGGCCAATGCGATCTATCAGGCCAATCACCAGACGTTCATTGCGGGCCTGTCGGGCGCGATCATGAGCTCGGTGTTCAATTATGCCGTGACGCGGGCGTTTACCTGGAAGTAGGCGGGGCTGCCTCCTTCATCCTCTCAAATGGGGAGGGAGGCGCAAGCCGATAGCCTGTTTCAAGCACCAATATTGCAAACCCACAGTGTCATTCCCGCGAAAGCGGGAACCTCTGTTTGCTGATGCACCGTAAAACGGAGGTTCCCGCTTTCGTGTACAGTTCCGTCTGATTATCGAGGGCCTGTTTAGGGGCGATGTATCCGATGGCTTTGAGGCGGGTTCGGTTGTAGGCGTCGACGAAGTCGTAGAGGAAGCCATTGCGTTCGGCTGTC